>CADCLH010000046.1 GCA_902802215.1 Oscillospiraceae bacterium
ATCTATCTGCTGAGCTGGCTCGCCTGCGAGCTCCTCTCCCGGATGCCGTGGAGATGGATGCGCGAGCTGGCGGACTGATCCCCGCGCTGATGCTGCTGCTTTAAAAACGATTGGACGACTCTTCGGAGCCGTCCAATCGTTTTTTATCTTCCCGTGATTTTCGCAACAGGCGAGCGCCGCACCCGCATGGCGCCCGTCGGGCAGAACTCCTGACAGCAGAAGCAGCGGATGCAGGCGCGCCGGTCGATCTTCGCCCGCCCCTTCACGATCGTGATGGCGTGGGCGGGGCAGTCGCGCGCGCACTTGCCGCAGCCGATGCAGTCCTTCCCCGGCTCCGGGCGCGAGCGAAACAGCACGTACATGCTGCGCTTGAGCACCCGGCGCATCCCGCGGTCCTCGTCCGACTGGGCAAACCACGAGGCCGTGGCCCCGGAGCGCTGAAAGTCCCGCAGCGCGTAGGGCTTTGCCAGCGCGGCGAGCTCCGGCTCCTCCTGAGACAGCAGACCGCGGCGTTTGGCGGCCTCGAGATAGGGGATCTCCTTTTCCCGGATGCCGAGCAGGGCGGCGTTCAGCCGGTCGAGGCGGTAGGGGTCCGTACCCGCCAGCAGCAGGCCGAGATGCCGGGGCGTGCCCATCGTGGGGCCGTTGCCCTCCATGATCTCCACCGCGTCGCACAGGCACAGGCGCGGCCGCACGTACTCGTTGAGGTCGACGAGCATGTCGGCGAAGCGCATCGGGTCCTCGTGCTGATAGTGGTACTCGCTCTTGTAGGTGCCGGGGATCACGCCGTAGAGGTTTTTGACCGCGGCGGTCATACCCATCATGCCGTGGGATTTGAGCTTGCAGAAGCTGACGACGGCGTCGCAGCCGCGCAGCCAGTCCACATAGGCGAAGCGCTTGAGGCTCTTTCCCTCCGGGTTGTCGACCTCGGTGTAGCCGAAGTCCTCGTTGAGCGTCCCGCCCGCCTCCGCACACAGCCGCAGGCCGGCGGCCTCATAGCAGCGGCGCATCAGCGGGGCGACGAAGGGGCCGCCCGGACTGTCGCCGAGCACGACCTCGGCGCCGCGCTCTTTCAGCATCCGCGTGAGCTCGGCGGCGGGGACGGGATGCGTGGTCGCCGCGCACTCCGGCTTTTTGGCCGCGCAGAGGTTGAGCTTGATCCCGACGCGCATGCCGGGCCTCACCCAGTCGAGCCCGCCCGCAGCCTCGATCGCGGCCTCCAGCGCACGGCGCACCGTCTCCGGCGCGTAGTCGGGGCAGGGGACAAGCGCGGGCGCGCCCTTTTTTTTCATATCCATAGCGGATCGCCTCCCGGCAAAACTCTTTGCCGCCAGTGTAGCACAGCGCCCGCGAGGGCGCAACTTCGGATTGCCGTACGGAGAAAAAAGAGATTGAAGCGCGCGGGCGCTTATGGTAAGATGGAAACAGCAAAAGTGTCATAACACGGAACAATCTTTATAACAGGAGGAAGCTATGTATCGAGAGATGTATGAGCGCTGGCTCGCCTACAACCTGGAGGACCCCGATCTTCTGCCCGAGCTGCTGAAGGTCAGGGACAACGAGGAGGAGATCAAGGACCGCTTCGCCGTCTCGCTGAAATTCGGCACCGCGGGGCTTCGCGGCACGCTGGGCGCGGGCACGAACCGCATGAACATCTGGGTGGTCCGGCAGGCGACGCAGGGCCTGGCCAACTGGGTGCTGACCCAGGGCGGCACGCAGACCGTGGCGATCGCCTACGACAGCCGCCTCAAGAGCGACGTGTTCTCCAAGGAGGCTGCGGGCGTGCTGGCGGCCAACGGCATCAAGGTGCGCATCTACGACGCGCTGATGCCCGTTCCCGCTCTGTCCTTCGCGACCCGCTACTACCAGTGCAACGCCGGCATCATGGTGACGGCCTCGCACAACCCGGCGAAGTACAACGGCTACAAGGCCTACGGGCCCGACGGCTGCCAGATGACCGACGACGCGGCCGCCATCGTCTACGACGAGATCCAGAAGACCGACGTGCTGACCGGGGCCAAGCGCATCTCCTTTGCCGAGGGCGTGGAGAAGGGCCTGATCCGCTTCGTCGGGGACGACTGCAAGAAGGCCTTCTATGAGGCGATCGAGGCCAGACAGGTCCGGCCGGGTCTGGCCCGCACGGCGGGGCTGAAGCTGGTCTACTCGCCGCTCAATGGCACGGGTCTGGTGCCCGTGACGAAGGTGCTGGGCGACATGGGCATCACGGACATCACCATCGTGCCCGAGCAGGAGTACCCCAACGGCTACTTCACGACCTGCCCCTACCCGAACCCCGAGATCTTCGAGGCGCTGAAATACGGCCTCGAGCTCGCCAAGGAGACCGGCGCCGACCTGATGCTGGCCACCGACCCGGACGCCGACCGCGTGGGCATCGCCATGCGCTGCCCGGACGGCAGCTACGAGCTGGTCTCCGGCAACGAGATGGGCGTGCTGCTGCTGGACTACATCTGCGCCGGCCGCATCGAGCAGGGCACCATGCCCGAAAACCCGGTCGCCGTCATGTCCATCGTCTCCACGCCGCTGGCCGACGCGGTGGCCGCCCACTACGGGGTAGAGCTGCGCCACGTGCTGACGGGCTTCAAGTGGATCGGCGACCAGATCGCGCGCCTCGAGGCCGCCGGCGAGGTCGACCGCTTCATCTTCGGCTTCGAGGAGAGCTACGGCTACCTCGCGGGCCCCTATGTGCGCGACAAGGACGCGGTCATCGCCTCCATGCTGATCTGCGAGATGGCGGCCTACTACCGCAGCATCGGCTCGTCGATCAAGCAGCGTCTCGAGGAGATCTACGCCCAGTACGGCCGCTACCTGAACAAGGTCGACTCCTTCGAGTTCCCGGGCCTGTCGGGCATGGACAAGATGTCCGGCATCATGAAGGGCCTGCGCGAGAACGCCCCGGCCGACTTCGGCGGCGTCGCGGTCGAGAGCGTCACCGACTATGACGACCCCGAAAAGACCGGTCTGCCGAAGGCGAACGTGCTGATCTACAAGCTGGCCGACGGCTCGACGGTGATCGTCCGTCCCTCCGGCACCGAGCCGAAAATCAAGACCTACTTCACCACCAAGGGCGCGGATCTTGCCGAGGCTCAGGCGAAGAAGGACGCGCTGGCCGAGGCCTGCAAGCCCATCCTCTCTTGAGATCGTATGAAACGCATACACCCGGGACCATACGGTCCCGGGTGTGCTTTATCCTTTCATATCGCCCTGTTTTCGCGCGAGCGCCAGCGTCTGGCGCAGCGCGTTTTCTTTTGGAACGCCGGCCAGCCGCAGCTTGTGCGCGTAGTCCAGATACCCGGAGAAGCGCTCCGAGGGCGGGACTCCCGCCCCGATCAGATCCCGTCCCGTCACATGGGGTCTGGACAGATACTCCCGGTAGATGCCGAGGCGCTCATACAGGAAAGCGCTGTCGGCCTCGCGCAGCGGGAGCGATCCGCGCCGGTCGGCGACGGCCAGCAGGATCAGCGCCTCCGGGTCGGCGGAGCGGTCGAACATGCGGTTCGTGGCCTTGACGGAGGCCCGGTCGGCCGCCAGAATGTTGGGTCTCATGTGGTTCTCAACAAGATTCAGCACGGTTTCGATCAGCGCCTTCTCTCTCGTGAGCCGCCGCAGGAAGGCCTCCGCCAGCGGCAGGCCGAGCGTCTCGTGGCCGTAATTGTGGATCTGACCATCCACGGTCTGCGAGCACACCGCCTTGCCGAAATCGTGCGTGAGGGCGGCCAGCAGGAGGGCGAGCGGCTTGTCGGTCCTGCCGCGCAGCGCGGCGGCCGCGTCCGTGACGAGCATCGTGTGCGTCCAGACGTCCCCCTCGGCGTGAAAGCGCGGACTCTGCGGGATGCCGACGGTCTGCTCCAGCTCCGGAAACCAGACGGACAGCTGCCCCATGCGCCGCAGCGTCTCAAAGAAGACGGAGGGGGCGTCGGCCTTGAGCAGAGCCTTTTCCAGCTCGCCCATTACCCGTTCCTTCGCCAGCGCGGACAGCTCCATTTTTTCGCACAGCGCGGCGGTCTCGTCTGCCACCGTGAAGCCGAAGCGGGCGGCAAACTGCGCGCAGCGCAGCACCCGCAGCGGGTCCTCGGCGAAGCTCGCGTCGCTGACGTGCCGGAGCACGCCGTTTCGCAGATCCCGCAGCCCGCCGAAGCCGTCGACGATCTCGCCGGTGAGGACGTTCTCCATCAGGGCGTTGATCGTGAAGTCGCGCCGCTGCGCGGCCTTGAAGGCGCCGAGGAAGGGGTCCACGCAGACGTCGAAGTCCCGGTGCCCGGAGCCGCGTTTCTCCTCCCGCCGCGGCATGGCGATGTCGAGCGAACAGCCCTTGAGCTTGTAGATCCCGAAGCTCTCCCCGACGGCGTCGCGCTCGCCGAGCGCGTCGAGGATCGCCTCAAGCTGCGCCGGGTACAGGCCGTGCACCTCGATGTCGACGTCCTTGGTCTCCGCCCCCTGCAGCCGGTCCCGGACGAAGCCGCCGACATAGTAGACCGCGCCGCCCCGCTCTGCCGCGCGCTGCGCGATCCGGACCGCCATGGCGATATTCCGGTCCTCCATACGGCTCCCTCCCCTCAGAACGGCCAGGTGGGCAGCCAGGAGCGCAGGAAGCCCGACCGCACCGGGAGGCCGGCGAGGCTGGGATAGAACAGGATGAAGACGGCGAGGCTCAGGCCCGTGAAGCCCGCGATCCAGAGCCGGCCTCTGGGGACGTTCAGGCGCATCACGCTGAAGCAGCGCCCGAGGGCCAGGGCGAGGAAAAGCGTGCAGGGGAAATAGTGGTAGGCGAAGGTCAGGCGCGTGACCGGGATCCAGGGCAGCAGCTGCGCGAGATAGCCGATCAGGATGAAGCGCGAGACCTTGTCGCGCCGGACGACGGCGAGATAAGCCAGCGCAAACAGGGCCAGAAGTCCGCCCCAGCACAGCACGGGGTTGACCCAGGCGCCGAAGCTGGCGTGCGTCCCGTTGGGGAAGTACTCCAGATAGTAGAGGATCGGGCGGATGTCCAGCAGCCACTGGTACCAGCGCGAGGAGTAGGGATGCGTGGAAACCAGGGCGGAGTGGTAGGAGAACATGTATTTCTGGTTTCTCAGCACGATGCGGATGTAGTCGGCGCTGAAGGGGTTGGGATGGCCGGCGGCAAGTCCGTAGGGCAGATAGGCCAGATCGTAGATCAGCACGGGGACGAGGATGAAGAACACGACGCAGAAGCCGCAGTTTTTCAGAAAGCCCTTCCAGCCGAGCGCGCCGCTTTTCGCGCTCTCGACCGCCCAGATCGCCCACAGCACGGCGAGGCCCGCGCCCGCGTACAGGCAGGTCCACTTGCAGGCCGCGCCGAGACCGAAGCTGACGCCCGACAGCGCCAGGGCCCAGAGCTTTCCCTCGCTCACGAACAGGTACATGAACAGGTACATGAGCAGGATGAAGAACACGGCGTAGACGTCGATGGTGGCGATGCGGGTCTGGACGAAGTGCATGAAATCCGTCGCCATCAGCGCCGTGCAGGCGGTGGGGACGGTCCTGCCGCCGAAGAGCTTCTTGGCCAGGATATACAGCAGCGGCAGCATCAGCACGCCGAAGAGCGTCCCGGAGAAGCGCCAGCCGAAGGGGGTCATGCCGAAGAGGGCGATGCCGAGGCCGATGATCGTCTTGCCGAGCGGCGGATGCGTGATCTCGTAGGCCGGGACGCGGTGGAGCTGTTCCCAGGCCGTGCGCGCGTGATAGATCTCGTCAAAGTAGCTCGAGTTCATGAAGGTCAGCTTGGGAGGGACCAGATCCTGCTCGTCGCAGAGCGCGGCGTCTTCGGATGTGAGCCCGACCAGCTGCCCGTCCTCGGTCAGCGCGGCGACCTCTCCGAGCCAGACGTTGTAGTTCCCGGTGATGCGGATCGTGCCGCCGGTCAGCCAGTAGTCGATATCCACGTCGTGCCATTTGAGCACGTCCGCGTGGCTCTGATAGAAATGCGCCAGCTCGTAGTCGTCCGTTCCGTCGGTGGTGTAGCGGATCTGATAGTCGCCGATGCCGACGCCGGTAAAGAGCATCAGATGGGAGACCGTGCCGCCGCTGAGATCGAGCGTCAGCTCGACGGTCCTGTTTTCCATATCGGTAAAGGTCTGCGGGGAGCGGGTGTTGCCGAGGCCCGTGAAGGCGCAGACGGCGTAGGCGAGCGTCAGCACGCCTGCCAGAAGCGCGTCGCGCCGGTCGAGGCGGCGGGAGCCGCCGGCGAGCGCGCAGCTGCGCAGCGGGGGCATCAGCAGGAAAAAGACCGTCAGCAGCAGGAAGCAGGCCGAGGGGAGATAATAAGGGGCGAGTTTTGTCATAGATGTCATAAGCTGCCCCCGGGATTCCCGGGGGCGTTGTTTCTCAGAATAGGGTGGGGGACCGGGTTCAGCCTTTCAGCAGCTCGTGCAGCTCGTGCACGTCGGCGAGGACGTAGTCGGGCCTGCGCTCGGCGGCGGCGAGGATCACCTCGTCCGTCTCGCCGCACATCACCAGCACCGACACGCTGCCCGCGTTCTGCGCCACCGCGATGTCGGTGTAGATCCGGTCGCCGACGGCGCAGATGCGCTCGTTGGGGATGCCGGTCATCTCGGAGATGACGTCGATCATGTTGCGGTTGGGCTTGCCGATGTAGTTGGGCTTGACCCCGCTCGAGGCGGTGAGCAGCGCGCAGATGCTGCCGCAGTCGGGCAGGACCTCGTCGTTGGGCATGGGGCAGACCCAGTCGGGGTTGGCAGCGATGAATTCGGCGCCGCGCCGCAGGAAGTGGCAGGCGCGCTCCAGCTTCTCGTACACGAGCTGCGTGTCGAAGCCCTGCACCACCACGTCCACGGTGTCGGCCTCAGTGTGGCCGTTCTCGTCGTTGACCAGGTCGATGCCGTAGCTTTGCAGCTCGCGGTAGAAGGCCCGCGTCCCGGCGAGGTAGACCTTCGCGCCGGGGTGGCGCTGGTTGAGGTACATGCCGGTCGCCATGCCGGAGGTGAAGACGTTCTCCCGCTGGCAGGGGAAGCCGAGCTTCCTCAGGCGGGTGATGTAGTCCTCGCCCGCCCGGGAGGAGTTGTTGGTCAGGTAGATATACTTTTTGCCGAGCCGGGGCAGATCCTCCATCAGCTCGATGGCGCCCTCGTAGACCTCGTCGCCCAGATAGAGCGTCCCGTCCATGTCGAACAGAAACAGCTCGGCGTTTTTCAGCTTTGTCAGATCCATAGCTTCAAACTCCACATTCCGAACCCATTATTCCTCTCCCCAGAGCAGGGCGCATCTGACGGCCTTGGCCCAGCCGCGCAGCAGCTCTCTGCGCCGAGGCTCGTCCATCTTCGGGGTGAAAACCTGATCGACGGCCCAGTTGCTCCTGACGTCCTCGAGACTCGACCAGTAGCCGACAGCGAGGCCCGCGAGATACGCCGCGCCCAGAGCGGTGGTCTCGATGCAGCGCGGGCGGTAGACGTCGCAGCCGACGATGTCGGACTGGAACTGCATCAGGAAGTTGTTGGCGCTCGCGCCGCCGTCGACCTTGAGCTCGGCGATCGGGATGCCGGAGTCGCGCTCCATGGCGCGGACGATGTCGTGGGTCTGGTAGGCCAGGCTTTCGAGCGTGGCGCGCACCAGATGGGCGCGGCTGAAGCCGCGGGTGATGCCGACCACGCAGCCGCGTGCGCGCTGGCTCCAGTGCGGAGCGCCGAGACCGGTGAAGGCCGGGACGACGTAGCCGCCCGCGGTGTCGGGCACACGCTGGGCGTACTGCTGGCTCTCCTTGGCGGAGGTGAGCACGCCGAGCTCGTCGCGCAGCCACTGGATGGCCGCGCCCGCGACGAAGATGCTGCCCTCGAGCGCGTACTGGACCTGATCGCCGGTCGAGGCCGCGATGGTGGTGACGAGGCCGTTGCGGCTCTCGACGGGCTCCGTGCCGGTGTTCATCAGCAGGAAGCAGCCGGTGCCGTAGGTGTTTTTCATGGTGCCGGACTCGAAGCAGCACTGGCCGAAGAGCGCGCACTGCTGGTCGCCCGCAGCGCCCGCGATGGGGATCTCGCCGCCGAACATCTCAAACTCGGTCTTGCCGTAGACGCAGGAGCTCGGCTTGACCGCGGGCAGCATGGAGGCGGGGACGCGCAGCAGCTCCAGCAGCTCCCTGTCCCACTCGAGCGTGTGGATGTTGAAGAGCATGGTGCGGCTGGCGTTGGTGTAGTCGGTGACGTGCACGCGCCCGCCGGTCAGCTTCCAGATCAGCCAGGTGTCGATCGTGCCGAACAGGAGCTTGCCCGCCTCGGCTCTGCGGCGCGCGCCGGGCACGTTGTCCAGCAGCCACTGGATCTTGGAGCCGGAGAAGTAGGCGTCGGGCACGAGGCCGGTCTTTTTCCGGATGCTGTCGGCGTGGCCGTCCGCCACCAGCTTGTCGATGATGTCGGAGGTGCGGCGGCACTGCCAGACGATGGCGTTGGCGATGGGCTCGCCCGTCTCCTTGTCCCAGACGACCGTGGTCTCGCGCTGGTTGGTGATGCCGATGGCGGCGATGTCGGCGGCGCGGACGTCGAGCTTGGACATGGCGGCGTGGGCGACCTCGTAGGTGGTCTCCCAGATCTCGTTGGCGTCGTGCTCCACCCAGCCGGGCTTGGGGAAGATCTGGCGGAATTCCTTGTTGACGACGGCGCAGATGTTGCCGGACTTGTCAAAGAGGATGCAGCGGGAACTGGTGGTGCCCTGGTCGAGAGACATGATGTACTTCATTTCTTCGGCTCCTTCTCTTGTGTTGGTAATGAATCAGCGGATGATGGCCTTGATGAGGGCCGGGCGCTCTACGGGCGTGTCGGAGATCGTGCAGCAGGCGCGCAGGAGATCGGCGGCCTCGGCGGCCTTCTCCGCGTCCGGGGCGTGGATGGTGCCGAGGCTCTCGCCCGCGGCCACGGCGTCGCCGACCTTCTTGTGCAGCACCAGGCCGACCGACAGGTCGATGTCGCTCTCCTTGGTGGCGCGGCCGCCGCCGAGGTGCATGGAGATCAGGCCGACCTTCTCGGCCTCGATGTGGCTGAGATAGCCCGCGCGCTCCGACGGGACCTCGAGCTGGACCGGAGCCAGCGGCAGGCGGGAGGGATCGTACACGTCCGCGGCGCTGCCGTCCTGGGCCTCGACCATCTCGGCCAGCTTTTTGAGGGCCGCGCCGCTCTCGACGGTCTCGAGCAGCTTTGCCCGCGCGCTTTCGGCGTCGGCGGCAAAGCCCGCCTCGGTCAGGATGCAGGCGCCGAGCGTGAGGCAGAGCTCCAGCAGATCGCCCTTCGTCTCGCCCTTGAGCACGGAGATCGCCTCCTTGACCTCCAGGGCGTTGCCGACCGCGCAGCCGAGCGGCTGGTCCATGTCGGTGATGACCGCGGCGCACTTTTTCCCGGCGAGCCTGCCGATGCGCGTCAGCCCCTCGGCCAGCTCCCGGGCCTGTTCCTCGGTCTTCATGAAAGCGCCGCTGCCGCACTTGACGTCCAGCACGATCACGTCCGCGCCCGAGGCCAGCTTCTTGGACATGATGGAGCTGACGATCAGCGGGATGCTCGGCACGGTGCCAGTCACGTCGCGCAGGGCGTAGAGCTTCTTGTCGGCCGGGACGATGTCCGCCGTCTGCCCGATCAGCGAGATGCCGATGCGGTTGACGTTCTCAATGAAGCGCTCCTCGCCGATGCCGATGTTGAAGCCGGGGAAGCTCTCCAGCTTGTCCAGCGTGCCGCCGGTGTGGCCGAGGCCGCGCCCGGACATCTTGGCGATCTTGACCCCGCAGGCCGCGACCATCGGGCAGAGGATCAGGCTGGTCTTGTCCCCGACGCCGCCGGTGGAGTGCTTGTCCGCCTTGACGCCGTCGATGGCCGACAGGTCGATGGTCTCGCCCGAGAGCATCATGGCCGTCGTCAGGTCAAGCGTCTCCCGCGCGGTCATGCCGCGGAAGAAGATCGCCATGCACATGGCTGACATCTGATAATCGGCGACCTCGCCGTCGACATAGGAGCGGATCATCCAGTCGATCTCTTCGGTGCTCAGTTCAAAGCCGTCGCGTTTTTTCGCGATCAGATCCGTCATCAGCATGGGAAAACATCTCCTTTGTTGTTTATGAAACGGTATGAATCTAAACTATTATATCTCATTTTCCCCCGTTCCACAATGGCTTTTTCCCGTTTCTCTCCGATTTCTAACGCCGAAACACCAGATAGTCCGCGTCGCCGATCCGCCGCAGCTCCGCTCCCCGGACCGGGCGCTTCAAAGCGGCGGGGAAGGCGACCAGACCGCTCACGCCGTCGAAGGCGCGGAGGGTGCCGTCGGTGCAGCGCAGCCACAGCAGATCCCCGTCTCCCTCCGGCGCCGGGGCGGGCCACGGACAGGCGGAGAGCGTGGTCTGTGGGGGAACGCTTACATTATGTAAACCTGCCTCGTCCTGAGCGGGGGCGGGGGGCGCCTTCCCGGCGTCGTCCCCGGACGTATCAGAGGTTTCCGGGGCGTTAGAGGCTTCCGGAGCGTCGGAGGCGAAGGCGATCGCGGCGGGGAGAGCGCGGCGCTCCAGCGCGCTGAGCCTGCGGCGCAGGGCGAGGCCGCCTCCGCCCGGCGTCATGAGGCCGAGATACGCGCTCTCTCCGCCGCCGTGCACATAAAGGCGCACGAGGCCTCCGGGGTCCTCCGGCAGACTTGCCTCGAAGAGCGTATAGAGGCCGCTTTGACTCTCGCGGAGCGTACCGGCCTGTTCGCCGCCGATGAAAACGGGATAGTCCATCATATCCTCCTTTTGGGTATAAAACTCCCGCCCACAGTGTATGGGCGGGAGGAAAAAACTATGCTAGTTGGCGGGGCCGAGGCCGAAGCTGACGGCCAGGGCGCTGTCCACGGCGCTCATCGTGCCCGCGTCGAGACGCCCCATGCGCTCGCGCAGGCGGGACTTGTCGATGGTGCGGATCTGCTCGAGCAGGATGACGCTGTCGCGGTTGAGGCCCGTGCTGCGTCCCGTGAGCTGGATGTGCGTGGGCAGCTTCGCCTTGCCGGTCTGGCTGGTGATGGCCGCCGCGATGACCGTGGGGCTGTGCCGGTTGCCCATGTCGTTCTGGACGATCAGGACCGGGCGCATGCCGCCCTGCTCGCTGCCGACCACCGGGCTCAGGTCGGCAAAATAGATGTCTCCTCGTTTGACCATGCGATTTCACACTCCAAAGAATCTTCGCCCTCAAAACATCGTATGTAGGGTTCTGCCTCTTAGTCTCACCAACGGAGCGTGAAATTATACGGGCGGGGAGCAACCTAAAATGCTCCCCGCCGTACGGTCATTCGTCCTTGTCCGTTTTCTCTTCCTTCTCTTTCTTCTTGTCGAGGGTCGGGAGAATGGCGTAGGCCATGCCGGACACCATGAAGATGATCCAGCTGTGCTTGAAGCTGCCTTCGATCCAGCCCCAGACGAAGAAGATGACCAGCGAGAGCATGGGGATGAGGATATTGAGCGTTTTGCGGTTCATAGTGAAAATCTCCTTTATGTTATGAAGTATTCGACTTGTTATCAGCCCGCGCTGCGGTCCGTTTTTTCAAAGGTCGAGACGTTGTCGTCCCCCGCGGAGATCAGCATGCCGTCCTTGACGGAGAGGGTCATGGTCTTTCCCTCCATCCGCATGGCGCCGGTGC
>CADCLH010000047.1 GCA_902802215.1 Oscillospiraceae bacterium
CGCGCGGGGCTGATCGGGGAGGAGGACCGCGTCTGGGCGGAGAACAGCCTGCTCGCCGCGCTCGGGCTCGAGAGCTTTGAGCGGCCCGAACGGACCGAGGGGCCGGACGAGCTCGAGAGCATCCTTGCCGAGCTGATCGCCTTCGGCGTGGAGAAGGGCCTCATCGACGACAGCATCACCGAGAAGGACCTCTTCGACGCGCGGCTCATGGGCCTTCTGACCCCGCGCCCCTCCGAGGTCGTGCGCAGCTTCCGCGCAAAATACCTGGAAAGCCCGCGCGCCGCCACGGACTGGTACTACGGTCTCAGCCGCGCGACGGACTACATCCGCACCTACCGGGTGAAGAAGGACCTCAAATGGAAGAGCGCCACCGAGTACGGCGAGCTCGACATCACGGTCAATCTCTCCAAGCCGGAGAAGGACCCCAAGGCCATCGCGGCGGCGGGGAAGGCCAAGGCGGGCGGCTATCCCAAGTGCCTGCTCTGCCGCGAGGCCGAGGGCTACGCGGGCAATCTGCGCTATCCCGCGCGCTCGAACCACCGCCTCATTCCGCTGACCCTGAACGGCGAGGCCTTCTTCCTGCAATACTCCCCCTACGTCTACTACAACGAGCACTGCATCGTGCTCAACGCGGAGCATGTGCCCATGAAGATCAGCAAGGCCGCCTTCCTGCGCCTGCTGGACTTTGTCGGTCAGTTCCCGCACTACTTCCTCGGCTCGAACGCCGACCTGCCCATCGTGGGCGGCTCCATCCTCAGCCACGACCATTTCCAGGGCGGGCACTACAGCTTCGCCATGGAGAGGGCGGAGATCGAGACGGAGCTTTCGTTCCGCGGCTTCGGGGACGTGAGCGCCGGGATCGTCAAGTGGCCGATGTCCGTGATCCGCCTGCGCGGCGCGGACCCCGGGCGCCTGGCCGACCTCGCCGACCGCATCCTCACGGCCTGGCGCGGCTGGACGGACGAGAGCGTCACGGTCTACGCCGAGACCGACGGCGAGAAGCACAACACCATCACGCCCATCGCCCGCAGACGGGGGACGGACTTCGAGCTCGACCTTGTGCTGCGCAACAATCTCACCACGCCCGAATACCCGCTCGGCCTCTACCACCCGCATCAGGAGCTGCACCACATCAAGAAGGAGAACATCGGCCTGATCGAGGTCATGGGTCTGGCGGTGCTGCCGGCGCGGCTCAAGACCGAGCTCAGGGAGCTTGCCGACGCGCTCGTGTCCGGCGGCGACCTGTACGCCACGCCCACGCTGGCCTCGCACGCGGCCTGGGCGGAGGAGCTCAAGTCCCGCCACGTCTTCACCGCCGACAACGCGGAGGAGATCCTGCGGCAGGAGGTCGGCGTGGTGTTCATGAAGGTGTTGGAGCACGCGGGCGTCTTCAAACGGGACGAGGCGGGCCGCGCGGCCTTCCTGCGCTTCGCGGAAAACGTATAAAGGAGAGGCGTCCATGCACCGGATCGACCGTCTGAACGGGAGCGGAAGCGCGCGGCTTCTGGCCGCGCTGCTCCTCTGCGTCCTGTTCCTCCTGCTGACGGTGTCGCTCGTGCGCGTCGGCTTCGAGAGCAACGACGATCTGACCCTCGCCGCCTTTGTCGACGGGCAGATGGCCGTGCCGACCGCGCACATCCCCTATCTGAACATTGTCGCCGCCGCGCTGCTCAAGGGCGTCTACCGCGTCCTCGGGCAGGGCGCGCCCTGGCATACCCTCTGCCAGTACGCGCTGCTCCTTGCGGGCTTCACGGCGCTGGGGGCGGTGCTGAACGCGCGCCTCGGCGTGCTGCGCGGGAGCCTTGTGACGCTGGCGCTGCTGCTCTTTTTCGGTCTGGACGCGCTGACCCTCATCAACTACACCAAGACCGCCGCCGTCTGTACGGTCTGCGGCATGGTGCTGACCGTCTACGCCGCGGAAAACGGCGGAAAGCGCGCGGCGCTGCTGTGCGGCGGCGCGCTCTGCCTGTTCGGCTTTCTGCTGCGCGACCGGGAGGCGCTGCCCTGCCTTGCGATCACGGCGGCGCTCTGCCTGCGCCGGGTCTGGACGATCCTGTGGGAAAAGGGCGCGGAGAAGAAGGCGCGGCGCCTTGCCCGCTTCTGCCTGCCCTTTGCCGCCGTCGTGCTGCTTGCGGCGGGGCTCTGGGGCGTCGACCGGGCCGCCTGGGCAAAGGAACCCTGGGCATCCTATGCCCGCTTCGACACGATCCGCGTGGCCTACTCCGACTACGGCAGGCCCGCCTGGGACGAGATGCCGGAGGCGTATGAGGCGCTCGGCCTGTCCGAGACGGACGTGCGCATGCTGTACGAGGGCAACTACTTCGACCCCGAGGTGTTTTCGGGCGAGGTGATGCAGGCGATCTCCGAGGCGCGGGATTTAAGGTTCCCCGCCCGCTCCTGGGGCGAGTGCCTGGGCGTGTTCCTCGACAAATGCATCCCCGGCTTTTTCGTCAACTACGGGATCTACGGCCTGCTCCTGCTGCTGGCCCTGTGGCTGTGCGGCGGGAAGCATGAGCTCCGGGACTGGCTGGCGCTGGCCTTTGCGGGGCTGGTCTTTCTGGCGGCCTATCTCTATCTGATCCGGCGCGGCCGCTTTCTGGTCGACCGGGTGGACATGGGCCTGCTCTTTTCGCTGGCGGCGGTCTGCGCGTATCTGCTGGACCGGGAGCGCCTCGCCGCCGAGCGGCTTTTGAGCGCGCTTCTGCTGCTGCTCGCCCTGGGGACGAGCTTTTTCCTGACGCGCCCGTCCTTCCGCAGCGCGCCGGCCGAGGACGTTTCCGCGGAGCGCGCCGCGGTCGAAACGCTGCTGGAGGACACGGAGCATGTGTATCTGGCCAAGCTCGACACCGTCAGCGACCGGCTGTATTCCCCCTTTGAGACCGTGCCGAAGGGCTACTGGGACAGGATCGTCCTGCTCGGCGGCTTTGACTGCGGCCACCCGACGATCATGGACAACCTGCGCCGCTACGGGGTGGAAAACCCCTACCGCGACTGCATCGGCAACGAGCGGGTGTATCTGATCGAGGACGATATCGAGCTCACGCTGCGCTATCTGCGCGAGCACTACGACCCCGGCGCCGGGGCGGAGCGGGTCGAGCCCCTGAGCGCGCAGACGGGGCTGCAAATCTACCGCATCCGGAAAGGGGGCGCGGCATGAAGCTTCGGGAGACCTGGGAAAAACGGGGCTGGCCGCGCGTCGCGCTGGCCTTTGCGATCAATCTGCTGTTCCTCGCCGTGATGCTGACGCTTTTCGTGCCGATGTGGGAGACCAACGACGATCTCTTCATGTCCAAATTCGTCGACGGCCAGCTCAGCCGGAAGACCGTCTACGTGCCGTATATCCATATCTTTCTCGGCATGCTGCTCAAGGCCCTGTACAGCGTGTTCGGAGACGGCTTCAACTGGTACAGCTTCTGCCAGTATCTGGCGCTGCTGCTGGGCTTCACGGCCCTGACCTGGACGCTGCTGCGCCGCTTCCGGCTCTGGCCCGCGCTGGTGATGACGGCGGTGATCCTGGGCGCCTTCGCGGCCGACTGCTACCAGAGCATGAACTTCTCCAAGGCCGGCGCGGTCGGCGTCGTGGGCGGCATGAGCCTGATGCTCACCGCCATGGAGGACTGCTCCGGCGCGGAGAAAAAGCGCCTGCTGCTTCTCGGCGTGCCGCTCTCGCTCACGTCCCTGCTCTGGCGCTGGGAGGAATTCTGCCTCTGCGCCGTGCTGATGGCCTCGGTCTGCCTGCGGGATGCGATCGGCCTGCTGCATGACGGGCGGGACCTCGCCGCAAAGGAGCGCTGGGGACGGCTCCGGCGCTGCCTGCGCCCCTTCGTCGTGCTCGCGCTGCTCGCGGCGCTGCTCTTCGGGATTTTCCTGTTCGCGTGGAACCTGCCCGGCGTCGCCGCCTACAAGCGCTTCGACGATACCCGCAGCGTGCTCATCGACTACGGGATCCCGGACTACAACGAGATCCCGGAGGTCTATGACGAGCTGGGCATCGACGAAAACTTCCTCTATCTGATGAAGCACTGGAGCTTCTACGACACCGAGAAATTCACGCAGCAGTCCATCGAGCGCATCATCGAGGCCCGCCGGACCATGGTGCGCGGCAAGACCCCCGGCGAGGTGCTGGGTATCTTCCTTCAGGAGTGCCTGATGGGCTACACGAAGGACCGCCCCTTCGCGGGCTTCGCCTTCCTGCTCGCGCTGTGGCTGGCCTGCGGGCGTCGGCGCGGCCGGGACTGGGCGGGTCTGGTCTGGCTCTTTGCGGTGTTCCTCGGCTTCTACGCCCTGTTCATCCTCAACGAACGGTATCTGGCAAACCGCATCGACATGGGCCTTTTCCTCGCCATGGCGGCGGTGCTGAGCTTCTCGCTGGACTGTAAAAAGCTCGAGCGGGAGAAGCTGCTGCTCACGGCGGTTTTGCTGCTGAGTCTTTTCGTCACCTGGCGCGCCAACCGGAGCTGGTGCCCCTGGGACAGCCACAACACCATCGAGGACAAGAGCGCCGAAAAGGCCGTGGTCGAGCAGCTCATCGAGGACGACGGGCACCTGTGTCTCGTGAAGGTCTGGTCGATCGACCACGTGCTCTACGGCCCGCTCGAGACGCCGCCCGCGCGCTTCGCCGAGAAGCTCCTGCTCATCGGCGGCTGGAGCATGCACCACCCGCTGATCGAGGAGATCCTGGACGAATGGGATCTGGAAAACCCGTGGCGGGACCTGGTCGGGCGGGAGGACGTCTGGCTCATCGACCACGACGTGGAGCGCAGCCTCGCCTTCCTGCGCCGCTGGTACGCGCCCGACGCCGCGGCGGAGCGCATCGAGCCGATCAGCAGCGAGTCGGACATCAAGGTATACAAAATCACCGGATAATGGAAAGTCCCCCGCCCGTTCGGGCGGGGGACGATCGTTCAGTCGTTTGAGACTGTCAAAAAACTCTGTATAAAGGATGGATGACAGAGCCGCAGGGGAGCTCGAGGGGGCAAGGCCCGCCTCGAGTCGGATAAACCGCCGTCTGAAAAGCTTGATTTTTCAAGCTTTTCAGGTTTAGCATTTTGCATATGGCAAAATGCTCGGCGGATGTTAAAACTCCGTGTCGTACCATTTGCTGAACACGTACAGGGCCCAGAGCGGGACGGCGCGGTTGGAGCGCAGGGAGACGTGCTCGTCGATCAGCTGAGCGACGAAGGCGGGATCGAAGATGCCCATGGCCTCGAGCTTCTCCGGCGAGAGGGCCTCGCGCAGGTCGCCCAGCAGCGGCCCGCGGAACCAGTCCGCCACCGGCGGCATGAAGCCCTTTTTCGAGGCGGTCATCAGCTCCGGCGGGATCACGTCGCGGAAGGCGTCCTTGAGGATCACCTTGCCGGTCGAGCCCTGCGCCTTGAACTCGGGCGGGATGCGGAAGGCCAGCTTCAGGACCTCCTTCGACAGGAAGGGCATGTGGGTCTGGATGCCGGCCATGCGGCTCATCGAGCCCATCTTGGTCATCATGGCCCCGTCGGCCACGACCTTGAGATCGACGTACAGAGTGTTGGTCAGCTCGTCGGTCCTGTCGCGGTTGACCGCGTAGAGCCTTGCCACCGCGTCGGTCTCCCGGTCGGCGACCTCGCCCTTCAACAGCGCCGCGAGGCCCTTTTCGTCCAGCCCGAGCTGGAGCATGCGCCTGCGCATCTCATAGGGGTCCATGTCCACGCAGGCCATGACCTTGCGCATCTTGCGCGTGGCGGCGGAGCGGTCCGGCAGCGCGAACACCGCGGCCTTGCCGAGCGCGCGCAGCGGCCGGGGGAATTTCATGATTTTATCCACATAGTGGCGGATGAAATACTTGCTCGAGCCCGCGAAGATCTGGTCGCTCCCGTCGCCGGTGAGGACGTTGACCAGCCCCTGCTCCGCGGCGAAGCGGTTGATGACCCAGGTCGGCACGGCGGAGTCGTCCGCGAAGGGCTGGTCGAAGCCCGCGATGATCCTGTCGAGCTCCCCGAGCGCCTCGTCGTAGTCGAGCACATAGACGTGGTGGTCCGTGTGGTGGGCTTCCGCGGCGATTTTCGCCCGCGGGCTCTCGTCGTAGGCCTCCTCCCGGAAGCCGACGGTGAAGCTGTCGATCTGTCGCCCCAGCAGGGTCGACGCCGTCCCGGTGAGGATGGTGGAGTCGATGCCGCCGGAGAGGAAGACGCCGTTGCGCCCGTCGAAGCAGCGCTCGTCCGCCGCGGCCAGCAGCGCCTCGCGCAGCTGCTCCCGGCAGGCGTCGTAGTCGCGGAGCATGTTCTCGCTCCGGCAGTCCACGTCCCACCAGCAGCGGTCCTCCGTGATGACGCGCCCGTCCCGGACGCTCACCTTCAGCAGGTGTCCGGCCATGAGCGCGCGGACGCCCTCGAAGACCGTGTCCGGCGCGGGGATGAAGCGCAGGGAGAAGTAGTCGCACAGGCCCGCGGTCGAGAGCTTCTTTTCGATCAGGCCGCAGTTTGCGAGACGGCGCAGCTCGCCCGAGGCGAAGAATTCCTCCCCGCAGCAGTAGTACAGCGGGAAGCCGCCGAAGTGGTCGCGGGCCAGCAGCAGGGTGTTGGCCTCGGTGTCGGCCAGGGCGAGGATGAACTTGCCCTCAAAGACGTCGAGAAAGCCGTCGCCGTATTTGCGCCAGGCGGCCAGCACGGTTTCCTCCGGACTGGAGCAGGGGAGCGAGGCGTCGTCGCAGCGGTAGATGCAGCCGCGGAACACGCACAGCAGCGCCCCGTCCCGGTAGACCCGCTCCGCCGGGGACAGCAGCATCGACGGCGTCGGCCGCAGGCACTTGCCGTCCACCAGGGCGGCGGCCTTCTCCGGCGCGGCGAGCAGAAGGAAGGGCTCGTTCATAAAAACAACCTCCCGAGATCGGTTTTTCCCCATTTTAGCAGACATTCCCGGCCCTGTCAAACGCTGCCGGAGAGGGGCGTGCCCTTAAAGATTTTGTTGCAATTGCGGCGTGGGGGACTTATACTGGCATACAGTGAAAACAGGGAAAAGGAGAGCTCTTTATGGAACAGAGACCCAAGAGACGCGGCGACCGCTTCGACGGCTACTGGCTGCGCGACGAGGCCCCGGCCCTCGGCCAGTTCATGGCATACCTGATGCCCAACCGCACCGACAACGAGGCGCATATCAGTCTTGACGTGGACTGCCGCCCGCTCGACGCCTTTCTCGCGAAGAAGAACGCGGGGCGCACGCAGGACAAATATACCTACTTCCACCTCTTTCTCGCCGCGGCGGTCAAGTGCTTCGTGCTGCGCCCGCGGATGAACCGCTTCATCTCCGGCAACCGCCTGTATCTGCGCGACCATATCTCCGTGTCCTTCGTCGTCAAAAAGAAGTTTGAGGACAAGGCCGAGGAGGGCCTGGCCTACAAGCACTACGGCGAGAACGACACCGTCGACACCCTGCACGAGTCCATCATGGAGGAGATCCACCAGTGCCGCCGCGAGGACGTGCTGGACAACTCCACCGACATGATGACCAAGCTGCTCAGGCTGCCGCGCTGGCTGCTGCACATCATCGTGAACATTCTCTTCGCCCTTGACCGCAAGGGCAAGGTGCCCTATGAGCTCATCAAGGCCGACCCGAACTACTCCTCCATCTTCATGACCAACCTCGGCTCCATCGGGATGGACAGCGGCTACCACCACCTCAACAACTGGGGCACCAACTCCTTCTTCGTCATGATCGGCAAGAAGCACCTCGC
The DNA here is from genome assembly GCA_902802215.1 of Oscillospiraceae bacterium. GTDB lineage: Bacteria > Bacillota > Clostridia > Oscillospirales > Oscillospiraceae > Limivicinus. The sequence goes on from CADCLH010000047.1 coordinate 7,706, forward strand.
GCCCGAGTGGCACGAGGACGGGACCTGCACCGTGCGCCCGGTCATCAGCCTGGGCTTCACGCTGGACGAGCGCATCGGCGACGGCTACTACTACGCGGGCACCATACGCCTGCTCACGAAGATCCTCGAGAATCCCGAGCTGCTCGAGCTGCCCTTCTCCACGCCTGTGGAATACTGATCGGAAAGGAAATCAACCGGAATGGAAATCACCGCGAAGAGACCCTGGCTGTCGAGCCTCGGCGACGTGCCCGCCACGCTGGAATACTTCCACGGCTCCATGGTGGACATGGTCGAGGACTCGGCGAAGAAGTACCCCGACTACGTCGCCTTCGACTTCATGGGCAGGTCCACCACCTACCGCGAGATGCTCGCGAACATCGAGAGATGCGCGCGCAGCCTGCGCACCATCGGCGTGCGCCAGAACGACCGCGTCACCATCGCCATGCCCAACTGCCCGCAGGCCATCTACATGTTCTATGCCGTGAACATGATCGGCGCCGTGGCGAACATGGTCCACCCCCTCTCCAGCGAGAAGGAGCTGGAATTCTACATCAACGAGTCCGAGTCGGTCACGGTCGTGACCCTCGATCAGTTCTACCACAAGTTCGAGGCCATCCGGGAAAACACCTGCGTGGTCAACATCGTCATCGCCCGCATCCGTGACGCGCTCTCCCGCCCGCTGCGCATGGGCTACATGCTCACCGAGGGCCGCAAGATCAAGAAGATCCCCGAGGATGCGCCGGTCATCTTGTGGGATGAGTTCATGCGACTCGGCAAGGCCTGCTTCTGGAACTACAAGGTCAAGCGCGGAGACGACGATCCCGCGGTCATCCTCTATTCCGGCGGCACCACCGGCACCACCAAGGGCATCCTGCTGACGAACCTCAACTTCAACGCCCTGGGCGAGCAGGTTTTCGCCACCAACCCGATGTTCCGCCCGGGCGACAAGATGCTCGCGGCCATGCCGCTGTTCCACGGCTTCGGCCTGGGCGTGTGCATCCACACCATGCTCTCGCACGGCGGGCGCTGCGTGCTGGTGCCGCGCTTCACCGCCGAGAGCTATTCCAAGCTCATCACCAAGTACCGCTGCAACTTCATCGCGGGCGTGCCGACGCTGTACGAGGCGCTGCTGCGCCTGCCGAACATGGACGGGGCCGATCTGAGCAGCCTCAAGGGCGTCTTCTCCGGGGGCGACTCGCTCTCGGTCGAGCTCAAGAAAAAGTTTGACAAGTTCCTCTACGACCACAAGGCCGTCATCCAGGTGCGCGAGGGCTACGGCACGACCGAGACCGTCACCGCCTGCTGCCTGACGCCGGTCAATCAGGCCAAGGAGGGCAGCATCGGCATCCCCTTCCCGGACACCTACATCAAGATCGTCGCGCCCGGCACCGACCGGGAGCTGCCCTACGGCGAGGAGGGCGAGATTCTGCTGGCCGGTCCCACGGTCATGAAGGAGTACATCAAGCACCCCGAGGAGACGGCCCAGACCCTGCGCAGGCATGCCGACGGCCTGACCTGGGTCTACACCGGCGACCTCGGCGTCATGGACGAGGAGGGCTTCATCTACTTCCGCGGCCGCTCCAAGCGCATGATCGTCTCCTCCGGCTACAACATCTATCCCGCCCAGCTCGAAAACGTCTTCGACTCCAACGAGTTCGTGCAGATGAGCTGCGTCATCGGCGTACCCGACTCCTACCGCATGCAGCGGCCCAAGGTCTTCGTGACGCTCAAGCCCGGCATCCCCGCCGACGACGAGACGCGCAAGGCCATCATGGACTACGCCTCCAAGCGCATCGCCAAGTACGCCATGCCCAAGGAGCTCGAGTTCCGCGAGACGCTGCCCAAGACCCTCGTGGGCAAGGTCGCCTACCGCAAGCTCGAGGAAGAGGAGGCAGCCAAGCGCGCCGCCGCCGGCGAGGCCTGAGCATGGGAAAGAAAAAGACCGGGCTCACGGTCCTTTTGATCGCCGTGCTGGCGCTGCTGGGACTGGCCGCCGCCTTCCTGCTCGGCACGCGCTTTCCCGCGCCGAAGCGCAGCGGCGACGCGCGCCTGCGCTACGCGGCCGGACGGGTGCTGTGCATCGGCGACAGCCTGACGAGCGGGACCTGCTTCGGCTCCGGCCTGGGCGGCGCCGATACCGAGCAGCGCTATGCGTACTACCTCGGCCGGATGCTGAATGCCGAGGTCGACGTCGCCGCCGTCCCGGGCTACTCGGCCTCGGACTGGTATGAGCGCTTCGCCGACGAGCTGGATTTCTCCGCCTACGACACGGTGACGATCTGGTTCGGCACCAACAGCGGCCCGCTGGACACGCTGGCGGAGGACGTGCTGCCCCATACCGATCCGGCGGACTACGCGCCGACGGAGACGGGCTGGTACTGCCGCATCATTGAGAAGATCCGCGCGCAGAACCCGGACTGTCTGATCCTGCTGCTGAACGTCTACGCCTCCAAGGACGAGGTGGAGGCGGTCAACCGCGGCGTCGCCGCCATCGCGGCGCACTACGGCCTGCCGGTCGCGGACATGTCCGACCTCGGCGCGCCGGAGCACCCGGAGCTGCACGCGGGCTCGGAGCAGAACCCGCATCTCGGCAAGACCGGCAACCTCGTGGTCGCCTCGCGTATCTGCGACGCGCTGGAGACCTGGTTCCTCGCCGACCCCGCGCGCTGCGAGTACGGCGTACGCCCGCTGCTTGGCGACGCCGCATGACAGGAGAAAAACCATGAGGAAAAAAGCGATCCCGGGCGCGGCGCTCGCGCTGCTGTGCTTCTGCGCCGCCTGCTCGCTGAGCATGGATTTCGCGCCCGCCGGGGTTTCGGATCAGCTGATCAGCCGCGCGGGACAGGCTCTCGGCAATCTTGCGATGAGCCTGTACACGCATATGCTTACTTTCGCGGTCTGCTTTGCCGCCTGCCTTGCGCTCGCCCTGTTCCTGCGCAAAAGGGAGAAGGAGAGGCCGGGCGCGCTGTTTCATATCTGCTGCGTGCTGATCGCCGGGATCTGGCTGATGGCGCAGGGCTTTCAGCGCGGGTACTCCCTCGACATGCTGAAGGCTCCGACGGGCCAGCCGCTCAAGAGCGCGCTGTACCTGATCGGCAGCGTTTTCCTGCTGGAGCTGGCCGGGCGGGCGCTCCTGCTGTTTCTGGACGGCGAAGCGGACCTGCCGGAGCGCGGCGGCAGGCTGTTCGAGCTCTTCCGCCGCAGGCCCTTCGGCGCGTACTTTGCGTGCTTTCTGCTCTTCTGCCTGCCGACCTGGATCATCTGCTATCCCGGCTACATGGTCACCGACTCCTATATCCAGCTTGCCTACTATTTCCAGATCTATGAATTTGCCGGGCAGCTCCCGCCGATCCACACCCTGCTGATCGGCATCCCCGTCCGCATCGGGCGCGCGCTCGGCAGCGGCAACCTCGGGCTGTATGCCGTCGTGTGCGCGCAGATGCTGTGCCTGTGCGCCCTGTCCGCGTATCTGATGAAGACGCTGGACGCTTTCGGCGCGCCGCGCTGGCTGAAGCTCTTTACGTTCCTGACGGTCGCGATCAGCCCGAGCCATATCGTGCAGGCGGCGCTCGTCAGCAAGGACACCCCGTACTCCTACGCGGTGCTGCTGTACCTGCTGGAGATCGCGTGGCTGTTCCGCCTGGGGGACGACTATTGGAGGAGCCGGACGCACAGGCTGCTGCTGGCCCTTTCCATCGTGATGACCATGCTCCTGCGGCAGAACGGAAAGTATCTCATCTACGTCTGCACGCTGGTCTACGGGATCGTCCTGCTGGTCCGGTCCCGCCGG
>CADCLH010000048.1 GCA_902802215.1 Oscillospiraceae bacterium
GAAAGAGTTGATTTGAAATGAATGCGATCGGGAAAAGAATATCCGTTCTTCTCCTCGTCTGCATGCTGCTCCGCTGCGGAGGCTTGCCCGCTCTCGCGGAAGCGCCGGAGGAGACAGGACCCGTCAAGGTCGCGGTGGAGGTCGTTCCTCCCGACGCCGGTTCTGCGGCGCCTGTGGTCGATATCGGCTCCGGACCGTCAGATGCAGGGTCTGCCGGTGCACCGACGACGGTGGGCGGCGCGGAGTCCTCTTCTGCAGATGCGGCGCCGCCGACTTCGGGTGCTTCTGATGCGGGCGAAGGCCAGAACGTGGGCGAAGGTTAGAACGCGGGCGAAGGCCAGAACGCGGGCGAAGGCCAGAACGCAGGTGACGGCAAAGGCTCGGGCGAAGGCAAAGGCTCGAGCGAGAGCAAGGACTCTGGCGAGGGCAAAGGCCCGGACGAAAACGAGGGTTCGGTTGAAAACGAGGCGCAGGATGAACGCAAGGGCATGCGCAGGAGCAGGAACCTGACCGACGGCAGCAACCCGGACGACGGAGAAAACCCGGACGAAAGCGTAGACGGGAGCTCCGCGACGCTGGACAAGAACGGCCTGTCCCTTGACGGGTCCGGAGAGTTTGACATCCTCATCACGGGCACTTTAAAGAGTGAGGGAACGCCGATCCTGATCAGCGACACCGTGACCCCGAACAATGTGTCCATCACCGTATGGAAAATTGAGAATCCGGTCGAGGTCGACGGAGACGGGGACGGCGAAACAGAAGAGCATGTCGTGCTTGAGAAAAGGGCTGGCGAGGCTCCCGTAGTCACAGATGATTCTAAGACAATTGAAGAGAAGATCAACTACATCATCAAGATCGAACCGTCTCAGGAGGATATGATCGAGCTCGACGGAACGTCGAGGATTCAATCACACGATGAAGAATTCGATGTTGCCAAAGAAGAGGCGAAAGTCACCCTGAAGATCAACGTCCCTGCAGGCTATACCCTGAAGGGCGCGTACAACGGAAAAGGAGAGAAAATTCAGCTCACGAAGGATGAGCACGGAAATTATTTTGTGACGGTCCCGCGGGGCGGCGGCGTGTTCCTCGGGGCGGAGCTGGAGAAGAACAGCGTCCCCTCCGGCGGAGGCGCTGCCGATTGGGACGTCTCCTGGTATCTCCCGTCCGGCAGCGGCACGCCCAGGTCTGAGGAGAAGGAAAAGCCCGCTGAGACCGACGAAAAAGAACCCGTTATCATTTTCGACCTGAACGGCGGGATGCTGGCGGGAACGGCCGGACCGATCATGGTGAAGGGTGAGATCGGCAAAGCGTTCGCGCTGCTCGACGCGCCGACAAAAGCGGGTGCGGAGTTTCTCCGTTGGCGCTCGCTCTCCCCGGATATCACCGCGAGCGCGCCGGGAGAGACTTTCGTCGTGAAGCACGGCGTGACCTTTGTTGCCGTCTGGTCCGACGACGACGCTTCCCGGTGGTATGACGATGCTCCCGGCGTGGCGCCGCCTTCCGGCGATGACGACGATGACGGCCCTGACGTGACAGATACGGTCCATATCAACACCGACAGCGACGAAGAGCAGGACATCGGGAGCCTCACCGTGGAAAAGGACAATGCTCTCGGCGTTGAGATCACGGCGAACGGCGAGCTCGACGTCGACCGCGGCATCACGGTCAAAGGCGAAACGGGCGCGACCGGTATCAGCGTCTCGGCGGATGGCCGGGCGGTCAAGGCTGAGGTCGAGACCGGAGACGGCATGAACGTGACGGCGTCCAACGGCCCCGCGGTCGGGATCAGTGCCTCCGCTTCCAACAGCGGCTCGGTGGATCTCGAGTTTGAGGGAGATATTTCGGTGTCCGGGTCCGGCGGAAGCACGGGGATCCAGGCGACCGCCGACGGCGGCAGCAAGGTTACGATCGCGGTCGAGGGAGACCTGCAGGTGGAATGACCGGATGCGGCCATGTGACAGTTGTGTGCCGTTGACTGTGTTATGCTTTGCACGCAAAGAAAGAAAAATATAAAAAACTACGATAAAGGAGCGTGTACACAATGAATAAGGAAGTGTAAAAGCTCGACGACCAGCAGCTGGGGAACGTGGCAGGCGGCACCCTCACGCAGGATGAGGCGCTCGCAAAGGCGCTGGAGCATGCCAATCTCAAGAAGGATCAGCTGGATTTCCTGAAGAAGGTGGAGCTGGATTACGAGCACGGCCGGAAGGTCTACGAAGTCTCCTTCTACAAGGGCGGCTTCGAGTACGAGTTCGACATCGACGCGGAGACCGGCAGCATCCTGAAGTTCAAGAAGGACTGGGATTGATCGCAAATCAGCAGCCCATTGAGAGTGCCGCTCCCAATGGGCTGTTTGACAGATGCATCTGAACGGAGAAATGATGATGAAGAAAAAGCTACTTGTTGTTCTGATCGTGCTCGCGATCCTTGCCGCGCTGATCGTCGGCTGGCTCCTGTACGTGAGGAGCACGGTCCTCGGCATCGCGCTTGCCGACGCGGGCCTGCGCAGATCACAGGTCCATGATGTGGATATCGATTACGAGCACGGCGTATTTGAAGTGGAGTTCGAGACCTGGGAGCGGGAGTATCACTATGTGATCGACGCCGGAACGAAACAGATCCTCGGGTCCGGATATTGATAAAAACAAGCACAGAGGAACATGAACAGCACCCCATTTGTTGGACGGTATGGTATACTGAATAACAGGTGGGGTGCTGTTCATATTTGGAGCTGCGGTATTGTTTTCTTTTCCTTCTTCTGTTACGATATTCTTTGATCTGCAGAATTCCAACATGACCCTTTTTTGAATGAAACGGAGGCCTCTTATGAATCTTGTCATTCACGATCTGAACCCGGCGGAATGGAAGCTCGTCGAACACGACTACGAGGGTTGGACGGTCATTTCGGACAACGGGCTGATCCGCCCCTGCGTCGGCTGCTTTTCTTGCTGGAATAAGACGCCCGGCGTCTGCGTGATGAAAGACGGGTTTGAGAACATGGGGCAGCTGATTCACCGGGCCGATGAGGTCGTTGTCATCAGCCGCTATACCTACGGCGGCTTTTCCGGCTTTGTCAAGAACGTCATCGACCGCTGCCTCGGCTATGTGCTCCCGCAGTTTGAGATCGTCGGCTGCGAGACGCATCATAAGAAGCGCTATGAGGAAACCAAGCCCTTTACGTTCATCTTCCGCGCTCCGCCTCTCACGAGAGAAGAGAAAGCCGGCGCGAGTCGGTACGTCCGGGCTCTGTGCGCGAATTTCCGCGGGTACGTCAAAGCGATCCTCTTCCGGGAGGAGCCGCGTGAGAGCCTTTCTGCAGGCACGAGAGCAGCATGTACATCGGGCCGTACCGTTCTGCTTGTCGGCAGCATGCGGGGACTCAACGGCAATTCCGGGAAGCTGGCCCGAAAGCTGGCAGAATCTCTCACGAATGAGCCTGAGATCGTCACGATACAACGCTATATCAAGGATTTGAGTAAACTTGTAGTCTATCTGGAGGATGCTGAGGCGCTGGTTCTCTGCATGCCTCTGTATGTGGACGGCGTTCCGTCCCAGATGATCCGCCTGATGGAGCTGTTTGAGCAGGCGTACAAGGGCGGTTCCAAGAAGATTTATCTGCTCGCCAACATGGGCCTGTATGAGAGCTGTCAGCTGAAAAGCCTGTTTGCCGCCGTAAAGCAATGGTGTGTGAAGATGGGCTTTTCCTATTGCGGCGGGCTGGGGATCAGCGCCGGCGAGCTGCTCGGCGAGCTGATGGTGCATCTCCCCTTCCGCTTCGGCGCGACGAAAAAGGCAGCCGAGGGAATGGAGCGCCTGGCAGAGGCCGTAAACAGCGGAAGCATGCTTGCGGATATTTTTGCCGAGCCCTATGCCTTCCCGCCCGCGCTTTATATCGCCATCGCCAATTTGAGTTGGAACAGGACCGCAAAAGCAAACGGACTGCGCCCGGGCGATCTGCTCCGCAGGCTGTGAGCGGGCGTCCCGCGCTTTAAAAAAAGTGCGCAGCCTTTCGGGCCGCAATGCGGAAAAGCACGAAAAGCTTGTGACAGGAGAACGGGAAAATGGACACAACACTTGAAACATCCATGAAAAGGTGCGTCGCCGCGATGGTCAGTTCCGCCGTGGTCGCGGTCTGCGTCTGCATCGGCGTGACCATGAATCTGACCACACTGTATGACGTGAATTTTGATCATATGGGGCTGCGCACCTTCTGCATGTTCACGGTCAACTCCAACATTCTGTGCGGGATCGCGATGCTGATGACGCTGCCGTATACGATCGACGGCCTGCGGACGAAGCATTTCTATCTGCCCGACTGGATGGTGGATCTGCTGTTTGCCGGCGTTACCGCCGTCGGACTGACCTTTCTGGTGTCGCTGTGCATCCTGGCGCCGGTTAAGGGCTTCGTTCTGATTTTCACCGGCTCCCGCTTCTATCTGCACGGCCTGTGCCCGATCCTGGCGATGATCGCCTTCTGCTTCTTTATCACAAAACATGTAATCCCCCTGCGGGAATCGCTGTATGCCCTGATCCCGGTGCTGCTTTATGCGATGGTCTATTATTTCATGGTTGAGATCCTCGGGCCGGATAACGGCGGATGGGACGACTTTTACGGCTTCTTTACCCGGATCCCCTCCTGGGTTTCCCTGCTGTCCTTTATGCCGCTCACCTTCGGCGTCGCCACCGTCCTGCGTGTGCTTCACAACAGGAATTGCCGGAATTGAGAGCGCTGCAGGCGCTCACCTCGATCCATCCCGAGCGGCGCAGATACGAATCATCAACAGGCAGCGAAGGCCATTTCGGTCTCCGCTGCCTGTTGTTTTGCCTCTTTGGGGACAAAGCAAGTGCCGGAACGAGCATCAAAGCTCCCTCCGGCACGGTTTCTTATCGGACGATCATTAAGAACAGGTTTCCTTCGGGCTGAGAAAAACCAAACGTCCCATTCGGTCCCCGAAACAGATTCAGTTCGGGAACACTCCCTTATATTCCAGGCACAGCATCGTCAGGTCGTCAAATTGCTCCGCCTCGCCGACAAAGACGTCCACAGCGCTTTTCACGCAGGTGAGAAGCGCTTCAGGGCTGCGGTCCGCGCAGGCGTTCAGCGCGTCGATCATCCTCGCGGTGCCGAACAGCTCGTTCTCCGCGTCGGTTGCCTCCGGAACGCCGTCGGTGTACAGAAAGAGCTTGTCGCCCTTGTTCAGCTGCAGCTCATATTCCTTATAGCGCATGTTTTCCATTCCGCCGATCACGAAGCTGTGTTTGTCCTTGTAGAGCTCAAAGCGGGCGTTTTTCATCAGGGCCTCGCTCGCCTCCCGCTCGCCGCCGCAGTAGTTTTCGGAATACATCGCGAGGCGGATCAGATTGGCGTCCCAGTCGTCGGTAAGCTGGCGGAAGCGATCCTCGCTCACAAAGCCGGGGTACCAGGTAAGGCCGTGCGTACTGACGCCGCGCAGCTGAACGGTCTGTCCGTCCGCGTCCGCAAGCAGCCCGTCCTCGACATGCAGCGCGTCCACGCCGGCAGGGCCGTCAGCGAAGGCAGCGCCGGAAAACAGCAGGAAAAACAGGATCAGCGCGCTGATTCCCGCGATGCCGTTTTTCAGCGTTCTTTTCCCGTTCATACCGTACCTCCGTACGTACCGTTTCGTGATCTCAGGCTGCCGGTTCTCCTCTGTCCCCCGTTTTTTCCGGGACAGCAGCAGGGCTGCCATCTCCGCCCGCGCCGCAGAGCAGGTTTGGAGGATGGCTTTCTTTTGCGTTTACCGGGGCGCTTTGGAGATCCTTTTCCTGCCGGAGCCGATCGCCCGTTCCGGGCAGACCAGCACGCACAGATGGCAGCCGACGCAGCGGCTCCCGTCCAGCACGGGCCTGCGGTCCTTTCCGAGGCGGATCGCCTGATGGCCGCCGTCCGCGCAGGAGATCGCGCAGCGCCCGCAGCCGATGCACTTCTCCCGATGAAACTTCGGGAATACGACCGTGTCGCGTCTGAGCACATCCGTCGTCTCGCTTACGGAATCGAGCGCCAGTCCCCTCGCCTGACTGATGCTCGTCAGTCCCTTTTCCGCCAGATAGAGATTGAGGCCGGCCTTGAGGTCGTCGATGATGCGGTAGCCGTACTGCATGACAGCCGTGGTGATCTGAATGCTGCCTGCGCCCAGCAGGATGAACTCGAGCGCGTCCCGCCAGGTCTCCACGCCGCCCATGGCGCTCAGGTGCATCCCCGCGAGCGTCGGATTCTGCGCCAGCTCTGCGATGAAGCGCAGAGCGATGGGCTTTACGGCGTTCCCGCTGTAGCCGCCGACCGCCGACATGCCGTGTACCGCAGGCGAGGAGACATAGGTATGGGGATTGACCCCGATGATGCTCTTGATGGTGTTGATGGCCGAGAGCCCGTCTGCGCCGCCGCGTTTCGCGGCCTCCGCCGCGGGGCTCATTTTCGCCACGTTCGGCGTGAGCTTGGCGAGGATGGGGAGCTTCGTTCCGCGCCTGGCAGCGGCGGTGAAGCGCTCCACCAGCTCCGGCACCTGCCCGATATCCGAGCCGAGACCTCCCTCCGCCATGTTCGGGCAGGAGAAGTTCAGCTCGATTGCGTCCGCGCCGTTTTCCTCGCACAGGCGTGCCAGTTCCTCCCACTCCGCGTCATTCTGACCCATGATGGAGGCCAGGATGAACTTTGTCGGGTATTTCTCCTTCAGCCGCCGGAAGATCTCCATGTTCTCCGCCACACTGTGATCGGAGAGCTGCTCGATGTTCTTGAAGCCGATGATGCTGCCGCCCTCTCCATTGATAGCGGAATAGCGCGGCGAGGCCTCGTGGATCTCAAAGGAGCAGATCGTCTTGAAGGCGACGCCCGCCCAGCCGGCCTCAAAGGCCCGGGCGCACATATCGTAGTTGCTCCCGACCACCGAGGACGAAAGCAGGAACGGGTTTTCCAGCGGTACGCCGCACAGCTGCGTGCGGAGACGTTCCTCGTCTTCCGGCACATCGTGCTCCAGCTCCGGCTTCACCTCGTCGTGCAGCCGTGTCAGCAGCTTCCGGATCGGGACCTCCGGGGCGCGGACGCATGCCGCCTCGCAGGGCGCGGCACATCCGACGCAGGGGTTTTCTGCCGGGAAACGGGAGGCCGCGGCCTTTTCATCGTCAAACCAGACGCTGCGCAGCAGCGAGGCGGCGTCGAGCTTCCCGCAGGCCGAGGTGCACGGCGCATCGGCGCAAAGCGCGCAGCGGAGCATGTCGGAGCGGTACAGTTTTCTTTCAAACATTTTGATCTCTCCTGTCTTTTCGGGTTTGCAGACTGTTTATCTGATGATCCGTTCTTCGTGTCATGGATGGACCTCGCTTCCGCGCTTCGGCGCTTATTGACGGAGAACCCCCCGGACTTCCTCCGCGAATTTATCCGGATAATCACTGACAAGCATATGATTGGCATTCGGGAATCTGACCGCTCTGTACTGCGTCCGGACATGCTCTCCGTACCAGTCCGCAAGCTCCGGCGAAAACAGAGAACCGGGATCCGCGTAGAAATAGGTGACCGGAACGCTTATCTGTTCGACCACATCCCGGTTGTCCTGCGTCTTCATGGATTTCGCCAGGCTTTTCAGTACCGATTCGTCACAATTGTCCAGCTTCTCCCGCAAGGGTTTTTTCAGGAGAAAGCCGGGTATTTTTTTGAGCCTTGGAACCGCGCCTACCGCAAATTCCTTGTAGAGCTTGTAAAAATCCTTCCCTGCATCCCGATCCATGTCGGCTTTGGTGTAGGCTCCCTGATACAGTCCCAGCTTCCACTCCTCGTCGTTGAGCTGCTTCGGCGTCATGTCGCACAGGATGATCTGCTTGAGGGCGCCGCACCCGTAGAGCCGGACATAGTTGAATACCACGCCGGCGCCCATGGACCAGCCGAGCAGCGTAATATTGGAGAGAGAAAGCCCCGTGATCAGCTCGTTCAGATCGCCCGCGAGCGTTTCCATGGTGGGCTCTCCCCTGTTCGCCGCTTTGCTCCCGCCGTGGCCCCGGTGATCATAGATGATGCATCTGGCGTATTCCCGCAGCGTTTCCACGGGCTTTTCGTATACCTCGTGAGAGCTTGTCCAGCCGTGCATCATGATCAACGTGTCCGCGCCGTGCCCCACGTCTTCATAATAGAGCTTTTCTCCGTCTTTCAGCGTGTAGTAACTCATTCTTTAACGCTCCTTTTTTGTCGTAGACCGCAATCCTGAAGTGTCCCCTGTTTCCCATCCTGTTTTCAAGTCCTGCCCGCGTTGGCGCCCTTTCGTGTTTTTTCTCGAAGCTTCCTTCGCTCTTTGTTACATAAGCGGAGAGATAAACTTCAGCAGCTGACCCGTGAGCTTGACGCTCAGCTTCTCGTTTTTGATCGTCTCCGGCGTCACTTCCCGGCATTTTTTCAGGGTGGTCTGAAAATCCTTTTCAATCTCCGGGATGCAGTCCGTCCTGTACAGATACGCGGCGCACTCGAAATTGTGATACAGACTGCGGTAATCGAAGTTGATCGTGCCGACCACGGCCTTGGCGTCGTCGCTGACGCAGAGCTTGGCGTGGACAAAGCCGGGCGTATACTCGAAGAGCCTTACGCCGGCGTCTGTCAGCGGCTTGTAGTAGGTCACCGCCAGGGCGTGCCCGACCTTGCCGTCCGAAATGCCCGGCAGGATCATTCTGACGTCCACGCCCCGCTGCGCGGCGAATTTCAATGCGTTCATCAGCTCCCCGCCCGGGACGAGATAGGGCGACATGATGTGCACGTAATCCGTGGCCCGGTTCAGGATATCCATGTAGACCGCTTCGCCGACCTTGTACGCATCCAGCGGGCAGTCGCAGTATGGCATGACATAGCCTTTGGCGTCCGGTACCGGTTCGCCGCCCTCCCCGAGCCAGGTCTCATAGTCCGGATCCTTGTCCCTGACGTACCACATCTGCAAAAACATCAGGGTAAAGCTGCGCGCGGCCGGGCCCTTCAGCATGAGCGCCGTGTCCTTCCAGTGGCCGAAAAGCTCGATGCGGTTGATATACTCATCCGCCAGATTGACGCCGCCGGTGAAGGCGACCCTGCCGTCGATCACAAGGATCTTTCGATGGTCGCGGTTGTTGTAATGCGAGGAGACGACGGGCTTGATGCGTGAGAAGGTCTTTGCCTTGATGCCCTCCCGATTCAGAAGCTTCCAGTACCCGGACGGCAGCTTGCCCAGCTCGCACATGCCGTCGTACATGACCCGGACTTCGACGCCCTCCTTCGCCTTGCGTGTCAGCACATCCAGGATGCGGCCCCACATGTAGCCCTCCTCGATGATGTAATACTCCATAAAGATGAACTTTTCGGCTTTCTCAAGCTCCTCCAGCATCGCCTCGAACTTGGCCTCGCCCGAGGGGAAAAACGTCGCCGCGGTATGGTTGTACAGGGGGAAGCGGCCGCTCCGGTTGAGGTAACGGCAGAGATCGTCCGTGCCGGAGCCGTCGCGCGCCACCTTGTCAAGCACGCCTTTCGGGAACTCCAGGTGCTGTCTGCTCTTCTGGATCTGCTGCTCGACCAGCTTCCCCTCCATCCGGTGGCCGATATTCGACTTCGTAAACAGCAGAAAGGCCGCGCCCGGCAGCGGGAAGATCGAGATGATGAACATCCATGTCAGCTTGGACAAGGAATCCATATCGCAGTTGAACAGATAGATGACCATAATGAATGAAAATACCCGCAGGAGATTGACCAGGATCGGCAGCTTGTCGGTAAAGTATCCGTATGCGCTCACAAGGATCGCGATCTGCAGCACCAGCAGCAGGGCGATCACGCAAAAGCGGCTGAACAGCAGGCGCAGAGGACCTTTTTTCAGCGGCTTTGCCAGTCGGACTACCCGTTCTTCGTTTTCCATTCCGTGCTCTCCTTTCTCCGATTCACGATCTCATGCACGACGCCCAGAATGCCGGGGCGTTTTTCTTCATAGCCCTCTATAAAATCCTCGACGGCGGCAAGCTTGTCCGCGGCGGAGACGATCGCCGCCTCCAGAGAGCCGGGCGGCTTGGAATGTCCGACAGGCCACATGTGGTGGGAAATGATATCGCGCGTCTTTTCAGGCAGCGCTCCGATCAGCTTTTCCGCCGCCTCCAGGGAATCCGCGGGATGCCGTCTGGCGCACTCTCTCGCGGAGCCGTATTTCTCGTTGCGCCCGAGGATGCCGAGATCGTGGCAGAGCGAGCCCTTGACCACCGCCGGGATGTCCGTCTGAATGTGCAGCCTGCGCAGCGCGTGGCACATGCTCAGGCTCTTCTCGGCAACGCGCATGGTATGCTCCCCGACCGTGGACAGGGTGTGATGCTTTTGCGCGAAAGCCCGCTGCATCTCCTCGGAATCCAGGATCTCTCTCCCAAAGCGTTCCAGCTCCTCCCGAACGCGCTCCCGGCGCTCGGGCTTCTGTTTTTTCCTGTACCGCATGACGCACCACCGTCTCCTGTTACAGAAGATATCGCCCGGCACGAGGCCCGATCACCGCGCCGTTATACCGCTTTTTTCAAAGACCTGTTCTGTTTCATCGTATGATCTTCTCCTTGCGGGATCGTGCTGTGGGAAAGCTGGGGATAACAGCATTATTATATATATCCGTTCCGGCTTCTGCAAGTGACTGTTGTGTTTTTCGTGCAATGACTCGAAAAAACCGCTCCGGCAAGGCTGTCGGAGCGGTATTGTTCTGCGCCGGGAGAAATCAGGCTGCGGCTTCCGCCGCGCCCATCCTGACGGGCCTGGCTTCGTACTTCCTGATCGCATCCATCGTATCGGACGTTCTCCCGAAACGCCGCGGCATCGCCCTTGACGGTCGTTACCCGGAATAAAACTCCGTCGTCGTCTCGTTCGACTGGATCAGCACGGAGCTCTGGTTATACACCCGGATCAGTTCATCACACAGAGCATGGACGTCCTCCAGGGATGTGTCGCTCAGGTAGATCACAAGCGTGTACTCCTGATACTCTGTTCCGTCGTCGCCGACCCAGCCGCCGTTGGCATCCGTGACGGTATAGCCGCCGAAGCGCCGGATCAGGATGTTCTTCAGCTGTTCCTTCGCCTGCTCCGGCGGAAGCACGGGCTCATTGGTATCCTTATCGTTCGTGCCGAGGTACAGCACATACTGGATGTCCTTCGTTTCCGCTTTCGGCGTCTGCGAAAGCTTCACCAGGCAAAAGACGGAGAGGCATATCGCGATAACGGACAGAACAGCAACGAAGATGTTCCATTTCTTGTTCATTTTCAGTTCCTCCAGTTTTTCGGTACAATATCTCAAATCCCTCTCGGGGGCCGGGAACGCGCTTGCTCTCATCTTCCGAAAAGCAGGCTTCCCTTCGTCGTCTCCGCCCAGGAGTACTGTTCCATGTACTCGCCGCGGAAGCTGTCGCGCGCGGCGCTCTCTCCCGAAAGCATCCGGTAGTAATCGCAGTCCAGCCGATCCGTCCGTACCGCAAGCTGCCCGCCCCTGCTGATCAAAACGTCCTCCATGCCGATGGCGGTGCTTCGCGGCACCGATATCGTCCGGGTCCTCCCAGAGCGCGGCCATGACGGCCTCCGAGGAGCACAGCGCGCCGCGCCGGTCGACAAGATACGCAAAGAGTTCCTTGGTCTGCTTCCGCTGGAAAAACAGAGGCCGGTTCTGCCAGAAGACCTCAAACATGCCGAAGCACTGCACCCGAAGCCGCTTTGCGGCGGGCGGCTCGGGGAAGAGCGCGTCCAGCTCCTCCCGGACGCGCTCGGCCTCCACCGGCTTCGGGATGTATCCGCGCACATGGAGGCGGTAGGCGTCCATGGCGTAGTCATAGCCGGTTACGAAAACCAGCTTCGTTTCCGGTGAAAGCTCCTTCATCCGCGCCGCGAGCTCCAGGCCGCTGACGCCCGGCATCTGGATATCCGAGAAAACGACGTCCGGGATCGCGTCGCCCTTTTCCATGCGCGCGAGGGCCTCGGTCCCCAGGAAAAAGTCCAGGATCTCGGCCTCCGGCGCCGCCTCCGCAATGGCCTCGTGCAGCAGATACAGCATGTTCGGCTCGTCGTCTATGGCATAGATCAGCATGCTCAAATGCTCCTTTCCTTCGGCAGAAGGATCGTCACAATGCTTCCCCGCCCCGGCGCGGAGTCAATGCTCAAGGTACCGCCGCATATCCTGTCCAGCCTCTCCCTCACGTTGCGGATGCCGATGTGGGGCTCCCCGTCGTCCGGGACCGCCTGCGGATCGAAGCCCGCCCCGTCGTCGGTCACCGTCAGCCTGTAGAAGCCCGGGGTCTCCGCCGAGGCGATGGAGACCGTGCCGCGGCCGTCGGCGTTCTTGCGGATGCCGTGCTTGACGGCGTTTTCCACGATGGGCTCCAGCGTCAAAGGCGGGATGAAAAAGTCGTGAGCCCCGATCTCGTACTCCACCCGCAGCGCCTCTCCGAAGCGGATCTGCTCCAGCTCCAGATAGAGCTGCGTGTGCTGAAGCTCCTTTTCAAAGGGGATCAGGGCTTCCTCCGTCAGGGAATTCATGTTGCCGCGCAGGTATTTGGAAAACTTTCTCGTCGCAAGCTTCGCCGCCTTCGGATCGCGCTCGCACAGAGCCTCGATGGAGCCGAGCGTGTTATAGAGGAAGTGGGGCTTGATCTGACTGAGCATGAGCTGAACGCGCTGCTCCGCCAGGGCCTCGTCCGACGCCTGCTGGGAGAACTCGGTATAGTGGATGAACATCAGCGCCGCGCCGAAGGTCATGCCGACGTAAGCAGTGCGGTAGCCGGGCGGGAGCTCCTGCATGGCGATGGCGGTCAGGACCAGAAACATGATGGTGTACAGGGAGAGACGGTTCTGCCGCTTGAAGGTCTGCCCGTACTGGGCGGACTGCACGATCATCAGGGCGATGATCGCCATATAGATCCCCACATAGAGGGGATAGAACGGCCCGTGGGAGTAGTGATTCTGGGCGTCGATGACGACCATCCATCCCCCGGGCACGGAGATGAGCTGGATCGCCGTATTGATGACGAGGATCCAGTCCATAGCCTTCTGACAGCGGTTGTTGAGCCGCATCTGCCGCACCAGCGCGCCGCCCGCCATCGGCGTGAGGATATAGTCCGCGCACTTGACGGAGCGGATCAGCCAGCGCGGCAGCTCCGCCCGCCCGTCGAGCCGGACGCCGCAGAACTCCGCCAGCGCGGCGCCTGCCACCAGCGCATACGTCACATACAGG
>CADCLH010000049.1 GCA_902802215.1 Oscillospiraceae bacterium
GCAGGTCAAGGCCGTGCTCGACAAGGCGGCGGAGCTCTACCGGCGCGCGGAGGACGGTATCCGCGACTGCCGCGACAAGATCGAGCTCTGATCTGTCCGATCAACTTCATATGATTCGGCCGCCCCGGACTTTCGCCCGGGGCGGCCGGATGCTTCAAAAAAAGCAAAGATTTCAGGGCTTGTAAAAAACTGCGCTTTTCCGTTATAATAAAACTGGATAGAACTGTATGCAGATCCCTCCGGCCGCGCCGGAGAGGAGCCCCCCTGTACCCGACGGAGGCGGAAAATGAGACCGCCGGAAGGAGAGCCCCATGTCCGACCAACTTGAAAGCTGGCTGCTTGAAACCTTTGACGCCGCGCTGGAGCGCCATGACATCCAGCCCTGGTATCAGCCCGTCATCCGCACGCTGTCCGGAAAGATGTGCTCGATGGAGGCGCTGGCGCGCTGGGTTGACCCAGAGAGGGGGACCATCCGGCCCGACCGGTTCATCCCCGTGCTGGAGAAGCACCAGCTCATCCACCGCCTGGACGCCGCGATCATCCGGGAGGTCTGCGCGCAGATCCGCCGCACGATCAACGCGGGCGGGATGCCGGTCCCGGTGTCCGTGAACCTCTCCCGCCTCGACTTCATGCTCTGCGACATTTTCTCCGTCGTGCTCGACACGGTCAACTATTTCCAGATCCCGCACGACTACCTGCACATCGAGATCACCGAGAGCGTCGTGGCCGAGCGGGAGGACGCGATGCGCGCGGTCATCGACCGCTTCCGCGAGGAGGGCTTTCAGGTCTGGATGGACGACTTCGGCTCCGGCTACTCCTCGCTCAACGTCCTCAAGGACTTCGCCTTTGACGAGCTGAAGCTCGACATGCGCTTTCTCAGCTCCTTTGACCAGCGCTCGCGCCGCATCCTGGCCTCCGTCATCCAGATGGCCAAGGAGATCGAGATCCACACCCTGGCCGAGGGCGTGGAGACGGAGGAGCAGTTCACCTACCTGCGCAACGTCGGCTGTGAGAAGGTCCAGGGCTTCTGCTTCGGCAAGCCTCAGCCCTTTGCCGAGACCCTGCGCGCCATGGCTGAGCGCGGCGTCGAGGCCGAGACCCTGCAGGAGCGGACCTATTACGACGACATCGGCAGGATCAACCTGCTCAGCGCGGTACCCTTCATGACGAAGGAGGAGCGCGACGCGCTGACCACCGCCCGCCAGCTCAACAGTATCGCCCTCTCGATCTGTGAGATCAGGCAGGGCGGCTTTCGCGTCCTGTTCTGCAACACGGCGTTCGAGAACACGGCGAATGCCACCGGGATGATCGCCGGGGTCTTCTCACCGGAAGCGCTGGGCAAGCTGATGCCCTTCTCCCGGATCCCGGCCCGCATCGTGAGCCTGCTGGACGCGGTGCACACCGAGGGCAGGGGGCGCATGCACTTCGTCTCCCACGACGAGTATTATGAGCTGCGCGCCAAGCGCATCGCCGAGACGGCGGACGCCTACAGCGTGCTGCTGAGTCTGAACAACCTGTCCAAGGCGTCGAAGTCCGTCAGGACCGACCATCTGGACGAGGGCATGCGCAGGCTCTACTCGCTGTATGAGCTCGTCAACCTGCTCGATGTGAAGAACGACGCCATCACGCCGCTCTACACCACGCTCCGCTACGATCTGGTCTCCAGCCGGTCAAACATCCCAGAGCGGACGCGGGAGTACGCGCGGCGCTGGATCTTCCCGGACGACCGGCAGGACTTCATCGCCTTTTTCGACCTGTCCACGCTCCGGGCGCGGCTGGTCGACAACAACGGCGCGCGCATGTATGTCTCGCGGCTGTTCCGCTCCGCGATCGGTCACGGGGAGTATGCGTGGAAGGAATACACGCTGATCCGTCTGGACGACGACGCCGAGACCTGCCTCGAGCTCATCCGCAACGTCGCGGCCGAGGTGCGCGCCTTTGAGGAGAGCTCCGCCGAGCTGTTCCACGCCCCTGCGGAGCACGGCTTCCCGCCGGAGCTCCTGTGGAACAATCTGATCCGCTCGGGCACCCTGCGCGTTTTCTGGAAGGATATGGACCGCCGCTTCCTCGGCGTGAGCAACGCCTTTCTGGACTATTACGGCTTCCCCTCCGAGGAGGTGCTGCTCGGCAGGACGGACGAGGAGATGGGCTGGCACATCCGCCCGGACAGCTATATGCACGACGAGGAGCGCGTTTTGCACGAGGGCGTCGTCACGCACAACATCCCCGGCATGTGCATCGCAAACGGCGAAAACCGGGATATTTTGGCCAGCAAAATGCCCGTCTACGACGAAAACGGCGAGATCCGCGGCCTGCTCGGCTATTTTATCGACAAGGAGCTTTTGACCGTCAACGACGCGCGCGGGGCGGAGACCAAGCGCCGCGACCTGCTGACGGGGCTGCTCAACTCCCGCGGCATCTCGGAGGAGGCCCACGCCTTTCAGGACGAGTACTATCTCCGGAACATCGACTTCGCGCGCTACCACGTCGCGATCAACGACTTCTCCGCGCTCAACCGGCAGTACGGCTTCGACTTCGCGGACAAGGCGATGGCGCGTCTGGGCACGGAGCTCAAGAAGGCCTTCGGCCGGACCTCGGCGGTCGGGCGCTATGACGGCTCGCACTTTGCGATCCTGCGTCAGGTAAAGAGCGCCGAGGAGGCGCACGAGCTTCGCAACCGCATCCGGGAGATCGCCGCGCATATCCGCAGGATCGACGGGGTGCCCGTTACGCTCTATCTCTCGGTCGGCTACACGCTGTACTCGGAATGCGAGAATCTGGACGAGCAGCGCCAGAAGACCGAGGTCCGCCTGCTCGCCAACCAGGACGAGCGCGCCAGCGCGGAGAGCCGCCAGCAGCGCGCCTCGGAGATCTTCCACGTCTACGACGATCTGCCCATCTCCTTCGCGGTGTGCCGGGTCGTGACGGACGAGAGCGGAAAGGTCATCGACACGGTCACGTTTTATGTAAACCACAAGTTCGAGGACGGCGTCGGCAAAAAGGCGGCGGAGCTGCTGGGCTGCCGCACGCGGGAGCTCTTCCCGAGTCTGGGCGAGGACTGGTACGAGAAGGTCGGCCGGGCCGCGCTGCGCGGCGAGACGGTGATCGGCAGGCTGTACTATACGCCGAACGGCAAAACCTACTATATGACCGCCAACCAGGTGATCCATCCGGGTTACTTTTCCGTGACCTATCAGGAGATGGACCTGCTGGAACGGCTCGGAGAGAAGTAAGGCATTTTCCGAACTTCTCCAGGGCGAAAGGGGCCGGCCCCTTCGCCCTGCATCTTTTTTCAAAAAAGGAGACACATGCATGGCATGGTATGAGGAAGCGGTATTCTACCACATCTATCCGCTGGGCCTGTGCGGGGCTCCGGCACAGAACCCTTACGCCGAGCCGGTACACCGGCTGGACGGCCTGATCCCCTGGATCGGGCACATCCGCGAGCTCGGCTGCACGGCGCTCTATATTGGGCCCCTGTTCGAGTCCGTGGGCCACGGCTACGAGACGACCGACTACCGCAGGCTGGACAGCCGCCTCGGCACGAACGAGGACCTGCGCCGCTTTGTCGGCCTCTGCCACGAGGCGGGGCTGCGGGTGATCCTCGACGCGGTGTTCAACCACACGGGCCGGGACTTCTTCGCCTTCCGCGATCTGAGGGAGAAACGGGAGCAGAGCCCGTACCGCGACTGGTACTGCGGCGTAAACTTTTGGGGCAACAACAGCTATAACGACGGCTTCTCCTACGAGACCTGGGGCGGCTACGACCTGCTGGCGAAGCTCAACCTGCAAAACGAGCAGGTGCGTAACTATCATCTGGAGACTGTACGCTTCTGGGTCGAGCAGTTTGATATCGACGGGCTGCGTCTGGACGCGGCGGACGTGCTGGACTTCGACTTCATGCGCGCGCTTCGCGCGTACACCGAAGGGCTCAAACCGGACTTCTGGCTGCTGGGCGAGGTGATCCACGGCGACTACGCCCGCTGGGCAAACGGGCAGACCCTGCACGCGGTGACCAACTACGCCCTGCACAAGGCCTTCTTCAGCGCCCACAACGATCACAACTATTTCGAGATCGCCCACACGCTGCGCCGCCAGCGGGACATGGGCGCGGGCCCGGAGCGGCTCTACAGCTTTGTCGACAACCACGACGTGGAGCGCATCATGACCAAGCTGCAAAACCGCGCCCACTACCTGCCCGTGCATGTGCTGCTGTACACGCTGCCCGGGATCCCCTCGCTGTACTACGGCTCGGAGTTCGGCGTCGAGGGCCGCAAGGAGCGCGGCTCGGACGCGTCCCTGCGCCCCTGTCTGGATCTGGATGCCCTGCGCGCGGAGGATAATCCCTTTGTCGAGCTGGTCAAAGCCCTGGGCCGGGTCCGCGCTGCCGAGAGCGCGCTGCGCTTCGGCGACTACCGCGAGCTTTCGCTGACGACGACGGCCTTCGCCTTCGCCCGCGGGGACGTCGTGGTGACGGTCAACAACGCGGACAGCCCCGCGGTCTTCGACCTTTCGGGCGAGGGCGTCTATACGGGCGCGCTCGGCGGAGAGCGTGTTTCGGCGGAGAACGGGCGCTTTCGCCCGGTGCTCCCCGCCTGCGGGGCGGAGATCTGGATCCCCGGAGACGGGGCGCGGCGGCAGTACGAGCCGGTCCGGCGGCGCATCGAAACGAGGGCGCCGGAGCACGCGGAGGCGTTTGCGCCCAAACGGGCGGAGGGGAAGCGCCCGGAGGAGATGAGCGTGGAGGATCTGCAAGCGGAGATCCTGGCGCGTCTCAAAGCCAACGGACCCGTCACCGACCGCATGCTGCGCGACGTGCGCGAGAACGTCTACCGGGACTCCCTGCTCAACTGGCTGCGCAGCTTCCGATAAAAACGGGACCGCCGACAGGCGGTCCCGTCTTTTTCTGCACAAGCCTCTTGCCAAACGCGGCAAATCAAGATAAGATGGCTAACATGTATGAAACGAGAGGGGGAGCGGCCGTGGAGGCCCGACTGACGGGGATCGAGCGCAATGAGGTCCTGCACTATCTGGGCTGGCCGGGCGTCGGCCTGTCGAAGGAGCTGGCCGCGGCGTTCGAGCGCTGCGAGCGCACGCTTCTGGACACGGCCCGGCCGCGCGCGGTGTGGCGGCTCTTCCCGCTGCTGCCGGACGGGCGGCTGGAGGGGACCGGCTACGCCCCCGCGGGCGAGTCGGTGCGCGAGCTGCTGCGCGAGTGCGGCGCGGTCGTCCTCATGGCGGCGACGCTCGGGACCGAGGTCGAGCGCCTGATCCGCCGCGCCCAGCTCGAGAACATGGGCGACGCCGTGATCCTGGACGCCTGCGGCAGCGCCGCGATCGAGAACGTCTGCGACAACCTCTGCGCCGATCTCGCGGATGAGCTGCGGCCCCGGCATCTGACCGACCGCTTCAGCCCCGGCTACGGGGACATGCCCCTGGCGGAGCAGCGGGAGCTGTTTTACGTGCTGG
Source organism: Oscillospiraceae bacterium (assembly GCA_902802215.1). GTDB lineage: Bacteria > Bacillota > Clostridia > Oscillospirales > Oscillospiraceae > Limivicinus. Next base: position 5,470 of record CADCLH010000049.1, read on the forward strand.
ACGTGACGCGCCGCATCGGCGTGAGCCTGTCGGACAGCGGCCTCATGCTGCCGCAGAAGTCGGTCACGGCGCTGATCGGCGTCTCGGACCGCCCCCAGCCGAAACGGCATCGGGGCTGTTCCTCGTGTTCGATGTTTGAAACCTGCGCATTCAGAAAGGATGGGAAAAGCTGTGGAGCACTCTGAGATCCTGCTTCTTGACGGCGGCATGGGGACCATGCTGCAGGCCGCCGGACTGCCTCTGGGCCAGACCCCGGAGGTCTGGAACGTCACCGAGCCCGAAAAGGTCGCCGCCGTCCACCGAAAATATGTCGAGGCGGGCAGCCGCCTGCTCTACACGAATACCTTCGGCGCCAACCGCTACAAGGCGGCGCGCTGCGGCTATGCCCCGGCGGAGCTGATCGAGGGGGGCGTTCGCTGCGCCCGCATGGCCGCGGGGGACCTGCCCGTCAAGGTGGCGCTGGACATCGGCCCGCTCGGCCAGCTTTTGGAGCCGCTGGGCACGCTGCGCTTCGAGGAGGCCTACGAGGCCTTCCGGGAGCAGGTCGTCGCGGGCGCGGCGGCCGGGGCCGACCTCATCGTCATCGAGACCATGAGCGATCTGTACGAGGTCAAGGCCGCGGTGCTCGCCGCGAAGGAGAACGCTGACCTGCCCGTCTGGGTCACCATGAGCTTCGAGGCGAGCGGGCGCACCTTCGTCGGCACGACGGTGTCGGCCATGGCCCTGACGCTGACGGGCCTCGGGGTCGACGCGCTCGGCTTCAATTGCAGCCTCGGCCCGAAGGAGCTGATCCCCCTGCTCGCCGAGCTGCGGCAGTGGACCGACCTTCCGCTGATCCTCAAGCCCAACGCGGGGCTTCCCGACCCCGCCACCGGCGCCTATCATATCACGCCCGCGGCCTTCGCGCGCGAGCTGCTGCCCGCGCTCGGCATGGGCGTGCGCATCTTCGGCGGCTGCTGCGGCACGACGCCGGACTTCATCCGCGAGCTGGGGACGGTGCTCACGGCCTTCGCGCCGGGCGAGCGCAAAACGGACCGGCGCTTCGGCGTCTGCTCCGCGGCGAACACGGCGGAGTTCGACGGCGTGCGCGTCATCGGCGAGCGCATCAACCCCACCGGCAAGCGCCGCTTCCAGCAGGCGCTGCGGGAGGACGATCTGGACTACATCATCGCCCGCGGCGTGGAGCAGCAGGACGCCGGGGCCGAGATCCTCGACGTCAACGTCGGCCTGCCCGGCATCGACGAGCCCCGGATGATGACCCGCGTGGTCCGCGCGCTGCAGGGCGTGACGGACCTGCCCCTGATGCTCGACTCCTCCGATCCCGCCGCCATTGAGGCGGGCCTTCGCGCGGTCAACGGCAAGGCGATCGTGAACTCCGTCAACGGCGAGGCCGCGGTCCTGGACGCCGTGCTGCCGCTGTGCAAAAAGTACGGCGCGGCGGTGGTCGGCCTGTGCATGGACCGGGGCGGCATCCCCCAGACCTGGCGGGAGCGCGCGGCGATCGCGGAGCGCATCGTCGAGGCGGCGCTCTCGTACGGCATCGACAAAAACGACATCCTGATCGACTGCCTGACGCTGACGGTCTCCGCCCAGCAGTCCCAGGCGGCCGAGACCCTGCGCGCGTTGCGCTGGGTGAAGGAGGAGCTGGGCGTGCGCACCGTTCTGGGTGTGAGCAACATCTCCTTCGGCCTGCCCGCGCGCGAGCATATCACCGTGAGCTTTCTGACCCAGGCCATGCAGGCCGGGCTGGATTTCCCGATCGTCAACCCGAACAGCGAAGCCGTCATGGACGCGGTCGCCTCGTTCCGGGTGCTCTCCGGGCAGGACCGGGACGCGGAGGGCTACATCCGCCGCTTTGCGAACGTCCCCGCCGAGGCCGAAAAACCGAAGGCGTCCGGGGGCATGACGCTTGCGGACGCGGTCATGCGCGGCCTGCGCGGGGAGACCGCCGCTCTGACGCGCGAGGCGCTCGAAACCATGAGCGAGATGGACGTGATCGAGAAGCTGCTCACGCCCGCCCTCGACCGGGTGGGGGAGCGCTATGAGAAGCAGGAGATCTTCCTGCCCCAGCTCATCAACGCGGCCAACGCGGCCTGCGAGGGGTTTGAGCTGATCAAAAAGCAGCTCGCCAAGCGCGGCGGCGCGTCGGTCTCGAAGGGCAAGATCCTTCTCGCGACTGTGCGCGGGGACATCCACGACATCGGCAAGAACATCGTGCGCGTCGTGCTGGAAAACTACGGCTACACGGTGCTGGACCTGGGGCGCGACGTACCGCCGCAGGAGATCGTGGACGCGGCCGTGCGTGAGGACGTGCGGCTCGTGGGCCTGTCGGCCCTGATGACCACCACGGTCGTGAGCATGGAGGAGACGATCCGCGCCCTGCGCCTGAGCGGCCACCCCTGCAAGATCATGGTGGGCGGCGCGGTGCTGACGCCGGAGTACGCCGCGGAGATCGGCGCGGACTATTACGCCAGGGACGCCAAGCAGAGCGCGGACATCGCAAGGCAGGTGCTCGGATGAGGGACATACGCGAATACCTGAAAGAGGGGGCGCTGCTGTTCGACGGCGGCATGGGCACCTACATCGCCGCGAGAACGCAGAGCTCGCACCGCGCGTGCGAGTGGGCAAACCTCACCAACCCCGCCGAGGTGGAGAGCATCCACCGCGCGTATCTGGACGCGGGCTGCGCGGCCGTCAAGACCAACACCTACGCCGTCAGCCGCCTGAGCTTCCCGGAGGAGACCTGCGCGGCCATCCTCAAGGCGGGCTGTGAGATCGCCGGGCGCGCCGCGGGGGACCGGGCCTATGTCTTTGCCGACGTCGGCCCCATCGAGGCCCCGGACGACCGGGACCTGCTGCCCGAATACTGCTTCGTGGTCGACCGTTTTCTGGAAAACGGCGTGCGCTGTTTCCTGTTCGAGACGCACGGCAGCGACCAGTACCTCCACAGCGTCGCGGCCTACATCCGCTCGCGTGATCCGGGGGCCTTCATCATCTGCTCCTACGCGATCCAGCCGGGCGGCTTCACCCGGCAGGGCGAGCTTGCGGAGAATCTGGTCCGCCGCACCTGGGCCGACCCGAACATCGACGCCGCGGGCTTCAACTGCATCACCTCCGCCCGCCACATGGTCGAGATCATGAAGCGCATCACGCCGGTGGAGGGCCTGTTCTCGGTGATGCCGAACGCGGGCTATCCGACGGTGCGCGGCAACCGCACCTTCTACAACGGCGAGCCCGCCTATTTTGCCCGGCAGGTGGCGGTGCTGCACGCGATGGGCGCGCGCATCCTGGGCGGCTGCTGCGGCACCACGCCCGAGCATATCGCGGCCATCCCCGCGGCCATCGAGACGCCGGTGGCCGTGGTCCAGTACCCGGCGAGCCGGGAGGAGCCGCAGCGTGAGACGAAGGAGGACCCCTTCTGGGAGGCCCTCTGCGATCCGGACCGCCGCCCCTTCGCGGTCGAGCTGGACCCGCCCGACCTTGCGGACACGCACAGATTCATGCAGGGGGCCGAGGAGCTGCGCGACAGCGGCGCGGACATCATCACGATCGCCGACTGCCCCGTGGCCCGCACCCGCATGGATTCGAGCCTCATGGCCTGCAAGGTCCAGCGCGAGCTCGGCGTCAACGTCCTGCCGCACATGACCTGCCGCGACCGCAACCTCAACGCCACGCAGGCGCTGCTGCTCGGCCTGTGCGCCGAGGGCGTGCGCAACGTCCTCATCGTCACCGGCGACCCCATCCCGACGGCCAGCCGCGACGAGGTCAAGAGCGTCTACAACTTCAACTCCCGCAAGCTCATCCAGTATGTCGCGAGCCTGAACCGGACCCAGCTGCCGCGGCCCTTCCACATCTTCGGGGCGCTGAACGTCAACGCGCGCAACTTCTCCGTCCAGCTGGACATGGCGAAGCAGAAGGAGGAGGCGGGCTGCGAGGGCTTCATGACCCAGCCGGTCCTGACCTGGCAGGCGCTGGAGAACCTCAAGCTGGCGCGCGCCGAGCTCAAGGGGAAGATCCTCGGCGGCATCCTGCCCATCGTCAGCGGGCGCAACGCCCACTTCATCAACAGCGAGATCGCGGGCATCACGGTCGACCAGTTCATCATCGACTGCTACGACGGGGCGGACCGCGCCAAGGGCGAGGAGCTGGCCGTCGAGTTCTCCGCGGGCTTTGCCAGACGCATGCGCCCGTATGTGGACGGCTTCTACATCGTCACGCCGTTTTCCCGCACGGCGCTGGTCGGGCGCATCATGGAGCGCATCCGCCGCGACGGCCCGGAGGGCGAGGGCTCCCCGAACCCCTTCTTTGACCGACCGTTTTTCCTGGACTGAATCAAATTGCAAAGAGAAGGGCGCGTTGCAAAATGCACCGCCTTGTCATTGCGAGGCCCCGTAAGGGGCCGTGGCAATCCGCTTCCCTTTGAAAAGAAGACGGATTCCCACGCCAGTCTGAGGACTGGCTCGGAATGACGGGCTGGGATTTACATTTTGCAACGCGCCCTTTCGTCATTTTTCCTTCGGCTTTGCGATCAGCGAGATCGCCAGTGCGAACAGCACCGCCGCGCCGAGTCCGGCCGCCGCCGCGGTGAAGGGTCCCGCGAAGATCCCGAGCAGGCCCTTCTCCGCCACGGCCTTTTGTACGCCGCGGGCGATCGCGTTGCCGAAGCCCGTGAGCGGCACTGCGGCACCCGCGCCCGCCCAGTCGACCAGCGGCTGGTAGAGCCCGAGCGCGCCGAGCGCGACCCCGGCCACCACATAGCTCGTGAGGATGCGGGCGGGCGTGAGGGCGGTCGCGTCGATGAGCGCCTGTCCGACCAGGCACAGCAGGCCGCCGACGACAAAGGCGCGCAGGAGAGCGCTCAGCACGTTCATAGACTGTCCTCCCGCTCGATGGCCACCGCGTGGCAGACCCCCGGGATCGAGCAGCCCTGCTGACAGCTCAGCGGCGACATCAGCGCGCCGGTCCCGGCGAAGAGCACGCGCTTCCAGACGCCGCGCTCCATGGCGGGCAGGATGTGCGCGCACAGCACCGCCGCCGAGCAGCCGCAGCCCGAGCCGCCCGCGTGCACGTCCTGGGTCTTGAGATCGTAGAGCAGCACGCCGCAGTCCATATAGTGCATCCCCGGCGAGCGCCCGTCCTTTTGCAGCAGATCCTGCAGGATGTCGTGGCCGATCGCGCCGAGGTCCCCGGTGAAGACCGCGTCGTAGTCCCCGAAGTCCCGCCCCGTGTCGATGAAGTGCGCGCTGATCGTGTCGAAGGCCGCGGGAGCCATGGCTGCGCCCATGTTGCAGGCATCGGTGACGCCCGCGTCCACGATGCGCCCGGGCGTGACGTGGGTGACGCGCAGCGTCCCCGCCCCTTTTTCGAGCACGGCCGCGCCCGCCCCGGTGACGGTCCACTGGGCGGTGGGGGTGCGCTGCCCGCCGTATTCCAGCGGGAAGCGGTATTGCCGCTCGGCGGTGCAGAAGTGCGAGCCCGTCATCGCGCAGGCCGAGGAAACGCCGCCTCCGTCCACCAGCAGCGCCGCCAGCGCCAGCCCCTCGGCCATCGTCGAGCAGGCCCCGTAGAGCCCGAGATAGGGCTCGGCGCAGTCGCGGACGGCAAAGGCGGAGCTGATGCACTGGTTGAGCAGATCGCCGCCGAGCAGCAGCTCGGGCCGCCTTGTCGGCCGGTCCCACTTGCCCAGACAGAGGTTCAGGCACTCGCGCAGCATGGAGCTCTCGGCCTTCTCCCAGCTGTCCTGCCCGAACCAGGCGTCCTCCGAGATCAGGTCGAAGCCGCCGCCCAGCGGGCCTTCGCCCTCCTTTTTTCCGCCCGCCGCCGCGTAAGCGCCGACGTGTACCGTTTCCGTCAATCGCAGCGTCTGCCGCCCGATCCGTTCGGCCATGAAAAACCACCTTCCGTTGCTTTTTCCTTAGCTTTCCCGAAAAGACGCAAAAAATTTGCCGCATCCGTCGGATGCGGCAAATTTAAATCACCTGTCCTGCAAGATGGCCTCCGCGCAGGAGCGGATGATCCGGACCGCCCCCTCGACGGGGATGCGGGTGACGTTGAGGGTGAGATCATAGCATGCGGGGTCGCCCCAGGTCTGGTCGGTGAAATACGAGTAGTAGCCGGCACGGTCCCGGTCGACGCTCTTGATGAGCTTCTTCGCCTGCTCGGCGGTGAGCTCGGAATTCTCGACCACGGTCTGGATGCGGAAATCCCGTTCGGCGGTGATGAAGACGCGCACCAGATCGGGACGGTCCCGCAGCACATAGTCGGCGCAGCGCCCGATGAAGACGGCGTCGCCCTCCTCCGCGAGCTCCCGAATCGCGTCGAACTGGGCGTTGGCCAGACGCATGTTCAGCCGGAAATCGCCGCCCACCTCGATGGAGCCGACGGCCGGGATGAAATAGGGGAAGACGCGCTTCTCGTCGTAGGATTTCAGGATCTCCCGGCTGAAGTGGGAGTTTTCCGCAGCGCGCTCGAGGATCTCCTTGTCGCAGTAATTGCAGCCGAGCTGGGCCGCAAGCTGCTGGGCGATCAGATAACCGCGCGTGCCGTGCTGTCTGCCGAAGGTGATGATCATGGCTGTTCTCCTCTGCTTTTCTGCTCTCAGCATAGCATGGAGCGGCGCTTTTTTCAAGTGTTTCAGAAGCGGGACAAGTGCGCGGCCCTGTCCGCATAAGATGGAGGCACGGAGAGGGGAGAGTTGCCATGCGAAATCGGAGACTGCTTTACAACACCGCGCTGCTGACGGTCTCCTCGCTTGCGATGAACGCGGTCGCCATGTCCTTTCAGGCGTGGCTGGTCGGGCGCATCGGCACGGCGGGGATCGGTCTGTATCAGCTGGTCGTGTCGGTGATGAACCTGACGGCGACCTTCGCCATCTCCGGCATCCGCTTTGCGGCGACCCGTCTGGTGGCGGAGGAGCTGGGCGCGGCGCATACGGAGGGCGTGCGCGCGGTCATGGGGCGCTGCCTCGGCTACGCGGGGCTGTTCGGCTTTGCCGCGGCCATGATCCTCCTGGCTCTGGCCGAGCCCGTCGGCTTTCTGTGGATCGGGGACGCGCGCACCGTGCTCTCGCTGAGACTGGCCGCCTTTTCCATGCCCTGCATCTCACTGTGCGCGGCCCTCTCGGGCTACTTCACGGCGAACGGGCGCGTCTGGAAGCCGACCCTGATCCACCTGGCCGAGCAGCTCGCGGGGATCGCGCTGGTGGTCTGCTTCCTCCGGCGGACCCCGGCGGGGGATCTGGAGAAAAGCTGCGCCGCCGTGACGCTCGGGAGCACGGCGGCGGATCTGCTCGGCCTGGGTCTGATGGCTCTGGCCTATGTACTGGACAGGAGACGCTACGGCGACGGGGAGGGGAGCGCCGCGGGCCTGACCGGCCGCATGCTCCGCATCGCGGTGCCGCTGGCCCTGTCGGCCTATGCCCGCAGCGCGCTGACCACCCTCCGGCATCTGCTGGTGCCGCGGGGGCTGCGGGCGGCGGGCTGGTCGGCGGACGGCGCGCTCTCCGGCTACGGGGTCATCCAGGGCATGGTGCTGCCGGTCCTGTTCTTCCCGGCCTGCATCATGGCCGCCCTGTCGGAGCTCATCGTCCCGGAGCTGACGGCCTCGCAGGTGCGGCGCGACGGGCGCGCCATCACCGCGACGACCGGAGAGCTCCTGCGCGCAAGCGTCCTGTTCTCCGGCGCGGTGGGCCTGTTCCTCTTTGTCTTTGCCGACAGGCTGGGCCTTGCGATCTACCGCAGCTTCGAGGCGGGGCGCTATATCCGCATCCTCGCGCCGCTGGTGCCCGTCATGTATACCGACATGGCCGTCGACGGTTGTCTCAAGGGCCTCGGCCAGCAGGTGTGGAGCATGGGCATCAACATCGCGGAATCCCTGCTCGGCCTGCTGCTCGTGTGGCAGCTCCTGCCGCGCTGGGGGCTGGCGGCCTACATCGGCGTGTTTTATTTTACGGAGCTGTTCAACTTCTCCCTGAGCCTTCTCCGGCTGCGGCGCGTCACGCGCCCCTTTGCGCGCGCCGCTTGAGGGCCAGCGCGTCGCCGCGGTGCAGCAGAGGCGAGATGCGCTTATACAGCAGGAAGGTCAGCGCGGAGACGACCACGCCCTTGAGCAGATTGAAGGGCACCACGGCGAAGAGCACCAGCGTCCAGACGCTGTGGATGGAGGCGTTGACCTTGGTCCCCATGCCGATGATGGCCTCCATCGGCATGCCGTAGAGGGCGGCGAACTTGGGCAGCAGATACACGGCGTTGAAGGCGCTGCCGAACACCGTCATGACCGCGGTGCCGACGCCCATGCCCGCAAGCGCGGTCTTTTTGCCGGGCCTTGCGTGGTAGACGACGCTCGCGGGCAGGACGAAGGAGCAGCCGACCGCGAAGTTGGCGAAATCGCCCACGAAGGCGGTGCTGGTGCCCTTGAGCACGAGCTTGACCAGGACCTTCACGAGCTCCGCCGCCACCCCGGCCACGGGGCCGAGATAGAAGGTGCAGATCAGCACCGGCATCTCGCCGAGGTCGATCTTGTAGAAGGGCGGGGCGAAGAACAGCGGGATCTCAATGAGCATCAGCACGCCCGCGAGGCAGGCGAACATCGCGGTGTAGGCGATGTAGTGCGTGCTGGAGAAGGGCTTTTTGTCCTTCATCCAGATCTTTTCAAACAGCGACGCCGCCCCGAACAGCAGCACGACCGTGGCGACGCAGGCCAGAACGAAGCCCAGGTTTTCCATGACAAGACCTCCAAAAAGAAAAATGCCCGAAGACGAATCTTCAGGCAAAACGGCGTCCGCCGCCCAAAACGGCGGCGACATCTTCTTCCATCCAGACTTTACTGTCGGTACCGGAATCGCACCGGTTCCTGCCTTGCGGCTCGCGGACTACGGGTGAAGCACGCTTCACCCTCACCGCCGATCGGGAATTTCACCCTGCCCTGAAGATGGACTGAGTATAGCACGTTCAAAAGCTTTTGACAAGAGGGGAAAGAGGGAATACAATAGGACCCGGAAACGAGGTGGGATCATGGACGAGCGTGCGCAGACCTGCTGCTTCACCGGCCACAGGCCGATGAAGCTCCCCTGGGGCATGAACGAGGACGATCCCCGCTGCCTCATGCTCAAGGCGGAGCTCGCCGCCCGACTGGAGGGCCTGTACGCGCTCGGCTTCCGCCGCTTCCTGTGCGGGATGGCCATCGGCTGCGACATGTATTTTGCCGAGGCCGTGCTCGCCCTGCGCGAACAATACCCGGACGTCCGCCTCGAGGCCGTGATCCCCTTCGGCGACCAGCCGGGCCGCTGGAACGAGAAGCAGCGCCGCCGCTACAATTCCCTGATCGACCGCGCCGACCGCGTCACGGTCCTCCAGACCGTGTACACGAGCGACTGTATGATGCGCCGCAACCGCTGGATGGTCGACCGCTCCTCGATCCTGCTGGCCTGTTACGACGGCCGCCCCGGCGGCACCATGAACACCATCCTCTATGCCGAGCGCAGCGGCCTGCGCGTGATCCTGGTCGAGCTCTGAGCCGCCCGGGAGAAAATGACAAAATCGTATAAAAACGTTGACATAATTTTCAAAGAATGCTATATTGAAACTGTATGAAAGAGAGGGGGGACAACTCCGGTGAAAAAGCTGTTGGCCATGCTGCTGATCCTTGCGCTCCTGCTGTCGCTGACGCCTGCCGCCTTTGCGGACGAGACGCCGGAGGAGACCGCCCCCATCGAAGAAGCGGTCGAAGAAGCGACCGAGGAACCGGCCGAGGAGCCGGTCGAGGAACCGACCGAGGAACCGGTCGAAGAGCCGGCCGAGGAACCGGCGGAAGACCCCGCCGACGACCCTGCGGAGGACCCTGCTTCCGGGACGGACACACCCGCGGAGCAGAGCGATCCCGCCGGACAGGACGGGGACGTCCAGGAGACGGACGACGGGCCGGAGTACGGCGTCCAGCCTGCGGAAGAACAGGCGGCGGAACAGGAGAAGCAGGCGGAACAGCAGGAGGACGCGGAGCCCGCTCAGGCGCAGAACGTCCTTGTCAGCTTCCGCTGCGATCCGCCGGAGGCTGACGTCGCCGTGTACGACGGGAACAGCTTTCTCGGTTCGGTCACGGGCGGCGTGATGCTGCTCGCCCCCGGAGAATACACCTACGACGCCTCCTGCGACGGGTATTTCTCTCTCGACAGGGTCTCCTTTAACGTCTATGAACCCGGCCCGGCCGACGGAGCCCAGCCGGAGCAGACCGTGACGGTGGAGCTTTTCCCCGAGGACGAGGGCGGCTTCTTTGAAGAAGGGGAGTCCCTGCCGCTGCGGACCGCGCCGCCCGAGGCGCTGGTCGTGCTCCCCGTCGAGCCGAGCGCCGACCGCAGGACGCCGACGGTGTTTCTGCAAGGGGACGCCCGCTGGGCCGCCAGCCCCTACGGATACCTCAGCGACAGCTCCGCCGGCACGATCGCGGCCTCCGGCTGCGGGATCCTCGCGCTCACCAACGCGGTCTATTACCTCAACGGGATCTTTATCGAGCCGTCCTTTGCGGCCGAGTACGCGGCGGGCGCCGGCTTCCATGTGGCAGGCGGCACCAAATGGGACTTCTACCGCGGCTTTGCGCAGACCTACGGCGCGGCCTGCGGCGTCGAGTACGCCGGGGAAGTGACGAGCTATGCGGAGCTGAAGAACATGCTGCTGCGCGACTGCGTCGCGATTTGCAGCGTGCCCGGCCACATCATGGCCCTGGTGGACTATGACGAGGCGCTCGGCCGCTTCCTGCTGCTCGACTCCGCCCCGGACGATCTGCGGGCCACGGGCGCGGGCTATGTCTGGATCTCCGAGCAGGAGCTGAGCGCCATGCCCTCGCGCGTTTACGACTACAACGGTCTGCTTCCCCGATTCGTCCTGCTGCGCGCCGTGGGCATCCTGCGTGTCAGGGGCCTGCTGGACGGCGTGGACAGCGACACGCTGGAGGACTACGGGACCTTCGACGTCTGGATCGACGGCGACAAGGTCGCCAACGACCAGACGGATTACCGCGCCGTGCTCAGGCGCGGGGCGAGCTACCGCATCGACGACGTCCGCGCCAAGGGTGCGCACCGCTGGTACGGCGTGCAGGAGGGCGCGCTGGAGGGCAGCATCCGCTCCGGGACAGAGGCGCAGATCGTGCTGAGCTTCGGCACACGGGACTATGTTTCGGAGTCCGCCGCCGACGATACCGCGCCGCTCGTTTCGGAGAGCAGCCCGCCCGCGGTCTGCGCGCGTTGGGCAGGCGGCATGATCGGCCCGACGCTCTCGCTCCCGCTCCCCAAAACCTGATCCAAAGCATACAGTCCGAGGCACCGGCTTTTGCCGGTGCCTTTTTGCGCGCTTCCGCATATCATGACAGCGGAAAGGAGGGGCACATGCCATGGATCAGACTTTTTTTCTCGCGGCGAACTCGGGTCGGGGCTTCGCCTCCTGCTATGAGGAT
>CADCLH010000050.1 GCA_902802215.1 Oscillospiraceae bacterium
CCCGAGACAGCAGAAATACTTCGAGGTCTGCTCCTGCTCCAACCTGGGCGACGCCCAGGCCCGCCGCCTGCGCATGCGCGTCAAGGGAGCCGACGGGAAAATGTACCTGCCCCATACCCTCAACAACACCGTCGTCGCGCCGCCGCGCATGCTGATCGCCTTCCTGGAAAATCACCTCCAGGCCGACGGCAGCGTCACCATCCCAGAGGTGCTCTGGCCCTACATGGGCGGCACGAAGGTGCTGATCCCGAAAAAGTAAGCGGTTAATTATTTCAAATTATTTAAGTATTTGGAAGGGAGAAACAGCATGAAAAAGTTTGCGGAAGAATTCAAGAAGTTCATCATGCGCGGGAATGTGATGGACATGGCCGTCGGCGTCATCATCGGCGGTGCCTTTGGCGCGATCACCACATCGCTCGTCACGAACGTCATCACCCCCCTGCTCGCCGCGATGTTCCAGTCCCCCAACCCCGACGCGCTGAACTTCACGCTGCGCGCCGCTGACGAGGCCGCCGGAACCGAGGCCATCGTGCTCGGGCTCGGTACCTTCCTCGGGACGATCATCAACTTCCTCGTCATCGCTCTGGCGCTGTTCGCGGTCATCAAGGCCATCAACAGGCCAAGGCCGAGGAGCCGCCCAAGCCCACGACCGAGGAGCTGCTCGCCGCCATCCTCGAGGAGCTCAAAAAGAAGGAATAAGCGCGAAGCAAAGAGAGAAAAAGCTTCGGTCCCGGAGAGGGACCGGAGCTTTTTTGAACGAGGGACGAAGCCGGCAGGATGTTGTTGTGAGGCGGCGCGGCGCGGTGATCTGCTCTTCTTTTGCCAGTTTGCAGGCGGCAGGCTGCGTAATGCGCCCGCCTTGCCGCAATTGCCATTCCCGGTCCTGCTTCGCGACGGACCGCCAATGGCGCGGCTGCGGAGCGGAGAGGCCGCCTTTTTCTGCCCCCGGCAGCCGCCAATGGCGCGGCTGCGGAGCGGAGAGGCCGCCTTTTTCTGCCCCCGGCAGCGGCGGCGCTCTCCGCCCCCCTATCTTTCTTTTCGGTGCTTGCCCGAAAAGAAAGACAGCGCCGCGCCCGGTGGAAGAAAGAAAAGGGCGCTTGCACGCGGGTTTCCCGCTGACAAGCGTTGAGCCGGTCCCCGCGGATATCCTGCTTGTTCCCAAAATCAGGTGCAATCGTGGAATAGGCTGTCGCCCCTGTTTCCGCGCGGAGACGCTTCGCTTGGCGCTGCATGGTGCAGGCGGTAAGGTTTTTTGCGCCGTCTTCCCACCGCTCCCCGGGGAATCCAACGGGGGCCCGCGGGCCCCCTTGGCCGTTTCAAATAGGGAGATTCTTAGGAGGGGAAGAAATCGAAATCTTCCCCTCCTAAGCGCCGCTTCTTTTGCAACTTTTCTTCGAGCGAGCGAAGAAAAGTTGAATCACGCAGGTCACCGCCTGCAAACCGGTAAGAAAAAACGGATTGCCACGCCAGTGTTGCGACACTGGCTCGCAATGACGTGCAGGGGGAGGCGGGGGCGGAACTCGGGGACGTTCATACAGACGTTGACATGCGGGCCGCCGGGGGCGTCGGCCCCTACAAGGGGGAGCGGAGGTGGGCGGCATGCGGCGGGGGTGACGACACCTCATCCGCCCTGCGGGCACCTTCCCCGCAAGGGGAAGGCTCGAAGGGGCGGGCGGGGGCACATGAAAAAAGCCCCGGTCCGGGAAGGGACCGAAGCTTTTTTCATGGTTCAGGATCAGAAGATGCGCAGGACCCAGCCTTCCTTAATGAAGTCGGGGTTGGTGATGATGGGGTTCAGGTTCATGATCGAGTACATGGAGGTGCCGAAGCGCATGGCGATCTCGGACAGGGTGTCGTTGAAAACGACCCTGTAATACATGACGTTGCCGTCCCACCAGTAGGGGCCGTTGGCGCCCGCGCCGACCGCATACTCCATCTGCTCGTCGCTGACTTTTTTGATATCCTCGGACATGATTATTACTCCTTTCGATTCTTGAATGACGGGTTTTTTATCAGGTCATCTGCATTATATCGCAGCTTTTTCCGTTCGTCTACGGTTTTTCCGTTTTTTTAAGACTTCTTCATGTTTCTTTCTCCGGACCGGCGCGCGGCTCTTGGGCAGGTTGACAAAAAGAAGCGCAAAAGCGGCCGGAAAAAACTTTCTTCTTTATTTATATTTAGGTCTTTCAAATCCTTGAAACCCGGCAAAAAATTTGGTATAATCATTAAGTTAGAAAAAGTCTGTTTCCGGGGGTGGGAATACGCATGAATTCCGTTAACGACGTCTGGCAGAAGGTTTTGAACATCCTGTCCGGTCAGCTCACGCAGACCGCCATGGACACCTGGTTCTCCGACTGCACGCCCGCCGAGCTCGACGACTGCCGTCTGGTCCTGTGCACCACGACGGAGTTCAAGCAGGATATCCTGCAAAAGCGCTTCGCGGACCGCATCAAGGCCGCGCTCTACGACCTCTTCTCCCAGGAGTTCGAGGTCATGGTCGTCACCGAGGACGAGCTGAGCGAAATGCCCCATAAGGGCAGCGACAATCCCCTGCCCGAAATGGCGGGCTATACCTTCGACCACTTCATCGTCGGCAACTCCAACCGCTTCGCCCACGCCGCCGCCTCCGCCGTGGCCGAAAATCCGGGCAAGACCTACAACCCGCTGTTCATCTACGGAAACTCCGGGCTCGGCAAGACCCACCTGCTGCTGGCCATCGGCAACGCCATCCACGAGCGCTGGCCCGACAAGACCATCGTCTACATCAAGGGCGACGAGTTCACAAACCAGCTCGTGCGCGCGATCAAGAGCGGCACCACCGAGGACTTTCGCAACAAGTACCGCAGCGTCGACCTCTTCCTCGTCGACGATATCCAGTTCATCGCCGGCAAGCAGCAGACCCAGAACGAGTTCTTCCACACCTTCAACAGCATCTACGAGGCCGGAAACCAGATCGTCATCACCTCCGACCGGCCCCCGCTGGAGATGGCCACCCTCGACGACCGCCTGCGCACCCGCTTTGAATGGGGCCTCATGGCCGATATCCAGCCCCCCGATCTCGAGACGCGCATGGCCATCACCCGCAACAAGGCCGCCCAGCTCGGCCTCATCCTCTCCGACGAGGCCGTGACCTATATCGCCGAAAACATCACCTCCAACATCCGCCGCCTCGAGGGCGTCATCAAAAAGCTCACGGCCTACAAGGAGATCCTCAACGAGGTCATCACCATCGACTCGGTCAAGCGGGCGATCCGCGACGTCATCATCGAGGGCATCTACACCCCCACGCCGGAGATCATCATCCGCGAGACCGCGCGCTACTTCCAGCTCACCGAAGAAGACCTGAGAGGCCAGAGCCGCTCGAAAAACACCGCGATGGCCCGCCAGATCTCCATGTATCTGATGCGCTCGCTCATCGACCTGACGCTCAACGAGATCGGCGGCCAGTACGAGGGCCGCAACCACGCCACCGTTTTGAGCTCCATCCGCAAGGTCGAGGACCTCTTGAAGACCGACTCGAAGATGCAGTCGATCATCCGCGACATCACCTCGAACATCAACTCCAACTGAGCGCGGACGCTTTCCACATTCGGGTGTGGAAAAGCGGAAAACGGATTGTGGAAAAGAAAACGCTCTCCTGCGCTGTGGGGAGAGGTGGAAAAGGGAGAGAGAGGCTGTGGAGAAAAAAAGCCCGCAGGAATGCGGCTCGAGGGAGTTTTCCACAAACAACAGAGCCTACTAAAACCGTTTCTAAAAAAATAGATTTCCTATCCTGACAGAAAAAATTTTTGTGCTTCGGAGGACGCCCCATGAAATTCAGCTGTGACAAAGCGCTGCTGCAGGCCGCCTGCAATACCGCGGCCCGCGCGGCAGCCTCCAAGAGCCCCATCCCGGCGCTGGAGGGCCTTCAGCTCTCGGCCGAGGACAGACTGTACGTCAAGGGCTACGATCTTAAAAAGGCCATCGTGACCGCCGTGGACGCCGATATCGCGCAGCGCGGTACGCTGGTCGTCGGCGCGCGCCTGTTCGGCGAGATGATGCGCCGCATGCCCGACGGCATCGTTACCGTCGAGAGCGACATCAAGGACAATATCTCCGTCAAATGCGGCAAGAGCTCCTTCAACATCATGGGCATCTCCAGCGCGGACTACCCCGAGCTGCCGAGCTTCGACGCGCAGAACAACGTCGCCCTGCCCCAGAGCATCCTGAAGGACATGATCAACCGTACGCTGTTCGCGGTCTCCACCGACGAGGTGCGGCCCATCTACACCGGCACGCTCTTTGAGATCGAGGGCGACGAGCTGACGCTGGTCTCCGTGGACGGCTACCGCCTCGCCAGACGCAGCGAAAAGCTCGAAAAGGCTGAGATGGAAAATTGCAGCTTCGTTGTGCCCGGCAGCGCCCTGTCCGACGTGGAGAAGATCTGCGCCGACGAGGACGCCCCCGTCTCCATCGCGGTCGGAGCAAAGCACATCTCCTTCACCGTCGGCGACGCGACCGTCATCTCCCGCCGCCTCGAGGGCGAGTTTTTGAACTACCGCCGCTCCATCCCCGACACCTTCCGCAGCGAGCTCAAGGTCGACCGGAATGAGCTCATGAGCGTCATCGACCGCGTCTCGCTGATCGTCAGCGAGAAAAACACCAGCCCCGTGCGTATGACCCTCGGCGACGGCGTGATCGACTGCCTCTGCGTGACCCCCATCGGCCGCGCCGAGGACGTCTGCACCTGCGAGGGCAGCGGGAATGAGTTGGTCATCGGCTTCAACGACCGCTACATGAAGGACGCGCTCAAGGCAGCGCCTTCGGACGAGCTGAAGCTGTGCGTCAATACCGCCTCCTCTCCCTGTATCCTGAAAGCCGCCGACGGCAGCGAGGGCTTCACCTTCATGGTGCTGCCGGTGAGGCTGCACGCGTAAAACGCTTCGTCGAAATGCGGGCATTTCGACGAGATTGAAAAAATGATTGGATGATTCTCATGGAAAAAATCGCAATCACCACCGAATATATCAAGCTCGACGCGTTTTTGAAGTTCGCCGCGGCGGTCGGGACCGGGGGCGAGGCCAAGACGGTCATCGCCGACGGCCTCGTGGGCGTCAACGGCGAGACCTGCACCATGCGCGGAAAGAAGCTCCGGCCCGGGGATCGGGTCGACTTTCAGGGCATGGAATTTGAAGTGACCGCCGGATGATCGTTCGCAGGATCGCCCTCAACGGCTGGCGCAACTACGATTTCGAGACCGCCGAGTTCGACGCCGGGACCAACGTCATCTGCGGCGCCAACGCCCAGGGCAAGACCAATCTGCTCGAAGCCGTGTATCTGCTCTCAACCGGCAGGAGCTTTCGCTCCCGCTTCGACCGGGAGCTCATCGGCTTCGACTGCGACGGCTGCGAGGTGCTCGCCGACGTCTATAGCCACGGCCGCGAACAGACCGTGCAGCTCAGGCTCGTAAACGGCAGGCCCAAGCGCATCACCGTCAACGGCGTCAAAAAGACCGCGGGCGAGCTCTCAGAGGTCGTCAATACCGTGCTGTTCTGCCCGGACGACCTCAACCTCATCAAGGAGGGCGCGGCCGTGCGGCGGCGCATGATGGACAACGCCATTTCCCAGATCCGCCCGCGCTACGCCCAGCTTCTCGCGGACTTCAACCGCCTCTACGAGAACAAGACCCGCATTTTGAGGGACTGGCGCGAAAAGCCCTCGCTGCTCGACACGCTCGACGACTTCTCCGACGGCATGGCCCGCGTCTCGGCCCAGATGATCCGCTACCGCGCGGCCTACGCGCGCAGGCTCGGCGAGGCCGCCGCGCCCGTTCACCGGGATTTCTCCGACGGGGGCGAGGAGCTGAGCGTCGTCTATAAGACCGTCGGCACCGTGACCGACCCCTTCGCCAGCGCGAAGGAGATCTACTACCAGATCAGCGAGCACCAGGAGAAGCACCGCCAGGCCGAGCTCGATTCCGCCCAGTGCCTGACCGGCGCGCACAAGGACGATCTGGAGATCGCCGTCAACGGACGCTCAGCGCGCGCCTTCGCCTCGCAGGGCCAGACCCGCACCGCCGCCCTGTCCTTGAAGCTGGCCGAGCGGGAGATCCTGCTGGCCGAGACCGGGGAATACCCCGTGCTGCTGCTCGACGACGTGCTCAGTGAGCTCGATTCGCGGCGGCAGGAGTTCGTGCTCAACCGCATCGGCGGCGGCCAGACCCTCATCACCTGCTGCGAGGACGAGGGCATCTCGCAGAAAACCGGCGGGCGCGTGCTCTTTGTCGAGGGCGGGAGGATACGCGCATGAGCTATCTGCACCTCGGCAGGGGCGCGGTCGTGGACACCGCCGACGTCGTCGGGATCTTCGACCTCGACATCACGAGTCAGTCGCATCTGACGCGGCGGTATCTGGCCGCGGCCGAAAAGGCGGGCGAGGTGCTCGCCGCCTCGGAGGACCTGCCCAAGTCCTTCGTCGTGTGCGAAAAGGGCGGCAAGCGCCGGCTGCTGCTCAGCCCGATGAACACCGCGACGCTGCTCAAACGCAGCGAAAGCGGGGATCTGTAGGGAAAACGGGGGAGAAAAAAACACATCTTCAGAACGGAGATTTTTATGGCAGACAATATCGAAATGGAAAAAGCAAAAGCGGCGCAGGAGTATGACGCCTCGCAGATCCAGGTCCTCGAGGGCCTGGAGGCCGTGCGCAAAAGGCCGGGTATGTATATCGGCTCGACCTCGTCCTCCGGCCTGCACCATCTGGTCTACGAGATCGTGGACAACGCCATCGACGAGGCCCTGGCGGGCTTCTGTACCGCCATCGAGGTCGTCATCGAGCAGGGCGACGTCATCCGCGTCAGCGACAACGGCCGCGGCATCCCCGTGGACATCCAGGAGCAGACCGGCAAAAGCGCCCTCGAGGTCGTGTTCACCGTGCTGCACGCCGGCGGCAAGTTCGGCGGCGGCGGGTACAAGGTCTCCGGCGGCCTGCACGGCGTCGGCGCCTCGGTCGTCAACGCATTGAGCGAGTGGCTCGAGGTCGAGGTCCACAAGGAGGGGAAGCGCTACGGCATGAAGTTCTCCCGCGGCGAGATCGTCGAGCCCATCCATGTGCTCGGCGAGACCCACCGCCACGGCACCACCGTGCGCTTCAAACCCGACCCCGAGATGTTCGACGAGGTCGTCTTCGACTACGACGTGCTGCACACCCGCATGCGCGAGCAGGCCTTCCTGAACGCGGGGCTCGCCATCGACATCCGCGACGAGCGCGAGGGCAGGGAGCAGCGGGACATCCTCTGCTACGAGGGCGGCATCCGCGAGTATGTGCGCTACCTCAACAAGCACAAGGCCCCCGTGCACGAGGACGTGATCTACCTCTCCGGCACCAAGGGAGAGGCCGTCGCAGAGCTGGCCCTGCAATACAACGACGGCTATCAGGAGACCCTCGTCTCCTTCGCCAACGATATCCACACCCCCGAGGGCGGCATGCACGAGACCGGCTTCAAGACCGCGCTCACCCGCGTCATCAACGCCTACGGCCAGAAGTACAACATCATCAAGGGCGACGACAAGGTCTCCGGCGAGGACGTGCGCGAGGGCATCGCCGCCGTCATCTCCGTCAAGCTCCCCGAGGCCCAGTTCGAGGGCCAGACCAAGCAGAAGCTCGGCAACGCCTATATCCGCGACCTCGTCAACTCCATCGTCGGCGACCAGCTCTCGGAGTACTTCGAGGAGCACCCCCAGACCGCGAAGATCATCCTCGAAAAGGCCATGATGGCCAACCGCGCCCGCGAGGCCGCCCGCAAGGCCAAGGAGTCCGTCCGCCGCAAGACCGGCCTCGAGTCCGGACAGATGCCCGACAAGCTCCAGGACTGCAACGAGCGCGACCCCTCCCTCTGCGAGATCTACATCGTCGAGGGCGACTCCGCCGCGGGCTCGGCCATCCAGGGGCGCGACTCCCGCTTCCAGGCCATCCTCGCCATGTGGGGCAAAATGCTCAACGTCGAAAAGGCCCGTGCCGACAAGATCTACGGCAACGACAAGCTCTATCCCCTCATCGTCGCGCTCGGCGCCGGCATCGGCGACGAGTTCAACATCGAAAAGCTCCGCTACCACAAGATCATCATCATGGCGGACGCCGACGTCGACGGCTCGCACATCCGCACCCTGCTGCTGACCTTCTTCTTCCGCTACATGCGGCCGCTCATCGAGAAGGGCTACGTCTACTCCGCCGTGCCGCCGCTCTATAAGCTGACGCGCGGCAAGACCCAGCGGGTCGCCTACTCCGACGAGCAGCGCGATAAAATCAGCGCCGAGCTTCGCGCCGACAACCCCAACGCCAAGGTCGATATCTCCCGCTTCAAGGGCCTCGGCGAGATGGACCCGCACGAGCTCTGGGAGACCACCATGGACCCCGTCACCCGCTCGCTTCGGCGCATCACGCTCAACGACGCCATCGAGGCCGACCAGATCTTCACCGTGCTCATGGGCGAGGACGTCGAGCCCAGGCGCGAGTGGATCGAGAAAAACGCAAGATACGTCGTGAATCTGGATATCTGACACCTCATCCGCCCCTGCGGGGCACCTTCCCCTCAAGGGGAAGGCAACACCTCTCCCTAGGAGGACACAACATTGGCACACAAACGTGATTACAAGCCCGAGGATATCACCTTCCCGGATCAGGTCATAACGGAGTCGGAGCTGGTGCAGGAAATGCAGACCAGCTACATCGACTACGCCATGTCCGTCATCGTCGGCCGCGCCCTGCCCGACGTGCGCGACGGCCTCAAGCCCGTGCACCGGCGCATCCTCTACACCCTGTACGAGGACGGCCTGACCAGCGACAAGCCCTTCAAGAAGTCCGCCACCTGCGTCGGCGACGTGCTCGGCCGCTACCATCCCCACGGCGACGCCTCCGTCTACGACGCGATGGTCCGCCTCGCGCAGAGCTTCTCGATGCGTATGATGCTCGTCGACGGCCACGGCAACTTCGGCTCGGTCGACGGCGATCCCCCCGCGGCCTACCGATACACCGAGGCCCGGCTCTCGAAGATCTCCAACGAGATGCTGCGCGACATCGACAAGGACACCGTCGACTGGGACCCCAACTTCGACGAGACCCGCAAGGAGCCGCGCGTGCTGCCCTCGAAGTTCCCGAACCTGCTGGTCAACGGTTCCTCCGGCATCGCGGTCGGCATGGCCACCAACATCCCGCCCCACAACCTCACCGAGGTCATCAACGCCTGCGTGTGCGTGCTGGATAATCCTGCGTGCACGCTCTCCGACCTCATGCAGCATATCTCCGGGCCGGACTTCCCGACCCGCGGCATCATCATGGGCCGCTCCGGCATCCGCCAGGCCTACGCCACCGGCCGCGGCCGCATCGTCGTGCGCGCCCGCGCCGAGTTCGAGGAGCACGCCGGGAACCGCATCCGCATCATCGTCACCGAGCTGCCCTATCAGGTCAACAAGCGCCAGCTCATCAAGAACATCGCCGATCAGGTCCACGACAAGCGCCTCGAGGGCATCTCCGACCTGCGCGACGAGACCGACCGCAACGGCATGCGCATCGTCATTGAGCTGAAAAGAGACGCCAATCCCCAGGTCGTGCTCAACCGCCTGTTCGCCCAGACCGCCATGCAGACCACCTTCTCCATCAACATGCTGGCCCTGGTCAACAACCAGACCCAGCCGAAGATCCTCTCGCTGCGCCACATCCTCGACGAGTACCTGAGCTTCCAGGAGGAGGTCATCGTCCGCCGGACAAAGTTCGACCTCAGAAAGGCCCAGGAGCGCGCCCATCTGCTCGAAGGCCTGCTGATCGCCCAGGACAACATCGACGAGGTCATCCACATCATCCGCACCAGCTACGACGACGCAAAGCAGCGCCTCATGGAGCGCTTCGGCCTCGACGACGTGCAGGCCCAGGCCATCTGCGACATGCGTCTGATCGCCCTGCAGGGCCTCAACCGCGAAAAGCTCGAGAACGAGTACAAGGAGCTCGAGGAGAAGATCGCGTACTACAATCAGCTGCTCGGCAGCCCCGAGATGATCAGGGCCGTGTTGAAGGACGAGCTGCTCGCCCTCCGGGACAAGTACGGCGACGAGCGCATGACCGAGATCCAGGACGTCGCCGACGAGATCGACATCGAGGATCTGATCGAGGAGGAGCAGTGCGTCTACACCCTCACCCACGGCGGCTACATCAAGCGCATGCCCGTCAGCGAGTACCGCGCCCAGGGCCGCGGCGGCAAGGGCATCCGCGCCATGGCCACCAAGGAGGAGGACTACGTCACGAGCGTCTTCACCGCCTCCACCCACGACTACATCCTCTTCTTCACCTCGCGCGGGCGCGTCTTCGTCAAGAAGGGCTACAACATCCCCGAGGCCGGACGCAACGCCAAGGGCACCAACATCGTCAACATCCTCCCCGTCGAAAACGGGGACGACCCCGAGAAGATCAGCGCCATGATCGCCGGACGCGGCCGCGACGAGGACTGCTTCCTCGTCTTCGTCACGCGCAACGGCACCGTCAAGCGCATGTCCCAGTCCGCGCTGCGCAACATCCGTTCCAACGGTATCCGCGCCATCACCCTCGAGGAGGGCGACCGGCTCGTCAGCGTCTTGCAGACCGACGGCGACGAGAATATCCTCATCGCCACACGCGGCGGCATGGCCGTCTGCTTCCCCGAGTCCGAGGAGCTGCGCGCCATGGGCCGTCAGGCCGTCGGTGTGCGCGGCATCCGGCTCCGGGACGGCGACTACGTCGTCGGCGCGGGCTCGTCCGAGGGCGGCAGCGCCGTGCTCACCGTCACCGAGAAGGGCTACGGCAAGCGCACCCCGCTCAGCGAGTACCCGATCCACGGCCGCGGCGGCATCGGCGTCAAGAACTACAACTGCACCGACAAGACCGGCCCCGTCGCCGACGTCAAGATGGTAAGCGGGGACGAGGACCTGCTCGTCATCTCCGACGACGCCACCATCATCCGTATGGCCGTCGACCACATCAGCCTGCTCTCCCGCGCCACCCAGGGCGTCAAGATCATGCGCGTGGCCGAGGGCAGCCGCGTCATCTCCATCGAATGCACCGAGAAAAATCAGGCCGAGGAAAACGCAGAGCCGATCGAAACCGAGGAAGAGGAAGGTCCGGAGAGCGAAGAATAAGAGAAAACGGGAGGGCTTGCCGTGAACGTGCAGAACAACAATAACAACAAGAAAAAGGGAAAGGGCTATCTGGCCCCCGCCGTGATCCTGTTCGCGCTCCTGAGCGTGATCGGCGAGATCGGCGAGATGGAGAGGCCGGAGGCGCTGATCGCCGTCCTCGTCGGCGCCGTGATCCTCGTCGTGATCCTGGCGACCGTGAACGCTGTCAAAAAGCACAGCGAAAAAAGCGGTACGCCTGTCCGCAGCGCTGCCCGTCCGGCGGCCCGCACCACCGCGCGGCCCGCGTCCGGCGGCGCCGAGCGCGCCGAGGAGGCCGTCCACTGCCATCACAGCACCGGAAAGCAGAAGTATCTGGAGCAGCTCGACGGCTTCCTCGCCAACGGCATCATCGACAAGGCCGAATACCGGCTGATGAAGGAGCGCTACAGCAGGCTCAACATCGAGGACGACTACCATTGAACGAAAAGGACAAGCTCACGATCCGGCTCGTGATCGACATCGTGCTCGTAAGCGCCGCGCTTGTGGCCGCGATCCTCACCACGTACGAGCTCCATCAGCTCCGGCTCGAGCTCGAATGGGCGCAGCGCGTCAATTTCGGCGTGGACCGTATCCTCCGCTCCCACCGGAGCGACTTTGTGCTGATGGCGCTGGGCGCGCTGCTGATGCTCGCGGGGCTGGTGGCCCTGGTGCGCGTCTTCGTGCTGATCCATCGCCTGAACCGGCTGCGGGGCAATCCCCTCGAGGACGCCGCCTCGGAGCGGGCCGTCACCTCCGCGCGCAGCGGAGGGGACAAGTACCTCGCCCAGCTCGACGACTACCTCAGAAACGGCATCATCGACCGGGAGGAATACAAGGTGCTCAAACAGCGGCATCTGAGACGGTAGGCGGGG
>CADCLH010000051.1 GCA_902802215.1 Oscillospiraceae bacterium
GGCACGCGGCAGAGCGCGCCGCCGAGATAGACGCCGCACAGGCCCGCGAGGTCAAAGCCGCCGAGCTTCGAGAGCACGTCCAGCGCGTCGCCCGCGTTGGGGCGGTTGAGCTCGACGCCGCGGCGGATCGCCCGGAGCTTGCGCCGCAGCCCCTCGTCCGAGAGGCCCGCGCCGCGCCCCGTCACACGCTCGGGCTCGACGCCCGTCAGCACCGCCGTGACGGCGGAGGCGGTCGTCGTGTTGCCGATGCCCATCTCCCCGGCGGCCAGCAGGCGCGTCCCGCGCTCCGCCTCCGCGCGCACGAGCTCTACGCCCGCGAGGATCGCCGCCTCCGCCTGATGGCGCGTCATGGCGGGACCCTCTGTGAAGTCCGCCGTGCCGTTGCCGACGCGGCGGTCCAGTACGCCCGGAAAGCCGCCAAAGTCCCGGATTCCCAGATCCGCGGGCACGACGCGGCAGTCGGCGCTTGATGCCATCCGACACACGGCGGTGCGTTCCAGCGCGAGCTGGCGCGCAACCGCCGCCGTCACCTCGCTCCCCGTCTGGGTCACGCCCTGCGCCGTCACGCCGTTGTCCGCGCAGAGCACCAGCGCCGCACGCGGCGCGAGCGCGATGTCCGCGCTGCCGGTCAGGGCCGCGATATCACAGACCGCGTCCTCCAGCAGGCCGAGGCTGCCGAGCGGCTTGGCGCAGGCGTCCCAGCGCCTCCGCGCCTCCCGGCGCGCCGCCTCATCCGGCGGGGTGATCGTTTCGATAAGTTTACATAATTCCATGCTTCGCTCCGTAGTTCTCCGCTGCGCGGACAAAGCGCTCCGCCAGCACGGGACTGCCCGCGAAATACAGGTGCGGGAAGGCCGCGTACAGGGTCCGGCCCGCGTAGCCCTCGCGCCAGGTCCTGCCGCTGAGCGGCTTCGTCAGTCGGAAGGAGTCGCCGTTTTCTGCCGTGTCCCAGTGGTGAAATACGTGGACCGGGAAGCTCTCGCCCGCGCGAAACAGCAGGCTGTCCTCTTCGGCGCTTAACTCCGCGTAGCCGAAGCGGACCGACTTGCCCGCGTCCGCGGCCTCGCCCGGCAGCACGCCTGCCATGGGGAAGCGCTCGCCCGACGGGTCGGACAGCGCCGCACAGAGATAGAGATAGCCGCCGCACTCCGCCGCCGTGGGAAGCCCGCCGCGCACCGCCTCGGCGACCGCGCGGCGCATTTCGGCGTTTTCCGAGAGCCGCCGCGCGTACAGCTCGGGGTAGCCGCCGGGCAGATAGAGCCCGCCGACGCCCTCCGGCAGGGCCGTGTCGCGCAGGGGACTGAAAAAAACAAGCTCCGCGCCGAGGGCCTCGAGCGTCTCAAGCGTCTCGGCGTAGGCGAAGCAGAAGGCCTCGTCCCGCGCGACCGCGATGCGGCAGCGTCGTTTCTGCGGCGGCTCCGACTCCTGCGCCGCGGGCGCGGTGCCGTCGAAGAGCGCAAGCAGGCGCGGCAGGTCGACGTTTTCCGAAAATGCCCGCGCAAGCAGCTCCAGACGCGCGTCGAGATCGTCGATTTCCGGCGCGGTCAGCAGGCCGAGGTGGCGGCTTTCGATGCGCGCGCCCTCGAGCCGCGGCAGGCAGCCGAGCACCGGCAGGCCCGTCTCGCGCTCGAGGGTGGGCGCGAGCGTCCGGCACAGGGCGGGGGAGCACTCGTTGAGAAGCACGCCCGCAATGTGGCTGGGCGTGCGGAAGTCCCGCAGACCGCAAAGCTGGGCGGCCAAGGTCAGGCTCGATGCGCGCGCGGGCAGCACCAGCAGGACGGGCAGGTCCAGCGTATCGGCGAGCTCCCACGCGCTCGCGCGCGCCGTCACGCCGCCGAGGCCGTCGTACAGGCCCATCGCGCCCTCGACCACCGCCGCGCCGTGGCCCCGGCAGGCGCGGGCAAAGAGCGCCTGCACGCGCTCCGGGCCGCTCAGAAACAGGTCGAGGTTGTGGCTCTCTACCCCGAGGACAGCGCGGTGGAACATCGGGTCGATGTAATCCGGCCCGCATTTGAAGGCGCAGGGCTCGTGCCCGCGCTCCTTCAAAACGCGAAGCATTGCGCAGGCCGCGGCGGTCTTGCCGCAGCCGGACGCGGGCGCGGCGATCAGCAGCCGGATCATCGGTTCTCCTCCCGGCAGGCCGTGACGAGGAAGACCGGGTTGTTCGCCAGCAGCAGGTGCAGTCTCGCGTCCGGCCTTGCGCGGCTGACGGCGATCTGCGTCAGCTCCGCGTCAAGGCCATGGGAGTTGAAAATGTCCAGCGCCGCCGACAGCGTTTCGAGCGCTATGGCCGACACGCACAGGCGCGCGTCCGGATTCTTCGACAGGGCGGCGTCCACGATCTCGCGGAGCCGACCCTCGCTGCCGCCGACGAACACCGCGTCCGGCGCGGGCAGAGACGAAAGCGCCTCCGGCGCTTTGCCGCGTACGACGCGCAGATTCCACGCCCCGAAGCGGCTTCGGTTTTCTTCGATGAGGGCGAGCGCCTCGTCCCGGTATTCGACGGCGTAAGCCCTGCCCCGCCGGGCGGCGAGCGCGAGCTCCACCGACGCGCTGCCGGTCCCCGCGCCGATGTCCCAGACCGTGTCCTCCGGTCGGACGGCGAGCTTCGCGAGGATCGCGGCGCGGACCTCCTGCTTGGTCATCGGCACCTCGCCGCGGAGAAAGGCGTCGTCCGGGATGCCGCCGCTCCGCTCAAACGGGCGCGGCGCGGCTTCAACCAGCAGCACGGAGAGCGGGGCGAAGCAAAGTTCCGCGCACTCCGCCGCCGTCATGGTCGAAACGCGCTCATCCGGACAGGCGAGCTTTTCCCCGACCGCGACGCGCAGCGCCCGGAGCCCCGCGTCCTTAATTTCGCGGCAAAGGGAGGCGGGCGTCGTTTTCCCGCCGGTGAGGAAGAAGGCGGGCCTGCCCGCCATCAGCGCCGCGACCGGATCGCAGGGCGTGCCGTGCGCCGAGCAGAGCGTCCAGTCCTGCCACGGCTCGCCCAGACGCGCGGCCAGCAGCTGCACGCTCGACAGGCCCGGCAGGACGCGGCAGGGGATCTCCGCCTCCCGCAGCAGCGCGAGCAGCCCGGACGCGCCGGAGTAAAAGCCCGTGTCGCCGCTGAAGACGACGCAGGGCCGCTTCGCGTCCGACTTTGTGAGAAGCGCGAAAAGCTCCGCGCTCTTTGTCGCCGCGGCGCGCTTCTGGTTTTCAATTTCCGGAAGGTTCTCGAGCAGGCGCTCCGCGCCGAGCACCAGCTCCGCCTGCTCCAAAGCCCTCCGCCCCTCGGCGCCCAGGGTCTCGCCCGTTCCGCCGCCGAGGCCGATCAGCGTCACCTGCATGTCATCAAGCCCTCGCATTCGCTCAGTATTTCTTCATAGCGCATGCCGTTCTCCTGCGGGCGGCGCAGGACGATCAGCACGGCGCCCGTCTCGCGCGCCGCGGCCGCCTTCTCGGGAAAGCCGCCCGCCGCGCCGCCGTCCTTCGTCACGACATAGCGCGCCCCGAGCTGCCGGATCAGCGCCGCGTTCAGCTCCCGCGAGAACGGCCCCTGCATGGCGACGATGTTGCGGTGCGGGACGCCCAGCGCCTCGCAGGCGGCAAGCGATTCGTGCGCGGGCAGCACGCGCGGGCAGAGCCGGCCCGGGTCCAGCTCCCGGAAGGCCGACAGCTCCTTCGAGCCGATGGCGAGCAGGATCTTTCCCTCGGTGTGCGACAGATATTCCGCGGCCTCGGCCGCGCCGGAGACCACGACCGCGCCCTCCGTCTCGCAGGCTTCCCGCAGGAGCCGCCGGTACGGCACGCCCGTGCGCGCGCAGGCGGCGCGGATGTTTTCCGACGCCTCGAGCGCGTAGGGGTGCGTGGCGTCGATGCACAGCGAAAACTCCGGCAGCAGCGCCGCCATCTCGTCCGCGCTTTTGCGCCCCGTGAGCACCCGAACGCCGTCGTGCTCGCCCTGCTCCTCGCCGCCGTATGCGGTCGCGACGCAGACGGTCACCTCAGCGCCCCTGTCCGCGAGCTCCCCGGAGAGCCTGCGTCCGTCCGAGGTGCCGCCGAAAAGCAGGATGTTCATGCCCGGTACCCCCTCGGCGTGACCAGATGCTCGCCGATCACACGCGTTGTCGACGAGCCGACGAACACGGTCGTGAACATGTCAACCTCCACCTCGCGCAGCGCAATCAGCGGCAGGATGCGCGTTTCCTCGCCCTCGCGGCCGATATTCCGGACAAATCCGCAGGGCGTCTCCGGAGCTCGGAAGCCGAGCAGGATGTCGCAGGCCCTTTGCAGACGGTCCGCGCGTCTGCGGGACGAGGGGTTGTAGAGCGCCAGCGCGAAGTCCCCCTCGGCCGCGCAGCGCAGGCGCTTTTCAATTACTTCCCACGGCGTCAGCAAGTCGCTCAGGGAGATCACGCAGAAGTCGTGTCCCAGCGGCGCGCCGAGCAGGGCCGCGCCGGAGAGCGCCGCCGTCACGCCCGCGACGATCTCGACCTCGACGCCGCCGTAGTCCGGCAGCAGCTCGAGCACGGGGCTCGCCATGCCGTAGACGCCCGCGTCCCCGCTGCAAACCAGAGCGACGGTCCGACCGCGCCGCGCCTCATCCAGCGCACGGCGGCAGCGCTCCAGCTCCTGCGTCATCGGCGTGGAGAAGCGTTCCTTGTCCGGGTACAGCGGCGCAAGCAGCGCCAGATAGGCGCCGTAGCCGCAGAGAAGATCGGAGGCGTCCAGAGCGGCGCGCGCCTCCAGCGTCATACCCTCCGGCTTTCCCGGCCCGAGACCGACGATGTACAGCTTAGCCACGGCCAAACCCCCAATCCAGACGCAGCGGCCTCTTTGCAAGCGCGAAGGTCACGCCCTCGCCCGCATGCTTTTTCACGATCAGCTCCCCCTGCGCGCACTTGACCGCGGCGCGCTCGCAGACGTTGTCCACGCCCGTCATGCGCGCGACGAAGGCCGAGGCCGTGAATTCGCCCTTGAGCGCCGCGAGCTCCGAGGCAGTGTAAAAGTGCAGGGGCCAGCCGTGGGTCGCGCAGAAGGCCGCCAGTCCGCGGTCCCGCCGTTTGAGATCGATGCTCGCGGCAGCGCAG
Source organism: Oscillospiraceae bacterium (assembly GCA_902802215.1). Lineage (GTDB taxonomy): Bacteria > Bacillota > Clostridia > Oscillospirales > Oscillospiraceae > Limivicinus. The sequence continues at coordinate 5,070 of CADCLH010000051.1, forward strand.
ACGGCCCGCGGCAGGATGCCCGTTTCCGCGCAAAAAGCGCTCAGGCGCGCATCGAGCGTCTCCCTCGCGGTCCCGCGCCGGCAGCCGACGCCGAGGACCAGCGCCGCCGGGACCAGCGTCAGCGCCTCGTGAGCGCGCACGTCCACCCACACGTCGGCCTCGCCGTCCTCAACGGGCTCCACGCCCGCCGGCGGCGCGCTGTCGATGGGGAAGGCGGAGCGGACCCGGATGCGCTCTCCCGCCAGCAGCTTGGCGGAGACCGCCTTGATCCGGCCCGGGTCTGCGACCGACAGGCCCTGCACACGCGCCCAGTCGTCGAAGGCAAAGACGCCGTTTCGGTCGGTCGCGGTGGTGATGACCGCCTCCGCGCCGCAGATGCGCGCGATCTCCCGCGTCAGCGCGTTGGCCCCGCCGAGGTGGCCGGACAGCAGCGACACCGCGAAGTAGCCGCACTCGTCCACCGCGACGACGGCGGGGTCGGACGCCTTGCCGTGCAGATACGGCGCGATCGCCCGCACCGCGATGCCCGCCGCGCCGATGAAGACCAGGGCGCGGGCGTCGGGAAACGCGCGCGCCGTCCACTCTTGCAGGGCTACGCCGTCGCGCGTGCAGGAGACCTCGCCGCCGAGCACGGCGCGGAGCGTCTCCGCCAGCGCGCGACCCTTTTCGGTGAAGGCGAGATAGGCGATCTCTCCGTTTTTCATGTCTTTCCCTCGCGAAAGCCCGTCGTGAAGGACGGGTCGTAGAGTCTGCTTTTCTCGTAGGGCGCGTCCAGAAAGCCGCCGACAAGGATCAGCGCGGTCTTTGCGATCCCCGCCTCTGCGCCCGCCGCGGCCAGCGTGCCGACCGTGCAGCGGACGACCCGCTCGTCCGGCCAGCTCGCCTTGTAGACCAGGGCCGCGGGCGTGTCGGGCGCGTAGCCGCCCGCGAGCAGCTCCGTCTGCACCTCGTCCAGCATCCCGGCCGAGAGGAACAGGGCCATGGACGCCCCGTGGCGCGCAAGAGAGCGCAGCGCCTCCTTCTCCGGGACGGGGGTACGCCCCGCGAGACGGGTGACGATGAGGCTCTGGCTCACGCCGGGGAGCGTGAATTCCGCGCCCAGCGCCGCCGCCGCGCCGAAGAGGCTGCTGACCCCCGGCGTCACGTCGAAGGCGACGTCCCGCTGACGCAGCGCGTCCAGCTGCTCGCGCAGCGCGCCGTAGAGCGAGGGGTCCCCGGTGTGCAGACGCACGGTCGTTTTGCCCTCCGCCTCCGCGCGCTCCATCACGGCAAGCACCTCGTCGAGCGTCATGCGGGAGCTGTCGAAGATCTCGCATCCGATTTTGCAGTTATCCAGCAGGGCGGGATTGACCAGACTGCCCGCCCAGATCACGACGTCCGCCTCCCGGAGAAGCGCCGCGCCCCGCAGCGTGATGAGGTCGGGAGCCCCCGGCCCCGCGCCGACAAAATGGATCATGACGTCCACTCCTTCAATATGCTCGCCGCCTCCGCCGTCGCGCCGAGGCCGCCGTATCGGTTGGAAAACAGCACCGCCCCGACGCGAAGCCGCCCCGCCGCGCGGCGGTCCAGATGCGTCTGGATCGCCGTGAGCAGGCTTTCGAGCACCTTTTCCTTTAAGCCCGCCTCTTCCAGAAGCGCGAGGCAGGCGTCCGCGGTCACGGCTTTCATCAGCGCGCGGCAGAGCGCCGGGGGCGCGCCGCAGACCGCCGCGTGCGCCGTGAAGAGCTCGGCCCGGCAGTCCGCCTGCCGCGAGTGCGTGTTCATCACGCCCCCCGCGAGCTTGACGAGCTTGCCGATGTGGCCCGCGAGCAGCACCTCGCAAAAGCCGAGGGCCGCCGCCGCGTCCAGCGCGTCGCCGATGAAGTTGGAGCACTTGACGACCGGCACACCGCGGTCGTCCAGCCCGATCTCGTGCACATAGGCTTCGCCGTAGCTGCCCGGCGTGAGGATCACGCGCTTTCCGCCGAGGGCCGCCGCCTGCCGCAGTTCGAGCTCTATGGTGTCGATCAGCGCCCGCTCGCTCATCGGCTCGACGACGCCGGAGGTGCCGAGGATGGAGACGCCGCCCTCGATGCCGAGCATGGGGTTGAAGGTTTTTTTCGCGAGCTCTTCGCCGTTCGGCACGGAGATCACGATCGCAAGCCCGCCGCCGTAGCCGAGCTCCTCGCAGACCGCCTCCGCCGCCTCGCGGATCATGCGCCGCGGCACCGAGTTGATCGCCGCCGCGCCGACGGGCTGATCCAGCCCCGGCTTCGTCACGCGGCCCACGCCCGCGCCGCCGTCGAGGGTGATGCCGTGCTCCGTCCTGCGCACTGCGGCGCAAACAAAGCAGCCGCCCGTCACGTCGGGGTCGTCGCCCGCGTCCTTTCGCACGGCGCAGCGGGCCTCGTCTCCGTCGAGCACGGCCTCGGCGAGCGGGACCTCGACCGGCCAGCCCTTGGGCGTGACGAGGCGAACCGTCGGCGGCGCCTCGCCGCTCAGCAGCAGGCGAACGGCCCCGGAGGCGGCCAGTGCGGCGCAGCTTCCGGTCGTATAGCCGCAGCGCAAGAGCCTTGCGCCGCTGCGGATGGTGTGTTCAAACATGGTCTTTCCTCTTGGTCAGCGCCGCGATCTCCGGCCAGCGGGCGAGCACCTTTTCGTAGTTTTCCCGCCGGTGCGGGAAGGCGCAGTTCTCGCAGCTCTTGACGCCGGAGGCGGTATAGCGGAAGCTCCCGCCGCAGCTCTCGCCCAGGGCGTAGAGCGGGCAGTAGCAGAACAGGCAGTTGAAGTCCTTCTCCGCCACGCCCGTGTGGCAGGGAAAGAAGGGGCAGCCGCGGTTCTGGAAAAAGCGCCGGTCGCCGGTGGCGCCGAAGAAGGCCTCGAAGCTGCCCGGCTCCATGCCGTAGAGCGCTTCGATATAGGCGCCGGAGAAGATCTCCTCCGGCCTGCCGACGCGGTCGACCGCGCCGCCGCGGACGCAGAGCACGGTGTCCGAGACGCGCGCGGCGCAGTCGAGCTCGTGCAGACTCATCACGACCGCGATCCGCTTTTCACGCGCGAGCGTTTTCAGCGTCGTCAGAAATTCGACCTTGTAGCGCACGTCGAGGAAGGAGGTCGGCTCGTCGAGCAGCAGGACCTCCGGCTCCTGACACAGGGCGCGGGCGAGCATCACGCGCTGGCGCTGGCCGTCGCTGATCTGCTCAAAGGGCGCGTCCTGAAGCTCCGTCACTTGGGTAAGCGCCATCGCCTCATCTACGACGGCGCGGTCGTGCTCCGAGAGGATGCCGAGCCGCCCCGTGTAGGGATAGCGGCCCGTCGCCACGACCTCGCGGCTGCTCATCAGCTCGGCGCGCACGCGCTCGGTCGTCACGATGGAAAGACGCTTTGCCAGCTCGTTTTCCGCCATAGCCGGGAGCATTTTCCCGTCGAGCAGCACCGTGCCCGCCACGGGCGCGAGCCGCCGCGCGAGGGTTTTCAGGATCGTCGATTTGCCCGCGCCGTTGGGCCCGATGAGCGTCAGGATCTCGCCCGGGCGCAGGGAGAATGTGAGGTCTTTGACCACGGCTCTGCCGTCGTAGCCGACGGCGAGGTCCTTTGTGTGCAGGATCAGGTCAGTCATGGGCTCCCGCCTTTCTCCGCACCAGCATCCAGATCACGACCGGCGCGCCGAACACCGCCGTCACGGCGCTGATGCTCAGCTCCGTCGGCTGAAAGAGGGTGCGGGCGATCAGATCGCAGCCGAGACAGAAGACCGCGCCGCCGAGGAAGCAGGCCGGGATCATCACGATGGGCTTGGCGGTTTTGAACAGACTTTTCATCAGATGCGGGGCCGCCACCCCGACAAAGGAGATGGGCCCCGCGAACGCCGTCACGCAGGCCGAGAGCACGCTGGAGAGCAGGATCAGCTCCAGACGAAAGCGCCGGAGATTGACGCCCAGGTTCTGCGCGTAGGCCTCGCCGAGCTGCCAGGCGCCCATGGGCTTCGAGAGCAGAAAGCTCAGCACAACGCCCGCGAGCGTGACCCAGACGATCACGCGCAGGTTCGCCCAGCGGATGCCGGAGAAGCTGCCCATCGACCAGTTGTGGAGGTTGACGATGTTCGCGTCGTCGGCGAAGGCCACGACGAATTCGGTGATCGCGCTGCAAATATAGCCGATCATCACGCCGCACACCACGAGCAGCGACATCCGTCTGACGCGCGCCGAGAGCAGCAGGATCAGCCCCATGGCGAGCATCGAGCCGCAGAAGGCCGCGCCGATCAGCGCCGCCGAGCCGAGGTTCCGCCCGCGCGCGAGCGCGGCGATCAGCGTCAGGGCGACGGTGAGCTTCGCCCCCGACGAGATGCCCAGCACGAAGGGGCCCGCGATGGGGTTTGCGAAGAAGGTCTGCAGCAGAAAGCCCGACACCGCCAGCGCCCCGCCGAGAAAGACCGCCGCGAGCAGCCTGGGCAGCCGCAGCGTCCAGACGACGCGCGCGGCGCGCTCTACCTCCCCGCGCACAAGCAGGACCTCCAGCGCCTCCTTCGGCGAGACCTTTACGCTGCCCGCGAGCAGACCGGCCGCCCCGAGGGCGATCAGGAGAAGGAGCAGCAGGGCAAACGCGCAGACGCAGCGCCGGGTTTGTCTCTCCACCTGTCTCCCTCCCTATTGCAGTTTGTGAAAATATTGCAGCGCGGCGGCGTCCTCCGTGCCGCTGAGGATCTGATGGAGCTCGCCGATGAGCAAAGCGATGCCGGCGCTCTGCTGATACAGCTCCGCCTCGGTGCACCAGACGTCCCCGTTTCGGACCGCCTTGAAATCGGCGAGCCAGTCCGCTTTGGAGACAAGCGCCTCCAGACTGTCCGGCCCTCCGCCGAGGGTCGCGTTGTAAAACAGCACGTCCGCGTCCCGCGCGCCTGCGTAGAAGCTCTCCGGCTGGAGGTTCATCGTCGAGCGCGCGCCCGCCCCCGCGTCAGCCGGGAGCTCGGGCAGGTAACGCCCGCCCGCGAGCGCGATGCCGGTGGCGATATAGTCCTCCGGGCAGCGCACGCTGACCGCGCCGTTTGCGTTGATGTAGAAGAAGGCCGCGCTTTTGCCGGTGCTCTCCTGCGCCATGACCCGCTCGGCCAGCGCCGCCTGTTCGTCGAAGAAGGCTTCGGCCTCCGCCGCCCTGCCGGTGAGCAGGCCGTAGAGCTTGACCCACTCGAGCCTGCCCAGCGGATGCTTTTCGTAGCTCGAGCGCTCCACCAGCACGGGGATGCCCAGCGCCTCGAGCTGCTCCTTCGTCTCGGGGCTGTGGAAGATCATGGTGTTCTCAATGGCCAGTTCCGTCCCCTCGCTCAGCAGCAGCTCGTAGTCCGGCGCGGCGTATTTTCCCGCGTAGAGGAGGCTTCCCTCGTCCATGCGCCGCCGCAGCTCCGGGAGCGTCCAGTCGTCCCGCTTCGTGCCCGTCAGACGCACCGCGTCGAGCGCACCGAGACGCGCGAGCGGGTCCATGGCCGACGAGGAGGCGACGTAGAGCTTTTGCAGCGGCGTGTGCAGCACGGTCACGCCGGGCTCCGCCTCCGCCTGCGCGCCCGCGGGCACGAGAAGGAAGCGGTCCCCGCCGCCGATGGTCACCAGCGCGCAGCCGTCCGCGCGGG
>CADCLH010000052.1 GCA_902802215.1 Oscillospiraceae bacterium
ACGCCGCAGGCCGCCGCGATCCGCAGCAGTTCAAGATTGGAGTTTCGCTCTTTCCGAAGGCTCTTTTGCTCCATCGATCGCCCCTCCTGATTGACGCTGTCCGTCAGCCCTCGCTCTCGGGCTTGATATCGATCTTGCAGCCGGTCAGCTTCGCGGCCAGACGCGCGTTCTGGCCCTCCTTGCCGATGGCCAGGGAGAGCTGGGAATCGGGCACGACGACGCGGCAGCTCTTGCCGTCCTCGAGCATGGTCACGCTCAGCACCTCGGACGGAGAGAGCGCGGCGGCGATGTACTCCTCGGGGATCTCGCTGTACTTGACGATGTCGATCTTCTCGCCGCCGAGCTCGTTGACGATGCTGGCGACGCGGCCGCCCTTCGGGCCCACGCAGGAGCCGATGGGGTCGACGTCGGGGTCGGAGGACCAGACGGCCATCTTCGTGCGGCTGCCGGCCTCACGGGCGATGGACTTGATCTCGACGGTGCCGTCGTAGATCTCGGGCACCTCGAGCTCGAACAGGCGCTTGACCAGGCCCGGATGCGTCCGGGAGATGAGCACCTGCGGGCCGCGGGTGGAATTGCGGACCTCGACCACGTAGACCTTGATGCGGTCGCCCTCGCGCAGGACCTCGGTCTTGATGCGCTCGTTGGGGGCGAGCATGGCCTCGGTAAACTCGCTGTTGGAGGAGATGCGGATGGTGACGCTGCCGTTGCGCGGCTCGATGTGGGACACGACGCCGGTCAGAATCTCATGCTCCTTGGAGGTGAACTCCTCGTAGATGATGCCGCGCTCCGCCTCGCGGATGCCCTGGATGATGACCTGCTTGGCGGCCTGGGCCGCGATGCGGCCGAACTTCTTGGTCTCCACGGGGACATGGAGCTCGTCGCCGAGCTTGGCGCGCTTGCTGACCTTTTTGGCCGCCTCGAGCTGGATCTCGTGGCTCGGGTCCTCGACCTCCTCCACGACGGTCTTGACGACGTTCATCTCCATGCGCTTGGTCTCCTCGTCGAGGATGATCTCGACATTGTCCTCGCACTCGGGATTGTCCCGGCGGAAGGCCGCCAGCATGGCCTGCTTGATCTTGTCGTACATATAGCCCCGGGGAATGCCCTTCTCTTTTTCGATATCCTCAATGGCCTCAAAGAAATCTGCGTTCATTTTCTGACTCTCCATTCTGCTTTTTCCGACTTGTATCCGTCTTATAGTGAAACATGCAGCCTGACAAGGGCGATCTGCTCCTTCTCGAAGCGCATGGCCTTTTCGCCGACGAGCAGCGTGACCGCGCCGTCCTCGTATCCGGCGAGCGTGCCGACAAAGCTCTTGCTGCCGTCCACGCTCCGGTAGGTCCTGAGCTCGACCTGGGCGCCCGTGAACTGTTCAAAGTCCCGCGGGCGTTTGAGCTCCCGCTCCGCGCCGGCGGAGCCGACTTCAAACACATAGCTGTCCGGGATGGGGTCCGCCTCGTCCAAAATGGGATCGAGCCTGCGGCTGATGCGCTCGCAGTCGTCGATGCCGACGCCGCCCTCCTTGTCAATGAACACGCGCAGATACCAGCTTCCGGCCTCACGGACGTATTCCACGTCCCAGAGGGAACAGCCCTCCTCCTCGACCACCGGCAGCGCGAGCTCGGTGACCTTGTCTGTGATCTTACTCATACCGCACACACCTTAACAAAATTTTACAGCGATCAAAAGTCTCACAAAAAAGAGTGGGTCGAAACCCACTCTGACAATACCGTAACCTTACTTTGTAAGTATAACACGGAAGAGCGTATAATGCAAGCCTTTTTTGTCCCGCGGCGCAGAGTTTTTGCGCCGCGGGACAGTACGGCCGGGCGGCGGGAGAAATCGTCCCGTCAATACTCGAAATCCGGGAAATAGTGGGCGTAGAACTCCTCAAAGCAGATCCCCTGCTCCATGATGAAGGTCGCGGCCTCCACCCCCACATAGCGGTAATGCCACGGCTCATCCCAGCCGGTCAGCAAAAGCTTGCGCGTGGGGTAGCGCTTGATAAAGCCGTACTCGGCGCAGTGCGAATCGAGCCAGGCGTAGAGCTCCTGATTCATGTCGCTGTATACCAGCCGTGAGCGGTTCCGGTCCAGGATGTCGATCGCCAGACCGAGCTGATGCTCGCTCGCGCCGGGAAAGGCCGTGATGGTCTTGGCCTGATCGGCGGCCTCCTGATAGCGCGGGTCGAGATAGTCCGTGATCCCCATGCCGACCGCGATCTGGCTGGCCTTGGAGTTGAACACGTGGGCCTGATAGGAGTAGGAGCGGTACGCGCCGCCGATGAAGTAGTCGAAGCCCGCCGCCTCGATCCCGTCCAGAAACGCGTCGAGGTAGGGCATGTATTCCGTGCTGAACATCATGTAGCGCGTCCTGGCGATTTTGGAGACCTCCGGCTCGTAAGCCGAGGAGAGGAGGTTGTTGTTGTTGACGATTTGCAGATAGGTGTTGTCCTCGAAGTCCTTGGTGGACAGCTTGGGCCAGATGTCGACCGTGGGCTCGGGCGAGGGCGTGGGCGTGACGTTGTAGTTGGCGCTGTCCGTACGGATGAAGGCGCCGCTCTGGCCGCCGAAGATGATGTTGGTCCCGTTTTCCAGGCGCGAGACGACGATGGTGTAGAGCACAAGGCACAGCGCGGCCATCGACATCAGCCACAGGATTTTTCTTTTCATGCCCCGTACCAGCCTTTCTCTCTTCCGAAATGATCCTGAGGAAGGATTATAGCACCCAAATGTTACGAATTCAAGTCTGTTTCCGGTTTCGATCCCCCACTTCGGCAAAAAATCACGGTTCCTCCAGCGCGCGGCGCAGCTTTTCCAGCGCCCGCTTCTCCAGACGGGAGACATATGATCTGCTGATGCCGCACTCCCGGGCGGTCTCCCACTGGGTCATCGGCTCCCGGCCGTCCAGTCCGTAGCGCAGGCGGATGATCTGCGCCTCGCGCTCGTCGAGGCTGCTGCCGATCAGCGTGCGCAGGCTGCGGCAGAGCTCCCGGCTGCCGATGCGCTCGGCCATGTCGTCCTCCTGCGCGAGCACATCCATGACGAACAGGCCGTTGCCCTCGCCGTCCACATCCAGCGCGTCCGACAGGCTCAGCTCGCCCGCGCTCTTTCTCTGACTGCGGAAATACATGAGGATCTCGTTCTCGATGCAGCGGCTGGCATAGGTCGCCAGCCGCACGTTTTTGTCCGCCCGGTAGGTATTGACGCCCTTGATGAGCCCGATCGTCCCGATGGAGATCAGATCGTCCGCGTCGTCGGCGGAATAGTACTTCTTGACGATGTGCGCCACCAGCCGCAGATTATGCTCCACGAGCAGATTGCGCGCCTCCAGATCTCCCTGCTGCCAGCGCTGGAGATATTCGCGCTCCTTTTCCCGGCTCAGCGGTCTCGGGAAGGAGTCGCCCGGCGAAATGCGGAGCATCAGGAACAGGCTGTTCATCAGCAGAAGAATCGCGCTTTCAAGCACCGTTCATCACCTCCGTTCATCCTATTCCGCCGGAGACTGTCCCCATTCGCGCAAAAAAGCGGTATCGGGTTTTCCCGATACCGCCCGGATTGCAGGCAACCCCTGCTGACAAGTCAGACTTGTAAGGGGAAAGTGTGAAAGGGGGGCGGGGAGCCCCCGTTCACGTTCAATCCACGCAAAAATGGGAGCTTTTTTGGAAGCTCCCATTTTTGCCGCTCAAGCTGCCGACAAATTGTTGACAGCTTGAGCGGTATCGGGTTTTCCCGATACCGCTGGATACACACTATTGAATTTTCAGATCTCGCCGAGGCCGACGCCCTCCCAGAACTCCACCTCGCGCTGGTGGTTCTCGTTGGCGCCGCAGGCCACGCAGGTGCCGTCCGAACGCAGGCCGACGGTATGGAGAGGTCCGGCGCAGATCTCCACGATGCCGGTCCAGCCGTCAACCTCGCTCTGGCGGTTGGTGTTCCTGCCCGCGGCGACGCAGGTGCCGTCCGCGCGCAGGCCCACCGTGTGCCGGTCTCCCCCGCAGGCGGCGACGATATCCGTCCAGTCCGAGACCTCGCACTGCTTGTCGCTGTTGTCGCCGACGGCAACACAGGTGCCGTCCGCGCGAATGCCGATCGTACAGTAGGAACCGGCGCCGATCGCGACGATATCCGTCCAGTCCGAGACGTCGCACTGGCCGCAGGAGTTGTTCCCGACGGCAACGCAGGTGCCGTCCGCGCGCAGGCCCACCGAATGCTGATCGCCCGCGGCGACCGCGACGATGTCGGTCCACTCGTCCACCGCGCAGCGGTTGTGGGCCGTGTATCCCTTGGCGACCACCGTGCCGTCTTCTTTCAGGCCCAGAACGTGGTCTTCACCGGCGGCGATGGAAATGATGTCCTTCCAGTCCCCGACCCCGCTCACACCGTGCGGATTCGAGCCGGAGCCAAACACGGTGCCGTCCTTGCGGAGATAGTGGATATGGCCTCCGTTTGCGGCGATGGAGATCACGTCGTCCGTCCTGGACGCGGGCGTGTTGCCCGTGCGCACCACCGAGCCGTTATACAGCAGGGCCGCGGAGAATATCGTCCCGGCGGAGATGTGGTTGTGAACGGCGGCCTGACGCCACGCCTCCCGGCTGCGCTGGGCTGCGTCCGCGTAATCGCCCAGCTTGTAAAAGGCCAGCGCCGCCACGTTCGCCCGTCCCTTGGCGAGCAGCGCCTCGGCCTCCTGATAGGCCAGCGCCTCGGGTGTGAGCGGCGTGGGCTCCGGCGTAGGCTCGGGCGTGGGCTCCGGCGTGGGCTCGGAGCTGGGCTCCGCGGCAGGCGTGAGCTCCGGCCCGGCGGTGATCTCCGGGCCTGCCGTCAGGACCACCGGGACCACGTCCTCCGCCGCGGGGCTCTTCCCCCGCGCGCCGAAGTAGAGACCGCCGATCAGCACCAGCGCGCCCAGCGCCGCCGCGCCCACCCAGAGAGGTCCTTTCTTTTTCTTCGCCGTCCGCGGAGCGCCCGGCTCCTTCTGTTCGGCAACCTGGACGGTCGCGTCTCCGCCGTCCTCCGCTGCGGCGTATGCCGCCTCCGCGCTCTCGGGATCGGCCACCATGGCGGTCAGACCGCCCGGTTCCTCGTCGGCCTCCCCGGCTTCCGCCCGGGCTGCCGCGCTCTTCTGATATTCGGGCGTTTCCGCGAAAACGGTCCTGCCGTCCCCGTTCTCCGCATCCCCGGATTTCTCCGCAGCCTTCGCGGACGGCCTGCCGCTCTCGATCGTCTGCTGGCGAAGGGCCGGCTCCTTGCGGAACATGGCGTTGGCCAGTTCCCCCATGGACTGATAGCGGTCGGCCGCACGCACGGCGAGGCCGCGCTGCAGGACGCTCTCCTGATCGGGCGTGATCTGCGCCCCGAGCTCCGACGGAAGACGCAGGGTGTTGTTGGGGTTCATCGCCCGCTCGACGGATTCCTCCGGCCGGACGCCCGTCAGGCAGAAATACAGCGTCGCGCACAGGGCGTAGACATCGGTCCAGGGGCCCTGGTTGCCCTTGCTGCGGTACTGCTCCTCCGGCGCGTAGCCCGGCTTGAGCATGACCGACATGCTCTTGTCCCCGCCGACCTCGCGCGCCGCGCCGAAGTCCAGCAGCTTCAGGCTCCCGTCCGCCAGGACGATGATGTTGTCGGGACTGATGTCCCGGTGGATGATCCCCTGCGCGTGGACCTTGTCCAGCGCCCGGATCAGCGGCTGCACCGCCCGCATCAGCTTGTCCGCGGGGATCTTCCCGTTTTGGGCCACATACCGCTTCATGGTCAGACCGTCAAGGTACTCCATGACGATATAGGCCGTGTTGTTGTCTTCAAAAAAATCGTGTACGCTGACGATGCCGGGCTCCTCAAAGAAGCGGGCCAGCGTCCGCGCCTCGTGGAGGAATTTCTGCTTGCCGTCCCGGAAGAAATCCTGACCGCTGGCCGTGATCGTGATCGCGTTCGACACCGCGTGATCCCGGTAGGCATAGCCGTTGGGGTAGAACTCCTTGACGGCGACGCGCATGTTCAGCAGCTCGTCCCGGCCGATATAGGTGATGCCGAAGCCGCCCTGTCCGAGTGCTCTGCCCAGCAGGTAACGGCCGTGCAGAAGCGTGCCCGGCGCAAGCAGATGCTTCGCGCTCTCCACCTCGGGCGGCTTCCCGCAGTGCGGGCAGACCGTATCCGTTTCCTGGACAGGGAACATGCAGTAGTAGCAATACCTGTTCATATCCCGTCCTCTTATTCTCTGACCACGATGGCGATCGCCGTGTTGTTGTCAGTGGCCGCAGGCTCCGCAATCGCGCGCATCTGCCGCAGCCAGGGCTCCGCGCTCTCCGTCAGTCTGGCACAGCGTAGCATGTCCGCCTCCAGAATTCCTTCCCAGAACCCGTCGCTGCACAGCAACAGCCTGTCGCCCGGCTGGATGTCCAGCAGCTTCTCCGCGATCTTGGGCACGCGCTTGTCCCCCAGGACGCGGAACAGCTTGTTCCGGTCCCTGTTGGTCCGGACCTCCCCGGGCGTGATGTCGCCCGCCATGACCCCGAGCTGCGCGACGCTGTGGTCGGCCGACTGGTATATGATCGCGTCGCCGCGGAACTGGTAGATCCGCGTGTCGCCCACATGGATCGCCTCCGCGAAGCCCTCTCCGATCCACACGGCGGCAATCGTTGTCTGTGCGCCCGGGTGGTCGACCTGAAGCGCGCAGATCTCCTCGTTCGCCTTCAGGATCGCGTCGATCAGCTTCTTTGGCGATATGCTCTCCCCCGTGAGGCGGTCGTTGAGGGTCTTCACCGCCTGTCGGGAAGCAAGCTCGCCGTTCTCCTGACCGCCGAGCCCGTCCGCGACAACGGCCAGCACGCCGTTCAGGCTCTCCAGAACGGATACGGAATCTTCATTGTTGCTTCTTTTTCCAAGTCCGGAATAATAGGAGAGGCTGAGATTCATGGTTCATGTTCCTTTCCCGATCATATCCTCGCGCGTCAGCGCATGTCCGGCTCCCGAACGCGCGCCCCGGAGGGCCGCGCTGTCCGTTTCCGGCGGTACCCGGAGCGGCAGGACGCCTTATGCCTGCGTCTTGATCTCGTAGTAGACGAATTCCGTGTCCACCACCGCGACGATATCGTTGCAGTGCAGCTCGACGCCGACGCCCTCGTCCAGGCGCTTTCCGTTCACGAAGGTCCCGAAGCGGGAGCCGAGATCCCGGACGCAGATCCGGCCGTTTTCCCGATAGACCTCCGCGTGGCCGCCGCGATGGATCCTCTGGTCGCCGAGTACGCCGCCGCGCCATTTGTGGTGTCTGTCCAGCGGCAGGACGTCCTCTGCCAGCACCCTGGCCTCCCCCGTGTCCCTGCTTTTGAGCAGACAGATCTTCTGCTCGTCAAAGACGCATTCGTAGGCGCGGCCGAAAAGCAGGAAGAACTGTTCGTCCGCCAGAAGGATCTCGGAGCACGGCATGAGCTCCAAGCTTGCGTTGTCCTGCAAAACCTGCCCGTTGACCACGGTCACGTTCGTGGGCTGAAAGTTGCGCAGGACGAAGTCGTTCCCTCTTTTCCAGATCTCCGCGTGTTTTCCGCTGATCTCCGGGTTGTCCGGAAATGCGAGGTCCGCTTTGGTTTTGCTCCGGCCGAGCACGGTCCTCTCGTCCTTGACGGGGAAGATCTCCCCGGTCCTGACGCGCAGCAGCATCGCCGGATTGTACCGGACCCCCACGACCGTGTGGTCGTCGTTTTCTTCCTCGTCGTCGCTCTCCTTGGCGAACAGGACGGTCTTCTCGTCGTCGTCCTCCTCGAGTGTGTTTTCAGCCTGCGGCGCCGGAGCGGCCTTCACCGGGGCGGCGGGAGAGCTCTCCTTCTTCTCTCCCTCGGGCGCCGCCGGCGCTTTCTCTGCCGGAGCCTTCTTCTCCGGCCCGCCCTCCGCGGGCGCGGCGGGCGCATTCCCCCGGAGCTTTGCCGCGGCCTTCTGTACCAGAGAAGCCGCCGCACCGGACTTTTCGGCCTCCGCCGCGCTGCGGTATTCCTCGGCGTGCTTCCTCCACCGATTCAGAGCTTCTTCATCGGCGGCGCCGACGTCTGTCGAGCGGCAGGGAGCGAGGACCGGCGAGCTGAGCAGTTCGGCATAAAAGGCTTCTTCCGTCTCCTCAAATTTTCTGATATAGCGGGAGTTGCCGAGCTGAAGCTGCATGCCCAGCGGCATCTTGAAATCCTCCAGCACGACGGAGAGAAGGGGCATGCTGTTGGCCACCGCAAAGGTCACCTCATTGCGGCAGTTGTGGGACTCCGCCGCCTTGGCGGAGACCATCGCCACGCAGACCTTCGCGTCGATCATATGCCGCGCGATCGTCTCGGGCCATTCTTCGCCGGGATGCACGCCGTTGTCGTACCACACGCGATAGCCCTCGATCGCAAGACGTTCGATGATCGGGAAGACCTGCGCCGCGTCGCTGTGGCAATAGCTGACGAAAAGGGTATCCCGTCCCTCGCAGGGTTTCACATAGCACTTCATATGTACGCCTCCTTCACTCGATCATCAAGAGCTCATGCAGGTTTGTTTTTTCAAGCTCCGCGAGAATCGCCGGCGGGACATGGCACAGCGTCAGCGTTCCGCGGTTGATGTCGTCCGCCGTCTGCTGCACGGACAGCAGCGCGTCCTGGCAGGTCCCCGCGATGTACTGCAACTGTCCGCAGTCGAGCACGACATTCATGCCGACGGTCATCAGCGCGAGAAGCTCGTCCCGGAACACATGCTCCATATCGCTTCTCAGCGTGCCCGCGAGCGTCACCACGACCGTGCCGTCGACCACCGCTTCCTTCACTGTCAGCAGCTTCCGGCCGTCCTCGCTCAGAGACCAGCAATCCTGCTCATAGTTTCTTGTCAAACTCATCTGCTTCACCTCATACCGGCCGTCGGGCTGCAAGGCGGACGTGACGTCCCGTTTTGCCGTCGGGCATATCGTTATCTTTTGACGATGTTGAAGTTCTCAAGGCTGACGCCGCGTTCCTCGCGGCTCCCGCAGCCCAGGTAGACGCGGTCCTTCAGCGACTCGCTCCTGTAAAAATCCACCAGGCAGCGGGCGAAGCCCTCCTGCTGGAAATTCTCCAGACCCGCGTTTTTGGCAAATCTGCGGAAGAGCGCGCTGGTCGCCTGTCCGCGGAGGACGACCAGCTCAGCCTCGTCCCGCGGGACAAGAACCAGACGCCACTGCGTATAGTTCTCGTCCCGGTATTTGAACGAGGGGATCAAATGCCCCTCCCCCACCTCGCACAGCAGGCGCCGGGACACGGGCTCCCCGTTTTTCAGCGGGGCCACAAACACCTTGACCGTGCCGCGCTGGACCCGGTACGCGCCGTTTTCCTCCTCGGTGACGCAGACGTCGCCGCACTTGAGATGCAAGATATTCCCGTTTTGGTCCATTCCCCGCACCTCCGTCAAAGCGTCTGCGCAAAGGATCGCCGTCCTCATTCCCCGGGCCGCCCGCCGTGTTCCCGAAAAAAAGCAAAAACATACAGCCTTTACAGGTTCCCCGTAAAGGTTGTATGTTTATTATGGCCCGAAAGACCGCGGCAAAAACGGAACGCTTCCTTCTGTGTGTTTCATGTCAGACGCCACCGATTCTCATGGGCGATCCGGCCGCCCACGGATTTTTTAACAGATTGATTATACTATACTCCGCGTGTGTTTACAAGTGGGCCTTTGTTTTTTCGGCTCCGCGGGCGAAGATCGCGCCGAGGCAGCGCTCCGCGAAGGCGTCGAGCGCGGCGAAATCCATGAAGGGGCGGATGACCGCCTCCAGCTCGTCATGCAGCGATTTGGCCTCGCGCAGCTTTGCGGCCGCGCGCTCCCGCGCCCGCAGCGAAGCGGCGCTCTCCGCCGGGGGCGGCGCCAGAAGCGCAAGCGAGAGCTCCGGCAGGAGCACCGCCTCGAGTCTGCCGGGGTCCAGCGGCCGCGGGCAGGCGATCACGTCCAGACCCTGCGCGGCGGCCTGCTCCGCCGCGGCTGCGAGAGAGGCGGCGTCGCGGAATACATAATTTTGTTTACATAATTTTTCAAGCGTCTCTGTCAGCCGCAGCTCTCCCCGGCAGGTGATCGCGGAGAGATAGCGCCTGCGAAGCCCTCCGCCCGGACGCGGCAGCGCGGGCTCCGCCGCGCCTGCTTCGTCGAGCGCCTCGCGGAGCAAGGCGTAGGCCTCCCGGTAACAGGCCTTGTATGCCGCGTTCAGGGCCGCCGCCTTCTCCCGCTCCGCTTCGGGAAGCGGAGTGCGGCAGAACTGTCCGAGGTTTACATAATCTGAATCCGCGCCAAAGAGGACCGGCTCGCGTACATGCGGGGCGGTCCCGTCCACCCAGGCCAGGCCGAGGGCCGGGATGCTGACGGCGTCCAGCGAGTCCGGATCGCCCGAGCAGAGGATGCTCTCGGTATCAAGGCCGCGCGCGGCGGCCTCGTCGCGGATCCGCCGCATGAAGCTCGACTTGCCGGTGCCCGGGCCGCCCTTGATGATGTGCAGGAAAACGCCGCGGCCGGGGAAATCCTCATAGCAGGAGGCGAAGCCCCGACCCGAGTTCGCCGCGAGAAAAAAAGTCTGATCCATGGCATGTGCCCCTCCTTTCCGCTGTCATGATATGCG
>CADCLH010000053.1 GCA_902802215.1 Oscillospiraceae bacterium
CCCGCCTCCGCCCAGTACATCGACGGCGCCGCCGCCACGGTCCCCGCCTGCGCCGCGGTGATCCGCGCCTGCCGCTCGCGCGGCATCCCGGTCTTCTTCGTCATCCGCTCCTACCGCGCCGACGGCTCGGACGTGGAGCACACCCGCTTCGACGCGTGGCTGCGCGGCGGCAAGGCCCTCTCCCCCGGCTGCCCGGAGGCGATCGGCGAGGCCATGCCCGACTGCTTCGGGCCGGAGCGCGGGGACTATGTGCTGTTCAAGCCGCGCTTTTCCGCCTTTTTCCACACCGAACTCGACCTCATGCTGCGCAGGCTGCGGCGGGACACCGTGCTGCTGGCCGGGACCACCACGCCCAACTGCATCCGCACCACCGCCTACGACGGCCTGTCGCTCGAATACAACGTCGCCGTGCTCTCCGACTGCACCTCGTCGATCAATGACGACGTGCAGCGGGCCAATCTCGCGGACATGGCGCGCGTCGGCGTGCAGATCCTGTCCTCGGAGGACTTCATCACCGGCCGCGTGACGCTCGACGACTGCGCCGGACGCGTGCAGGCCGCGGTCAAAGCAGGGGTATGATCCTTCTTTTACAACGAAAAACACCGGTCGGAAAACCGACCGGTGTTTTTCGTTTGGGGTTGATCAGCTGTTGAGGAACTCGACCGCGATGGCGGCCATGGCGGGCGCGGTGTGGCGGATGATGTCCACGTCCGGGCACCACTTGGAGTTGTGCAGCGGCGCGACCGGCATGCCCTCCATCGGGCGGGCGTTCACCCACATGAAGGTGGTCGGGATCCCGCCGACGAGGTGGTACTCGCTGAAGTCCTCGGAGCCGGTGACGGGGCGGTCCATGAAGTAGCAGCTGTCCTCGCCGAGCTCCTGCTTGATCGCCTTCGCGGCCAGATCGGTCAGCGCGTCGTCGTTCTCGACGCAGGCGTAGCCGGTGTGGTGCTCGATCTCGATGCGGCAGCCGGAGATCTCCTCGACGCCCTTGCAGACGGCGCAGGTGTGCTCGTAGATGACCTTGGCGACGTCGTTGTTGTAGTAGCGGAACACGGCCCCGGCGGTGGCGAAGTCGGGGACGATGTTGACGCGGGAGCCGCCCTTGATCGTGCCGACGTTCACGACGGCCGCCTCGAGCGGATCGACGTTGCGGGCGATGATCTGCTGCAGCAGGACGATCACGTTGCTGATGGCGACGATGGCGTCGTTGCCCATGTGCGGGGCGGAGCCGTGGGCCGTCTTGCCGTAGACGTTGAACTGATAGAGGTCGAAGCCGGAGGTGCACACGCCCTTGCGCATCGCGAACACGCCGTGGCCCTCGGCGCTGGGGTTGTTGTGCAGGCCGACCATGGCGTCGACATGGGGGTTCTCCAGGCAGCCGGACTGGACCATGTAGTACGCGCCGCCGTGCGGGTCCTCGGGGGAGGCGGCCTCCTCGCCGGGCTGGAAGATCAGCTTGACCGTGCCGCGGAACTGGTCGCGGCACTGGCACAGGATGCGCGCTGCGCTCAGCAGGCTCGTGATGTGGATGTCATGGCCGCAGGCGTGCATGACGCCGGGGTTTCTGGACGCGAACAGCGCGCCGGTCTCCTCGGTGACGGGCAGGGCGTCGATGTCCGCGCGCAGGCCGATGCACTTGCCCTCGCCCAGGCCGCCCTTGATGGTGGCCACGACGCCGGTGTTGTACATCTGCTCCACGGTGTCGCAGCCGAAGGCCCTGAGCTTCTCCACGATCATCGCGCTGGTGTGCACTTCCTTGAAGCTCAGCTCCGGGTAGCGGTGGAACTCTCTGCGGAGCTCGACCATTTCGGGATAAAAGGTTTCCAGGATTTCTTTGTACACGGTAATTCCTCCCCGGGTATAAAATTACTTTCCGAGCATGATTTTGAGGATCTCGACGTCGGTGCTCTTCATGCCCTCGCGGCCCATGCGGCCGACGCTGGCGATCGTATCCTCGACGTCCTCCTTGACCAGACCCTCGCCCGGCTTGAAGACGCGCTTTTTGCGGCTCATGTCCAGGGCGAGCAGCGCCGTGCCGACCGCCGAGGCGATCTTGGCCGCGCAGGAGGACTTGGCCCCGTCGCAGACCATGCCGCCGATGGTGTTGAGCGTGTTGGTGACGACGCCGCAGATGGTCTCGTAGCTCTCGCCCAGCATGTAGGCGACGCCGCAGGCCGCGCCGGTGGCCGCGCTGGTCGCGCCGCAGAAGGCGGACAGGGAGCCGATGTGGCGCTTCAGGTTCAGGGACACGAGGTTGGCGAGGGCCAGGGCGCGGAGCATGTCGTCCTCGGCGATGCCGTACTCTTTGGCGTAGATCCACACGGGCATGGAGACGGTGATGCCCTGGTTGCCGCTGCCGGAGTTGATGACCACGGGCAGGGGGCAGCCGTTCATGCGGGCGTCGGAGCCGGCCGCCGCCCAGGCGCGGGCGCGGTTGATGAGGCTGTCGCCGTTCTCGCCCTCGAGGATGGTGCTGCCGACCTGGGCGCCCCAGGGGTGCTTGAGTCCCTCCTCGGCGATGGCCCGGTTGCAGGCGAGCTGGTTTTCGAGCGTCTCGCGCACGTCGTCGATATTGAGCGCGCCCGCGAAGGCGTAGATGTCGCGCAGGTTCAGCAGGCTCTTGTCGGGTGCGGCGGAGGCAGCGGAGGCGGCGTGCTTCTCGCCTTGGAGCAGGCTGACGCCGTTTTTCTCCAGACGGGTGATGTTGGTGTGGTAGTCCGTGATCTCGATCAGGGCCCGGTCGTCCCCGGCCTCGGCCTCGATGCGGATGTAGAGGTTCGCGACCCCCTCCGCAAGCTCGCAGCCGCAGACGCCCGCGTCGACCAGCTTATGGGTCAGGGCGATGTGCTCCTCGGTGACCGCGTGCAGGACGTCCAGCCCGGCCGCGGCGTCGCCGCCGACGATGCCGAGCAGCGCGGCGGTGTCGATGCCGCGCGCGCCGCCGGAGTTCGGCACGGTGACCGCGAACACGTTCTTGACCATATTGCCGCTGCAGAAGACGGTACAGTGCTCAGGGATTGTTCCGAGCACCTCGCGCAGCCTCGCACCGGCGTAGGCGATGGCGATGGGCTCGGTACAGCCGGTCGCCATCGTAAGCTCCGAACGGATCAGAGCTACGTAGGTGTCGTAAATCTTTCTGTCCATCTCTCTATCCTTCGTATGAAGCGATTATTTTGCCAGGAAGTCGACGGCGAACTGGGCCGTCAGGGCGCTGCCGCGGTAGAGCACCTCCTCGTCGGAGGTGAACTTCTCGTTGTGGTTGGTGGCGGTGATGCCCTTGGCGACGTTGCGGGTGCCGATGAAGGCGAAGAAGCCGGGGACCTTCTCCATGAACAGGGCGAAGTCCTCGCTGCCCATCAGGGTGGGCATCTCCTTGACGCCCTCGGTCCCGAAGAGCTTGAGCGCCGCGTTCTGGGCGATCTCGTTGAGCTCGGCGTTGTCGTTGATGACGGCGGGCAGCAGGGGGATGAACTCCAGCTCGGCCTCGCAGAAGTAGGCGGCGGCGGTGCTCTCGACGATCTGCTGCAGCTTCTCCTTCATCACCTTGCGCAGCTCGCGGGAGTAGGTGCGGATGGTGCCGACGAGCTCGACCTCGGGGCAGATGATGTTGTACATGGCGCCGCCGTGGAACTTGCCGACGGAGAGCACCAGGGGGTTGGTGGGGTTGTTGACGCGGGAGACGAAGGTCTGCAATGCCAGCACGATGGCGGAGGCGGCGACGATGGCGTCGTGGCCGTCCTGCGGGGCGGAGCCGTGGGACTGGAGACCCTTGACCTTGATGTTGAAGTTGTCCATCGAGGCCATGCGGTTGCCGCCGTCGACGCTGACAAAGGGCGCGTCGAAGGTGCCCCAGATGTGCATGCCGAAGATGGCGTCCACGCCGTCGAGCACGCCGTGCTCCACATAGTAGCGGGAGCCGTAGCCGACCTCCTCGGCCGCCTGGAAGATGAATTTGATCTTGCCGCCCTTGATCTCGTCCTTGACGTCGCAGAGGACCTTCATCGCGCCGAGCAGCATGGCGATGTGGTTGTCGTGGCCGCAGGCGTGCATGACGCCCTCGTTCTGCGAGGCGAAGGGCAGCCCGGTCTTCTCCTTGACGGGCAGCGCGTCGATGTCGCTGCGCAGCATCACGGTGCGGCCGGGCCGGCCGGTGTCGAGCGTGGCGACGAAGCCGGTATAGTCGTCAAAGGTCTGGATGTCGGTGATGCCCATGGCCTTGACGTCCTCGATCAGCGCCTTGGTGGTCTCCCACTCCTTGAAGCTCAGCTCCGGGTGCTGATGGTAGTATCTGCGGCGGGCGATGATGTAATCGGAATAGTTCTGTGCAAGCGCTTTGATGTCCATGTTGGTTCTCCTTTTTTCGGATAGACGGTGGGAAATAAAGCAGGGGCTGTGAAAAAACAGCTTTCACAGCCCCCGTTGGCTCAGGATTTGTTGAAGTCGGCCGCTACCTGACAGTACAGACAGGCCGCGTTGAGCAGGGCAGACTCGTCGATTTTGAACTTCGGGCTGTGGTGCTCGTGGCAGCAGTCCTTGGCCTCATCACGGATGCCGCACAGGCAGATGGCGCCCATCTGCTCGGGGGCGGCGTTGATGAAGAACGCGAAGTCCTCCCCACCGGTGGTGGGGCCGAAATCGAAGTTGGCGTCCTCGCCCATGGTCTTGCGGATCGCGCCCTCCACGATCGCGGCCATCACGGGATGGTTCACGGTCGGGGGGACGAGATCGGTGTACTTGACCTTCGCGGTGCAGCGGTACGCCTCGGCGATGCCCTTGGCCATGCGCTCGATCTTCTCGGGGAAGGCCTTGGCGATCGCGTTGTCGAAGCAGCGGGTCGTTCCGGCGATGTAAGCGGAGTCCGCAATGACGTTCCAGCGGAAGCCGGCGTCGATGCGGCCGACGGTCAGCACGGCAGCGTCCAGCGGCCGGAACTCGCGGGAGACGATGGTCTGCAGGGAGTTGACGATGGCCGTGGTGCAGGTGATGGCGTCGACGCAGGAGGCGGGCTCGGCCCCGTGGCCGCCCTTGCCCTGGATCCAGATCTCGAACTGGGCGGCGCCGGCCATTCTGCCGCCGGCGGCGGCGCAGGCCGTCCCGGAGGGAACGCCGGACCACAGGTGCATGCCGTAGACCCCGTCCACGCCCTCCATGGCGCCGGCGGCGATCATGTCTTTCGCGCCCTGCGCGGTCTCCTCGGCGGGCTGGAAGGCGAGCTTCACGGTGCCGCAGAGCTCATCCTTGACGTCGTTGAGGATGTGGGCGGCGGTGATCATGCAGGCGGTGTGGCCGTCGTGGCCGCAGGCGTGCATGCGTCCCTCCACCTTGGACTTGAAGGGCAGATCGTTCTCCTCGGCGACGGGCAGAGCGTCCATGTCGCCGCGGATGAGGATGGTCTTGCCGGGCTTCGCGCCCTGAATGGTGGCCAGAACGCCGGTGCCGAGAGAGCCGCACTGCACATAGGGGACGCCGATCTTGTCAAGCTCCTGCATGATGAGCTTGCTGGTCTCGAACTCCTGGGTGCTCAGCTCCGGATTCTCGTGGATCTTCCGACGGATCTCCACGATGTAGTCGCTGTATTTCTGCGCGCTTTCCTTAATGTTCAAAACGACACCTTCTTACGTAATACCGGGGAAAATCAGAACAGGTTGGCGAAGATACCGGCGATGATGACGGAGGTGATGGTAACGGTGGTGAAGCCGCCGACGATCATGCTGGGGTAGGTCTCGCTCATGAGGTAATCGAACTCCTCCTTGGTCTCGCCCAGAGCCTTGCAGGTGTTCTCGGTGATGATGGCGTTGGGGGGGAAGCCGTAGAGGGCGGTCAGGCCGTTGGCCAGAGCCAGCGGGAAGTCGACCTTGAGCAGTTTGGCCGTCACGTAGATGAACAGAGCCATGCCGGCGACGCCGATGACGATCAGGACGAGCATGGGGACGATGACCGCGCCGATGTCGGCGGGGGAGGCGTCCTTCAGGCCGTCGAAGATGTACATCATCAGGGCGAACATGATGATGCCGTAGGAGTTGGCCTTGTTCAGGGAGTTGACGTCCAGGAAGCCGATGGTGGTGGCGAGAACGCCGAAGAGCAGGGCCCAGACAGCGCCGGAGATGGCGAAGCCGGTGCCGGGGATCTTGACGGTGCCCATCTGGGTGGCGAGCCACGCGACGATGCCCATACGGACGAAGATCATGACGGGGCCGTTCCACTTCTCGGGGATGGCGGGGATGAGCTTCTTCTTGCGGGTCTTGGCGGCGGTGCCTTCCTCGAGCTTGTTGGCCTTGGCAACAGCGTTCTTGTCGATCTCGCCGCCCTTGGCGCGGTACTCAGTCAGAAGCTTCTTGCCCTCGAACTGCAGGCAGATAGCAGTCAGGGGGTAACCGGCGAAGCCCTGTACGCAGTACATGGCGATGGCGAACAGCGCGGCGGACTTGAGGCCGGCGGCCTCGGCGGCGTCACGCATGGTGGTAGCGGCGACGATGCCGCCGGTGAGGGGGGGCAGACCCGCGATCACGTAGTCCCTGCCGATGATGGGCTTGGCGAGGAACCAGCTGAACAGGCACATGCCCACAAGGCCCATGACGCAGATGACGATGGTCTTCCACTGCTCAGCGAGCTGCTTGAGGGAGATGATCGTGCCCATGTGGACCAGCAGCAGGAAAATGCCGATGCTGGAGCCGAAGGGGATCAGCGCGGATTTGCTGACGATGTCGGTGGGGACCAGGCCGGTCCAGAAGCCGAGCAGGCACACGACCGCCGTGACGAACACGGAGGGGACCCAGGCCCTGGTCAGCATGGACACCCAGTCACCGATCAGGTAGACAAGGCAGCAAAGGATAAACGCCATTGCAAAGTTGTACATTCTTTTTCCTCCTTTTCTTTTCTCCGTAAATGGTTTCTGCCTCTCTTTATCATGCCATTTTACGAATATACTGTATCATAACACCGCGCCTTTTTCTTGTCAAGAAAAGGGCGCGGTGCAAATCGTATTTTTTCGTCTTGTACAGGAATAACATGCGTATGTTCCGTAGATTTGTCAGTATTAATGAATAATTATCCGGTCTCTCGCCGCCGCTCACGGGTAGAGCTCGAGGCGCTCGCTCAGGCAGAAGTAGGTATTGCCGAGACGGCGGTCGGCGTACATGGTGAAAAGCTCGCCCTGGATGCTGTCGGACTGGAAGACCACGGCGGGCACCATGCGCCGCTCCCCCTGAAGCAGGCGCAGGGCCGCGTCCACGCAGGGCCTGCGCGGCGCGAGCGAGGCGAAGCGCGCGGTGTTCACCACATTATACTGTCCGCGCTGGTAGACCACCTCCCGCAGCGTGTCGGGGAACTCCGGCGAGGCCACGCGGTTGAGCACCACCTCGCCCACGCACAGGCGGAAATCGTCCGGCAGCCAGTCGCTCCCGGCCTCGCAGTCGATCACCCGCGCCAGCAGATAGAGGTCGTCGAACGCGATCTCCTCCCCGCCGCACCCGGCGGCGAGGGCCGCGGCGCGGCATTCCTCCGCCGCACGTCCGGCCGCGGCGTCTCCCGCGGCGGCGGCCTCCGCCATCTCCTCGAGATAATACGACGCGAGATCCACCTCGTAGGACAGGCTGTTTTCGTCCAGCAGGCGGCAGAGGGCGTTCTTCTCCGGGGGCGGCGCGGGGACGGGCTCGATTTTCGGCAGCTCCGGCAGATACGCCTCCGGCGGGAGCTCCTCCGGCTCCGCGTCCTCCTCCGCGAAGGCGCGCGGCGACAGCGAAAGCAGCAGAAGCAGCGCTGTGAACAGGGACAGAATATTTTTCATTTTTTCACCTCCCACGGCCATTTTAGCCGTGGGAGGGAGCGGATTTTGTCAGACCCTGCGGGGAAATGAAAAAAGGACGCAGACGCATGCTTTATGCGTCTGCGGAGGATTCTTTAAAATATACGGCAACAGCGGGCGGGTGGATGACAGCCGCGCCTACGACAGCTCGGTCACGTAGCGCACGACGTAGTCGGCAAAGCGCCGGGTGGCGGGACCCGCCCGCTGCCCCGCCGCGATGGCCAGGCCGATCGTGCGCTTCGCCTCCGGGATCAGCGGCAGGATCTGCAGCGCGTCGTGGCGGCCCTTGAGCAGCAGCTCGGGCATGATGCTGATGCCGAGGCCCTGCTCGACCATGGCGATGACCGCGTAGTCGTCCTTGGTGTAAAAGCGCACGTTCGGCTTGACGCCCGCCGCCTCGAGCGCGCGCCGCGCGTCGTGGTCAGAGCTTTGCAGCAGCGAGATGAAGGGCTCGGTCTCGCACTCGACCAGCGGGAATTTCGGGTAGTTCTCGAAACGGCTGTGCAGGGGCAGGATGGCCAGCAGCCTGTCCTCCATCAGCGGGATGCACTCGCAGTCGACGCCCGCGGGCAGGGCCACGAAGCCCACGTCCACGCTGCCGTCCGAGAGCCACTGCTCGACGTCGTGGTAGTCGCCGTTCAAGAGCTTGAAGTCCACATGCGGGTAGTCCTGCTGGAACTCCTTCAGCACCGGCGGCAGCCAGTGCACCGCGACCGAGGTGAAGGCCCCGATGCGCACGGTGCCGGACTCCAGCCCGCGGATCGACGAGGCCGTCTGCTCGAGCTGCTCGGCGGCGGCCAGAAGGCTGCGCACCGCGGGCAGCAGGCGCTCCCCCTCCCCGGTCAGCCGAACGCCCGCGCGGCTGCGCTTGAGCACCGAAAAGCCCAGCTCCCGTTCGAGACTGTCGATCGCGTGGCTGACGGCGGACTGGGTGCAGCCCAGCTCCCCCGCCGCGCGGGTCAGGCTCCCGCAGTCCACCACGCTCATCATTGCGCGGAGCTTCTCCAGATTCATGCGCTCTCACCCTTTACATGAATTAATTTCATCTTAACATGAACAAGATTATCTTTATTCCTAGTATATTCATTTTTTGCGCGATTTCAAGCAATTTTTTCTGTCTTTGTCCTTGCGCCGCGGACAGACCGGGGGTATCATCCAGACATTCCCGGAAAGAGAGGACCTTCCCATGACTGCAAACACGATCTGCATTCTTCTTGCCATCATCGTCTATCTGGTCGGCATGCTGGCCATCGGCATCAAGTACTCCAACAACAAGACCTCCGAGGACTTCTACCTCGGCGGCCGCAAGCTCGGCCCCATCGTGACCGCGATGAGCACCGAGGCCTCCGACATGAGCGCCTACCTGCTGATGGGCGTGCCCGGTCTGGCTCTGTTCTGCGGCGTCGCGGAGGCGAGCTGGACGGCCATCGGCCTGTCGATCGGCACCTGGCTCAACTGGCTGCTCGTCGCCAGACGGCTGCGCCGCTACTCGGCGAAGACGCGCTCGATCACCGTGCCGGACTTTCTGGCGGCGCGTTTTCGCGACAACACCAAGCTCATCGAGATCCTGGGCGCGCTGACCATCATCATCTTCTTCGTGCCCTACACGGCCTCGGGCTTCGCCGCCTGCGGCAAGCTGTTCAACAGCCTCTTCGGCTTTGACTACATGCCCGCCATGATCATCTCCGCGGCGGTCATCGTGGCCTACTGCGCGCTCGGCGGCTTCATGGCCGCCTCGGTCACGAGCCTGATCCAGTCCATCGTCATGACCTTCGCGCTGATCGTCGTGCTGTTCTTCGGCATCAGCAAGGCCGGCGGCTGGGACGCCGTCGTGGCCAACGCCCGGACCGTCCCCGGCTACCTCGACCTCTTCGCCAGCACCGATATCAAGAGCACTTCCGCATCTCCCTACACCTTCGTGATGATCGTCTCGACCCTGGCCTGGGGTCTCGGCTACTTCGGCATGCCCCACATCCTGACCCACTTCATGGCGGTCGACGACGAGGAGAAGCTCTCGCTCTCCCGCCGCGTCGGCTCCATCTGGTGCGTGGTCTCCCTGGGCGTCGCCGTCGTCATCGGCATCGTGGGCTTCGCCATGGTCAAGGCCGGCGCGCTCGCCATGCCCGAGACCGAGTCCGTCGCCGAGAACATGATCGTCAACGTGGCGCACATCATCTCCGAGCACGGCGCCCTCGCGGCCATCGTGGCCGGCCTCATCCTCGCCGGCATCCTCGCTGCGACGATGTCCACCGCCGACGCCCAGCTGCTGGCCGCGGCCTCCGGCGTGACCCACAACCTGATCGGCGACGTCTTCGGCGTCAAGCTCGACGACAAGAAGAACATGCTCTTCGCCCGCCTCACGGTCGTGGGCGTGGCGATCCTCGGCGTGATCTTCGCCGCCGACCCCTCGAGCTCCATCTTCCGCGTGGTGTCCTTCGCCTGGGCCGGCTTCGGCGCGACCTTCGGCCCCGTGATGCTCTTCGCCCTGTTCTGGAAGCGCTGCAACAAGCAGGGCGCGATCGCCGGCATGTTCTCCGGCATGATCATGATCTTCGTGTGGAAGTATCTGGTCCGTCCCCTCGGCGGCGCGTTCAACATCTACGAGCTGCTGCCCGCCTTCGTGGTGTCCAGCATCCTCATCGTGGTCGTCTCCCTCTGCACCCCCGCCCCCGACAAGGAGATCGTCGCGGAGTTCGAGAGCGTCGCGTAAACCGCTTTCCCCACAA
>CADCLH010000054.1 GCA_902802215.1 Oscillospiraceae bacterium
TCCGTCAGGCGTCCGGCCTGCGCGAAGACCTCGGCCGGCGTCCCGTCGAGGGCGACGTGTCCGCGGTCGAAGACGATGATGCGCTCGGCGAGCTGAGCCACCTCGTCCATGCTGTGGCTGACCAGCAGCACGGTCGAGCCGCTCTCCTCGCGGTAGCGGCGGATGTTGCCGAGCAGCTGGGCGCAGCCCGCGGGGTCGAGTCCCGCCGTCGGCTCGTCGAGGATCAGCACCTCGGGCCGCATGGCGATCACGCCCGCGATGGCGATACGGCGCTTCTGCCCGCCGGACAGCTCCAGCGGCGAGCGCTCGAACAGGGCCTCGTCGACGCCGGTGAAGCGCGCGGCCTCGCGCACGCGCTCGTCGATCTCGCTCTCGGGCAGCTTCATGTTGCGCGGCCCGAAGGCGATGTCCCGCCAGACCGTCTCCTCAAAGAGCTGGTACTCCGGGTACTGGAACACCAGACCGACCTTCCACTTGACGTCGCGCCGGGCGTATTTGTCGCGGTTGATGTCCTCGCCGTCGAGCAGCACGCGCCCGCCCGTCGGCTGGAGCAGCGCGTCGAGGTGCTGGATGAAGGTCGATTTGCCCGACCCGGTGTGCCCGATCACCGCGGCGAGCTGCCCCGCCGGGATCGTGAGCGACACGTCCTCGATGGCCGTCTGTTCAAAGGGCGTGCCCGCGCTGTAGACGTGGGTCAGGCCCTCGGTTCTGATCTCTGCCATATCTCTACGCCCTCCGCAGGAGCTCGCGCGCGATCTCATCCGCGCAGCCCTCGACGTCAAGCCTCTCCTCCGGCAGCGACATGCCCGCCGCGCGCAGATCGCCCAGCAGGCGGGTCGTCTCCGGCACGTCCAGGCCCTCGCGCTCCATGAGCGTCCGGTTTGCGAAAACCTCGGCGGGCTTCCCGTCGGCGGCCACGGAGCCGTTGGACAGCACAATGAGCCGGTCGGCGTCAATGCACTCGTCCATGTGGTGGGTGATGAAGACTACGGTCATGCCCTTCGCCTTGCAGAGCGAATAGGCGGTGTCGACGACCTCTTTTCTCCCCTGGGGGTCGAGCATGGCCGTCGGCTCGTCGAGGACGATGATCTCCGGCTCCATGGCGATGACGCCGGCGATGGCCACGCGCTGCTTCTGGCCGCCGGAGAGCAGATGCGGGGCATGCAGGCGGTAGTCGTACATGCCGACGAGGCGCAGGGAGGCGTCGACGCGCCTGCGGATCTCCGCGGGGGGCACGCCGAGGTTTTCCGGCGCGAAGGCGACGTCGTCCTCCACGACGTTGGCGACGATCTGGTTGTCGGGGTTCTGGAACACCATCCCGACGCGGCGGCGCAGCTCCAGCACGCGCGCCTCGTCGGCGGTGTCGATGCCGTCGACGAGCACCCGCCCCGCATCGGGGACGAGGATGGCGTTCATGTGCTTGGCGAGCGTGGATTTGCCCGAGCCGTTGTGGCCGAGCACGGCGACGAAGCTCCCCTTTTCGATCGTGAGATCGACGCCGCACAGGCTCTCCAGCTCGTCGCCGGGGTAGGTATAGTGTACGTTTTCAAAAACGATGATCGGTTCCAACGTTGTTCCTCAACTCTGTTCCTGGCAAAAGACCCTATTCCCGCGTCCACCTTGCGCTCGCCCCGCAGGGGAGGGCCAGGCCGCTCTCGGTGACGGGCAGGCCGAGCTCCTGCGCTTCGGAGCGGCCGCCGAATTTCCTTGTGAAGATGCTCTCGGTCACGTAGCGCAGCGTCGAGGCCGACAGCCCCGTGGTGTAGGCGTTGATGAGCACGAACAGCGGCTCGTCCGACAGCACCCCGGCGCACAGCGACACGAAGGGCCAGAGGTTCTGTTCGAGCTTCCAGACCTCGCCGCCGGGGCCGCGCCCGTAGGAGGGCGGGTCCATGATGATCGCGTCGTAGCTCCGGCCGCGCCGGATCTCGCGCTCGACGAACTTGGCGCAGTCGTCCACGATCCAGCGCACCGGGGCGTCCGCGACGCCCGAGGCGGCGGCGTTCTCGCGCCCCCAGGCGACCATGCCCTTCGCGGCGTCGACGTGGCAGACCGAGGCCCCGGCCTTGAGGCAGGCGCAGGTGGCCGCGCCCGTGTAGCCGAAGAGGTTGAGCACGCTGATTGCCCGGCCCGCGCCCCGGATCTTCTCCATGGCCCAGTCCCAGTTGGCGGCCTGCTCGGGAAAGAGGCCGGTGTGCTTGAAGTTCATGGGCTTCACGTTGAACGTGAGCTCCTTATAGCGCACGCGCCAGGCCTCGGGCAGATCGCCGCGGTCCCAGCTGCCGCCTCCGCTCTCGCTGCGGCGGTAGCGGGCGTTGCGGTCGTTCCAGTGCGCGTTCCGGCGCGGGGTGTCCCAGATCGCCTGGGGGTCCGGGCGCACGAGGTAGTATTTCCCCCAGCGCTCGAGCTTTTCGCCCTTTGAGCAGTCGATCAGTTCAAAATCCTGCCATTGATCCGCAATCCACATAGCCGTCTCCGTATTCCGCCGCGTATTATTTATAGTACTCCGATCATAACTTGTGTATTGTAGCATGGAATCCCCCCGCGGTCAAGACAGCTTGCGGCGGCGGGGCAGCCTGTCAAGAAAGACCCCCGGGGGACTTTCTGACAGGCTGAACGAAAAACAGGCCGGTTTCCCAGCCTGTTTTTCGTTGCTCAGAATTTCCCGCTGTGGTGGGAGAAGCCGCCGGAGTTGACGCTCGTGCCGCCGGCGTGGCCTCCGCCCGGTCGGCTGGACGAGGTGTTCTTCGGGATGATCTGCCTCGTCACGCTGCGGTTGATGAACTGGTCCGAGCGCTCGCGCAGCTGCAAACCGCCGCGGGAGACATAGTTGGCCGCCTTTGTCTGCCTGACGGCGGTCTTCGACTTCCTTTTGAAGCCGCCGACGACCATGCCCGCGACCAGACTCGGGAACAGCACGATGATCAGCGCCTCCGCGGGCGTGATGCCGCGCTGCGGAGGATCGGGGATCCACTGGTCCAGCGGATCCCCGTTTCTCGCGCGGGCGATCAGCCTGCCGCTGTTTTCGACAAAATCGGCAAAGCCGCCCGCCCAGTCGTTGGCGCGGAAGTTGTCGAGGAAGGTGTTTGCGAGCTGCTGCTTGCCGTAGTCGGTAAAGGCGTAGTTGCCGAAATCCCCGTAGGCGGTGAGGTCGTAATCCCGGCCGTCCATGCTCATCGAGAGCAGGATGCCGTTTTTCCCCTCGCCCTCGCCGAGCTCGTAGGTCTTGTAGATGGCCTCGGAGAAGTTCTCGATGGAGCCGTTGACGTAGGTCTTGTAATTGTCCACCACGACGATGTACACGCCGCAGCCGGTGTCCGCGGCGATCTGCGCCGCCTGCGAATTGAGGCTCTCGCGCGTCTCGGCGGAGAGGATGTTCGCGTAGTCGCTGACGTAGTCGAGCTTCGCCTCGGCCCGGGCCGCGTGCGGCAGGGCCAGCAGCAGGGCCGCGCAGAGGAGGAGACTGAAAAGAAAGCGTTTCTTCATGCCCGGCCTCCCTCAGTAAAACAGCGCGGTCAGCAGCGCCATGAGCGGCAGGGCGATGCCCGCGAACCACGCCAGCATCTTCCCCTTGGACACGGGCAGATCCCCGATGAGCTTGCCGGTCTGGCCGTTCATTGCGAAGAGGAAGTTCTTCCCGTCGTAATTCGTCGCCAGCAGCCACACGGGCAGCAGGGCGTAGCTGGTCCGGCTGCGGCGGACGCTGATCTGGCGGCTCTCGGGCGTGCAGCTCGAATAGCCGCTGACCGTCCCGGCGAGCAGCTCCTCCGCGGTATTCTGCGCGCGCAGATCCACGCGGGCGTAGCAGTCCTCGGGCTTCACGTCGTACTTGTCGGCCAGAAAGCCCGGCAGATAGGCGTTGGAGAAGGGCTTGAGCTCGGAGTAGTCATAGGGCTCGATCGCGTCCATGTGGGCGTCGGGCATCTTGCTCGAGGCGTCCGCGGGGATCTTGTCGAAGCTCACCACGCCGGAGCGCCGGACCCGGTAGTATTCGGTGGTCGTAATGATCTCCCGGCCCGTCGTCACCGAGTTGACGCGCGTGCCCTGAAAGCGCATGTCCGCGTCGACCGTGCCGTCGAAGAGCCAGAAGGGGACGTAGACGCCCTTGATCTCTTCAATGTGGTTGCGGTCGGAAAACGCGTTCGGGAGCAGCTTCTTGCCGCGGTAGTAGTTCTTCAGCGCCTTTTTGGCGGCCTCCTTGTCGAGCTTGAAGGGGATGACCCAGTCCGGCTTGAGCATGTCGGAGAGCTGTCCCGGCACGATGGAGGGGTTGTTGCAGTAGGGGCAGGCCGTCGCGGCGGTGTTCTCGTCGCAGATCAGCTCCGCGCCGCAGCTCGGGCAGTTGTAGACCCGCAGGCCCTCGTCCTCGGCCCAGTTGCTCGGGGCGTAGTCCGGCTCCTGGGCCTGCTGCTCCGCCTGCGCCTGCGCGGCAGCCGAGGCGGCGGCCGCCGCCTCGTCCTTGTCCCTGTACAGCGCCTCGATCTCCTGCACCGTGAAGCGGCTGCCGCAGTAGTCGCACGCGAGCATGCCGCTCGCCCCGTCGAAGCGCAGCGGACCCGTGCAGGACGGGCACTGATAGTTGGTTATCTGACTTGCCACAGGCTTTCACCTCGCTTGGATGGCGGAGAGATCAGACGATGTCTCCTTCGTCAAAGGGGTCGCCGCACTCGGGGCAGAACTTGGGCGGATGGGTCGGGTCCTCCGGCTCCCAGCCGCACTTGTCGCACTTGTAGAGCGGAGCCGCCGCGGGCTTCTTCGCGCCGCACTCAGCGCAGAACTTGCCCTTGTTGACCGCGCCGCAGGAGGGGCAGGTCCAGCCGTCGGGCGCGGGCTTCTTCGTGCCGCACTCGGTGCAGAACTTGCCGAAGGCCTGCTTGCCGCAGCCCGGGCAGGTCCAGGTCTCCTTTGCGGGCGCGCTCGCCGCGGCCTCGGGAGCGGGCTGCTGCGCGCCCATGCCGTAGAGGGCCGCCGCGTTCATGCCGCCGGCCTGCTGGGCCATGTTCATGCCCATGAAGCCGACCGCCGCGCCGCCGGCGTTGTTCGCCGCGCCCTGCATGGCCGCCGCCTGTGCGCCGACCAGGTGAGCCGCCGCCATCGTGGGATCGCGGAAGGCCGCGTTGCGCTGCATCTCCTTGATGAGCTTCTCGTCCTCCTCGTTGGCCTTGACGCTGGACACGCCGAAGGAGACGATCTCGAGGCCTCGGAGGTCGCGCCACTTGGCGGAGAGCACGTCGTTGAGGGCGTCGGCGATCTCGCCGGTGTGGGCGGGCAGCGCGGAGTAGCGGATCCCCATCTCGGAGATCTTCGCGAAGGCGGGCTGCAGCGCGGTCAGCAGCTCGGTCTTGAGCTGGTTGTCAAGCTGGCTGCGGGTGTAGGCGTTCTGGACGTTGCCGCAGACGTTGGTGTAGAACAGGATGGGGTTGGAGATGCGGTAGGAGTACTCGCCGAAGCAGCGGATGGCGATGTCGATGTCGATGCCGGCGCGCTGGTCCACCACGCGGAACGGGACCGGGGAGGGGGTGCCGTACTTGTTGCCGACGATCTCCTTGGTGTTGAAGTAGTAGACGCGCTGATCCTTGGGGATCTCGCCGCCGAAGGTGAAGCGCTTGCCGAGGACCTTGAAGGTCTCCTTGACGGCGGTGCCGAGGTCGCCCGCGAAGACCGAGGGCTCGCTCGAGGCGTCGTAGCGGAACTCGCCCGGCTCGGCGCAGAGCTCGGCGATCTTGCCGTTGTCGACGATGATCATGCACTGACCGTCGGCCACCGCGACGACGGAGCCGTTGGAGATGACGTTGTCATTGCCCCGGTTGCTCTTTCCGGTGTTCTTTTTCCTGCCCTTGACGACGAGCGTCTCGGTGTCGAGCGCCTCGCAGTAGAAATACTCCTTCCACTGGTCGGCCAGCACGCTGTTGACAGCGCTCAAACCTGCCTGAATAAGACCCATTTGTATTTCTCCTTTCGTTTGTCGCAGCGCGAAAAAGGCGTTTGCGCCGTTGCGTTCTTTTACAGTATAGCAGGCTGTGTGTGAAAAATCCACTATATCTTTATGAAGAAAGAGGGTCCCCTCATCCGCTCTCCGGGCGCGGGAAGGAGGCGGCCCGCCGGCGGCGGTCGGCCCCTGCGGGGACGATTCGCGCTTCTTCATTGACAAGCCGGGGCGGCATTGGCTATAATAGAGCCACCAGAAACACCACACTACAACAGATACAGGAGGCACTCTCATGGTCAAAGTCGACCTTTCGGGCGCACAGCCCTTCTTCACCGCAGCCGGCCCCGACTACAAGCTGGCGGAGCTGGCCCACAAGACCCTGGCCGAGGGCTCCGGCCTGGGCGCGGACTTCACCGGCTGGCTCGGCCTGCCCCAGCGCATCAAGGACACCGAGCTCGACGCCATCGTCGCCGCGGCCGAGAAGATCCGCGGCCGCTCGCAGGCCCTCGTCGCCATCGGCATCGGCGGCTCCTACCTCGGCGCCAAGGGCGCGATCGAGCTTCTCAAGCCCCGCCCCGGCAAGAATGATCCCCGCGTGTTCTTCATGGGCAACACCCTCTCCGCCGACGCGCTGAACGACACCATCGAGGCGCTCGGCGACATGGACTTCGACGTCAACGTCATCTCCAAGTCCGGCACCACGCTCGAGCCCGCGGTCTCCTTCCGCATCTTCCGCGAGCTGCTGGTCAAAAAGTACGGCGACAAGGCGGACGAGCACATCTTCGCCACCACCGACGCCAGGCGCGGCGTGCTCAAATCCCTGGCCGACGAGGCCGGCTGGCCCTGCTTCGTCGTCCCCGACGACGTCGGCGGCCGCTTCAGCGTCCTGTCCGCGGTGGGCCTGCTGCCCATGGCCGTGGCCGGGATCGACGTGCGCAGGGTCATCGACGCCGCGATCAAAGAGTTCAAGGCCCTCAACGTGAGAAGCCCCGAGAACCCCGCCTGGCAGTACGCCGCCGCGCGCCAGCACCTCTACGGCAAGGGCTACGGCGTGGAGATCCTCGGCTGCTACGAGCCGAGCTTCCGCTTCATGGCCGAGTGGTGGAAGCAGCTCTACGGCGAGAGCGAGGGCAAGGACCACAAGGGCATCTTCCCCGCCTCGGTCGAGTTCACCGCCGACCTGCACTCCATGGGCCAGTACATCCAGCAGGGCCCGCGCATGCTGATGGAGTCCATCGTCCGCTTCACCGAGAGCCGCACCGCCTACCCCTTCCCCGCCGACGAGGGCAACGCCGACGGGCTCAACTACCTCGTCGGGCGCGACATGTCCGAGATCTGCCGCGTGGCCGCCGACGCGGTGCGCGACGCCCACGTCTCCGGCGGCGTGCCCAACATCGTCATCGAGTTCCCCAAGCGCGACGAGGAGGGCTTCGCCGCGATGGTCTGCTTCTTCGAGCTGGCCTGCGCCATCTCGGGCTACATGTCCCAGGTCAACCCCTTCGACCAGCCCGGCGTCGAGGCCTACAAGAAGAACATGTTCCGCATGCTCGGCAAGCCCGGCGCGGTCTGACCCGGCGAAAGCGGCAAACAACAGGAGGGTTTCATGGCAAGGAGTCTTCGCCGGCAGAGGCTGTTCTGCGCGGCGCTGGTCAGCGGTACGTTTTTCCTCTATCTGTGGATCGCCGTCAACATCCCGAACACCTTTGACGACTGGGAATGGGGCGGCAGCATCGGCATGCACAATCTGATGACATGCGCCGTCAACAGCCGGTACGGCGGCAATCTGCTGGTGGTCGTTCTCACGCGCTGTCAGGTTCTCAAGGACCTTGTCATGGCGCTGTTCTTCACGGCCATCCCCTGCTGCATGACGGCGTTTATCATGGAATACCTGCATCGCTTCCACCCCGAGGCGGCCGCATGGCCGATGAAGCCGCTCCTGTTCCTTACCGCGAACGTGCTGATTTTTCTTCTCCCCGCCCCGGTCTGGTGTCAGACCTACGGGTGGGTCTCGGGCTTTTGCAATTATATTACCTCCGGACTGTTCCTGGTCCTGTATTTCCTGTTTGTCATACGCCTCGACCGCGCATCGGCCGGAGAAGGCCGGAGCGCGGTCCGGTACGCGGTGATTTTTGCCTGCGGCGGCGTCATGCAGCTGTTTCTGGAAAACCTCTCCGCGTTTTTCTTCATGACCTCGCTCTTCCTCGTGCTTCGGCGGGTCCTGAAAAAGCAGAAGCCGGAGAAGGAGCTTCTTGTCCTGCTGCTCGGGAATGCGCTGGGGCTTGTGCTCGTCTTCAGCAGCGCGATCTATCCGGAGCTCTGGAGCACCGGCGAGGCCGTCGCTTACGAGGGCGTCTCCTACCGGAAGCTGCTGTTTGATCCGAATGACGGTCCGCTGAAGAGCGTCGGCAGTCTTATCCGGATCTGGTATTATGATCGGCAGCCGGCCATGATCGATTACAGCGGGGTCCTGCCCCCTGCGATTCTTGTTGTCATGCTGCTGTACGGGTTCTCCGGCAGCCGCATCAAAAGCCGCTCTGTCGGACTGCTGCTGCTTTTGCTCCACGCCGTGCCCTTCGCATATACCGTGTATCGCTATCTGTTTCTCCGCTTTGAGATCTGGATCGATTATATTGATCGAATCGATACCATGAGCGCGAATCTCTTTTATTTCTCCTATCTGGTGATCGTAACGGCGGATCTGTTCCTTTTCTTCCGGAAGGACCCCGGTTTCCCCTGGCTTCTCGGCATGTGGGTCTCTCCGATCCTGATCATCGCGCCGATGTCGGCGATCAATACGGTCTTTGAGCGCAGCTTTTATACGACCACGCTCTGCTATCAGCTGTTTCTGCTGCTCCTGCTCCCGCCCCTCTGGCATGCGTGGAAACCGCCTCTGCGCAGGGTGACGGCCGCCTGCGCCGCCGCATGTTTTCTCGTCCTGGCGGGCTACTATGCCCATGTGTATTACGATATCGGCCTCGTCAAGCGGGAGCGTCTGTCGGCTGTCGACCGGGCGCGGCGCGGAGAAAGCGGATCGGTCTACCTTGCGCCGTATCCCCACAACGCGTTCGTTTATCGTGAGGATCCGTATGATGACCGTTACAAGGCGGTATTCCGGGAATACTACAAGCTTCCGCAGGACACACAGATTGATTTTTAATCCGGGTCTCCCGACTCCCCGTCCCGGGCATGGGAAGCCGGAGCGGAATGCGGCGGTGAAAAGCGGATCGGGAAGGAGGATAGGATCATGGCTGACGAAAGGCCCTCCGCCTCGAGCCGGATCGATTATTTTGATTATCTGCGGGTGGTTGCCCTGACCGCGGTCCTCGTCCGCCATACGGCCTCCCAGAACTGGTATGACATCGACGTGAACGGGGCGGTCTGGCGCTGCTTCAACGTCTATTGCAGCCTCACGCAGTACTGCGTCCCGATCTTTGTGATGATCAGCGGGGCGCTCTTCCTCGGGAAAGAGATCCCCGTCCGGCAGATCTATTCCAAATATGTGCTCCGCATGGCGGCGGCCTTCTGCTTCTGGTCCGCCGTCTACGCCGCGGTGGGCGCGCTCGAGTCGGGGACCTCGGGCCTGCTGACCGAGCTGATCCTCGGGCCCTATCACATCTGGTTCCTCTTCATGATCGCCGGGCTGTACATGTGCCTCCCCTTTTTCCGGCCGATCGCCGCGGACGCCGGCAGGAGCCGGTATTTCCTGATCCTGGCCCTGCTGTTCGCCATTGTCCTCCCGCAGGCGGAGACGCTGGTCCGCGACTTCGGCAGCGAGGCGCTGATCGGGCGCTTCGGCGCCGCGATGATGAACGTGGGGCAGATGCGCATGTACGCGGTCCTCGGCTACAGCGGCTACTTCCTGCTCGGCTATTGGCTGAGCCGGATCGAGCTGAGCCGGCGGCAGCGGCTCGTGATCTACCTGCTCGGGGTCCTGGGCGCGCTGTCGACGATCCTGCTCGATCTGTCCGTCGCGCTCCGGACGCAGCAACCCTGCGACAACTACTACGGGCAGTTCACACTCGGCGCGCTGTTTGAGTCGCTCGCGGTCTTCACCTTCTTCCGGTACGCGGGGCTCCGGGGGAACGCGCTGGTGCGCAGGCTGTCGAAATGGACCTTCGGCGCCTATCTGGTCCATCTGATGGTCGTGGAGCACACGAAGCTCCTCTTCGGGCTGGACACCCTGTCCTTTTGGCCGGTGCTGGCGGTCCCCGCGGTCTCGGCCCTGTCGCTCCTTCTCTCCTGGGCCGTCTCGGCGGCGCTGCATCAGGTCCCCTTCATGAAAAAATACTGTGTATAACCAAAAAGCTCCGGATGCAGACGCATCCGGAGCTTTTGGATATTCGGGATCAAGCGGAGCCGGGGCGATTACTTGCCCATGTTCATCTGCTTGGCGACCTCGGCGGCGAAGTCCTCTTCCTTCTTCTCGATGCCCTCGCCCTTGATGAAGTGCACGGCGTTGACGAACTTCACGCTGCCGCCGAGCTTCTTCGCGGCGTCGGCGATGTAGCCCTCGACGGAGCCCTCGAAGAGGTCGGAGCGGACGAACACCTGCTGGAGCAGGCAGTTCTCCTTGAAGAAG
>CADCLH010000055.1 GCA_902802215.1 Oscillospiraceae bacterium
CTCCCGGTGCAGGCAGAAAATGTCGAAGCGGTCCGCCTCGATGCGGCTGGCGATGCCCTCCGTCTCCGACAGGAAGCTCCGGATCTCCTCGCCGATCGTGCGCAGCACACGGTCGCCGAACTCGCGGCCGTTGAGCTCGTTGACGGAATGAAAGCGCTCGATGTCCAGCGACAGGGCGTCCATGTGCAGCTCCGGGTGGTAGCGGTAGATGCGCTCGGCATACTCGAAGAAGAAGCCGCGGTTGTAGAGCCCGGTCAGCTTGTCGCGCTCGGCCGCGGAGATCAGGTTCCGGCCGTCGCACAGCTCGATGATCCGCGCCACGCGGGCGAGAATGACCTCATGCGCGTCAAAGGGCTTGGTGATGAAGTCCGCCGCGCCCAGCTGCAAGGCGCGCAGCTCCGCGTTCTTCTCGGCCGTCAGGACGATGACCGGCATGGAGGCGAGCTCGGGGTCCCCGTGCATATGCCGGAGCACCTCGAAGCCGTCCATCACCGGCATCATCAGGTCCAGCAGAACGATCGACAGCTTGTCCAGATGGCTGCGCATCTGCTCGAGCCCTTCCTCGCCGTTTTCGGCGTAGATCACGTCATAGTCGTCCTCCAGGATCATGCCGAGAACGTCGCGGTTGATCTCCTGATCCTCCACGACCAGGACCAGATGGCGGCGACGCAGCTGTTTTGAAGCTAGCATTCGCTTCCCTCCTTCTGTGCGTCCGCGGCGCCGGTCGGCGCGGACGAAATCAGTTCACGAAGTAATGCAAAGAGTTTGTCCGTATCCACGGGCTTGGACAGATGGGCGTTCATCCCCGCCTGGAGCGCGCTCTGCACGTCCTCCTCAAAGGCGTTGGCCGTCAGCGCGATGATCGGGATCGTCTTCGCGTCCGGGCGGTCCAGCGCGCGGATCGCGCGGGCGGCCGCCAGCCCGTCCATCACGGGCATGCGCATATCCATCAAAATGGCGTCATAGGTTCCCGGAGGGCTGCCGGAAAAGAGCTCGAGGGCGAGCTGCCCGTTCTCCGCCCGGTCGGCCGCCATGTCCTCCAGCTCCAGAAGCTCCGTCAGGATCTCGGCGTTGAGCTCCATATCCTCGGCGATCAGCACGCGCCTGCCCGCCAGCGCCGCGGCTTCGTCCGCCGTCTCCGGGGTCTGCGCCGCCGGCGCGGCGCTCTCCGCCCGCTTGAGCGTGACGATGACCGTAAAGGTCGTACCGACGCCCTTTTCGCTCTCGGCCAGGATCTCGCCGTTCATCATGTCGACGATGCTCTTGGTGATGGATAAGCCCAGACCGCTGCCGCCGTAGCGGCTGGTCCGGGTCCCGTCCTCCTGGGAGAAAGGCTCGAAAATGTGGGCAAGGAAGTCCTTCCCCATGCCGATGCCCGTGTCCTTCACCGTGAAGCGCAGCGTCTGCCGGTCGTCGTAGGCGGCCGTCTTTTCCTCCGTGAAGGTCACGCTGCCGGGTTTCGGGGTGAACTTGACGGCGTTGCCCAGAATGTTGATCAGCACCTGCTTGAGCTTCAGCGCGTCGCCGACGTAGCGCTCCTCCGCGCCGACGTCGCTCCGGGCAAGGTAGGTCAGCCCCTTTTCGTCGCACTGGCTGCGGATGATCTCATTGACCTGTTCGAGAAGCTCCGCCGCGGAAAAGACCTCCGGCTTGAGCTCCATCCGTCCGGAGTCGATCCGGCTCATGTCCAGGATGTCGTTGATCAGGCCCAGCAGATGCCGGGCGCTGGCGTCGATCTTTTCAAACTGCTCGCGCGCATGGGGCGAAAGCTCCGGGTCGCGCAGAGCGACGCTGTCGATGCCGATGATCGCGTTCATCGGCGTGCGGATCTCGTGGCTCATGTTCGACATGAAGCTGATCTTGGCCTTGTTGCTCTCCTCCGCGGCCAGAAGCCTGGCCTCGAGCTGGCCGTTGGCCTGGATCCTGTCGGTGACGCGCTGGAGCATCTCCACGACGATCGCCACAAAAACGCTGCCGAAAAACAGGATGCCGGCAATGACCCAGTCGGGATTGCCGAACAGGCCGACCGTCACGTAGCCGAAGAAAAACCCGATCAGCAGCACCAGCGGAACATAGAGGATCGTGCGCTCCTTCGCCCAGTCGCCCTTCTTGCGGACGTCACGGGAAAAGCGCGCATAGCGGATGATATTCCGGATCATCAGGGCGGCGCCGAGGAGGATCATGCCGTAGATGACAACGCGTAACATGCAACCCGTCCTTCCGCGGAATCATTCACTGCCCGCCGCGCCCAACGGGCGCGGCCGGGACTTTGCTTCACAAGCTTCCACTCTTTAACATATCACAGATCGGGAAACACGTCCATAGGGAAAACGCGTCTCCGGTCAGAAAAGGAGACAGAGCCCGCTTCAGGCGCCGTCCACCTCCACGCCCCAGATCAGCACGCTGCCCCTGGCGTCCACCTGAAGGCGGTATACATAGGTCGTCAGCGCAGTATTCTCCCAGGAGCGGGCATAGCGGAAGGTCACGCTCGTGATCCCCTCGGACGCGCCGCGGATGCGGTACCACTGTACCCCGCCCGCTCCGACCACGCCGGGCTTCCAATCGTCGAAATACTTCTCGTCCAGTTCGACCACCGCGGGATCTTCGATCTCCGCCGTCCACTCGTAGCCCGTCGTGGGATTGGACGGGAAATAGAGGTCCACCGCGTTGGGGGCAGAATCGGGCTCCGGCTCAACGTCCGGCTTTTCCGGCTGTACCGTCGGCTGCGCGCTCTCGGCGGGCGTCTCCGGCATCGGCTTCTCCGTCTCCGGCGCGTCCTGCGCCGAAGGGTGGGCGGGGCCTGCGCAGCCCGCAAGCAGAAAGGCGAGGATCAGCACGGCGAGAATTCGTTTCTTCATGTCGGTCTCCCCCTGTCATGGATTTCTTTTAGTATATCAAATGTCCGGCCGAACATCAAGCCGGAATCCTGCCCGATCAAGAGTCGGGTTTTTCTCCGGTTTTGTCCTTTCTGAAACCATTTCCCGCGATTTCCTCTTGAAACTGCGCCAAAGCGCGGTATAATTATAGGCGGTGATACTATGATCAGAGTTCTCTTTTCCATCATATTCGTCGTCCTGATCCTGGCGCTGGGCACCTGCGCGCAGACCGCCTTCCGCTCCCACAAGGCGATCGGGCGCTCGGTGGCCCTGCTGCTCATCGGCCTGATCCCGCCGGTCATCGGCAACCTTGTCATCATCAGCTCGACCTACAAGCTCGGCGCGGCGATCGGCTCCTACATCTACTTTCTCGGCATGGATCTGGCCGTGTACGCGCTGCTGCGCTTCACCTTCGACTACTGCTCGATCTCATGGCCGAACCGCGCCCTGCGCCTTCTGGTCAACGCCCTGCTGATCCTGGACGTGGTGCAGCTGCTGCTCAACCCCGTCTTCCACCACGCCTTCGACAACGAGGCCATCCTTGTCGGCGGCGCGACCTACTTCCGCCTGCTCCCCTTCCTCGGCCAGAGCTTCCACCGCATTGTCGGCTACGGGATCTTCGCCGCCGCGCTGATCATCTTCTTCCTCAAGGCGCTGCGCTCCCCTCGCATCAATTCCGAGCGCTACTCCGTCATCCTCGCGGCGATGATCTTCACCGGGCTGTGGCAGAGCTTCTACATCTTCTCCCGGACGCCCATCGACCGCTCGATGATCGGCTTCGGCGTGTTCGGCCTGCTGGTCTACTATCTGGCCCTGCACTACCGGCCGATGCGGCTGCTCGACCGCATGCTCGCGACCATCGCCTCCGAGCTGCCCGAGGCTCTGTTCTTCTTTGAGATGAACGGCCAGTGCATCTGGGCCAACAAGCCCGCTCTCGAGCTGACCGGGGCCGGAGACGGCGACTTTGACCTCGCCGCCGAACGGCTGCGCGCGCTGATGGGCGACTGCGGCGAGGGCTGCGAGACCTGGTCCGGTCAGCAGGTGGTCGGCTCCGGCGAGGCGTCCAAGAGCTATGTGGTCGAACGCCATCCCGTGACCGACGAGGGCGGGCGGCAGGTCGGCTCCTTCCTCAGCATCCGCGACAACACGCACGAACAGCGGCTTTTGCAGCGTGAGATGTACAACGCCACCCACGACAGTCTCACCGATCTCTACAACCGGGCGGGCTACGATCTCTATGTGTCCGGCATGGAGCTGGACAGCGCCCTCATGATCCTGATCGACGCGGACAACTTCAAGGACGTCAACGACAACTTCGGCCACGAGGTCGGAGACCGCGTGCTGCAGAAGATCGCCGGGGCCATCCGCCGCCATTTCCGCGTCGACGACTTTGTGTGCCGCTTCGGCGGAGACGAATTCGTCGTGATCATCGCGCACGCGGACGACTCGCTGCACGATCAGATCTGTTCCAAGTTCGCCCTGATCAACGAGGATCTGGCGGATACCGCGGACGGCCTGCCCCCGGTCTCGGTCAGCGCCGGGATCGCCTTCGGCGCCGACGCCGCGGACGCGACACAAGGGACGCTGCCGCTTCACCTTCTTTGAGACGGCGGAGGCGACCTGAGCGGTATTTGAACCGTCGGCTTTTTACACATGGAAACGCCCCTGACGGGGCGTTTCCGTTTGCTTTGTTTTGTTTGAATTGAAAGGTGGTTTTTGCATGGAGCAGCTTGTCGATCTCGTGCTGCTGTTTTTCGCCTATTCCTTCCTCGGCTGGTGCATCGAGGTGACGCTCAAGTATCAGGAGTTTCACCGCTTCATCAACCGCGGCTTTCTGACCGGCCCCATCCTGCCCATCTACGGCAGCGGCGCCGTGCTCATCACCGTGGCCGTCGGGCTGCTGTCCGGCTTTGAATCCGGCTACGGCACGACCTTCGCCGTCTCGTTTGTCCTGTGCGGTGCGCTCGAATACCTGACCAGCTATTTTCTCGAAAAGCGCTTTCACGCGCGCTGGTGGGACTACAGCAAAAAGCCCATGAACCTGCACGGGCGGGTCTGGATCGGCAATCTGGTGCTGTTCGGCCTCGGCGGCGTGCTGATCATCAAGCTCATCAACCCCGTGCTGCTGCCGCTCATCGGCCGCATCCCCCTGCGCATTCGCGCGCTGGCGGCCGTCGTCCTCGTCACCGTCTTCTTCGCGGACTATCTCATGTCCCACTTCGTGATGAAGATGGTCAAGGACGGCGTCGACCGGAGCGTGGCAGACAACACCGAGGCCATCAGCCGGGAGATCCGCGTGCTGCTGAGCGACAAGACGGTCTTCCACCGCCGCTTCGCCGAGGCCTATCCGGAGGTCATCTACCGCACCGAGCGCATCAACGCGCGCATGGAGGCGATCCGCGCCGAGACCGAGCGCCTGCGCGCCGAGGCGGAGCGCCATGTCGACGAGCTGCAGGCGAAGCTCTCGGCCGAGACCGAACAGCTCGCCCAGAGCGTGGAGCCGAGCCTGCTGATCAAAAACTCCCTGCTCGCCTCCCAGGACGCGCTGATCGCCTCGCTCTACGACGAGGCCTCCGCCACGGAGGAGCAGCGCGCGCTCATGCGGGAGATCGAGGAGAAAAAGGAGAGACTGCGCAAGCGCCCGCTCCTGCGCGCCTTGCACGAATAACGATGAAATCCCGGGTCAAAGGACCCGGGATTTCATCGTTATTCCGCCATTATTCCGCCCGCCGCCACAGGAGCATGCCGTCCTCGAAGACGACCGCAAGCCTCCCGCCGTCTCTGAGCCACGCAAGATAGCTGCGCACGGTGCCGCCGACCAGAACGTACTGCTCAAAGCTCATGGTGAGCGCATAGTCCCGGAAGAGCCGCTGCAAAATCGCCTCAAAGCACAGGGGCTCTTTGCAGATATCGAGGATGCGCCCGGCGATCTCGTGCACCTTGTCGATGTTGACCTGCGCGAGCGGGGCGATGTCCTCCGTGACGGCGGCATGCGAGGGGACGAAGAGCTCCGCCTGCATGGTCTTGACCTTTTCGAGCGTGTCAAGGTAGGCCGCGACGTCGTAGATGAAGCCGATCTGGTACTTCTCCAGCGTCTCGCGGCTTGACAGGCAGTCGGCCAGAAAGACGACGCCGTCTATTGTCCGGTAGCCGACCATGTCGAAGAAGTGCCCGGGCAGGGGGATGCTCTCAAAGCCCTCGGGCAGACTGTCCGCCGTGAGAAGCGTCGCGTCGCTCTCCTGCGCGAGCAGGAACTTGTGCCGCAGGTCCTTCGGCGGATAGCCGCCGTAGAGGAAGGCGGGCTCCAG
This sequence comes from Oscillospiraceae bacterium, assembly GCA_902802215.1. Taxonomy (GTDB): domain Bacteria; phylum Bacillota; class Clostridia; order Oscillospirales; family Oscillospiraceae; genus Limivicinus. The sequence goes on from CADCLH010000055.1 coordinate 6,185, forward strand.
GATCGGATGGCGCGTGATCGCGCAGTCGATCCCCGGCGCAAAGATTTTGCAGCCGGTCTGCCCTTGCAGATAGCGGTTGCCGCCGATGTGGTCGGCGTTGGCGTGGGTGTTGTAGATGGCCCGCAGCTTCCAGCCGTTTTTGTCCAGAAGCTGCCGCACCTTGCGCCCGGCGTCCTTGTCGTTGCCGCTGTCGATCAGGCAGACATCATCATCGCTGAGGCGATAAAGCCCGATCTTGGCGGGGCTTTCGATATAATAGCAGCGTTCGGTGAGCTGTACCAGTTCAAACATGCGTCTCTTCTCCTTTCCCCTTCCCCTCGGGCAGCGTCTCCCAGAGCAGCTTCTCCGAGCGGGTCTTCGTCCCGTGAAAGTCGTCCTCAAAGTATTTGAAATGCGCCGCGCCGAGCTTCCGGTACAGCCCGAGCGCGCGCTCGTTGCCGCGGATGATGCACACGCTCATGCTCCGGTATCCGCACGCTGAGGCGTACCCGGCGGCAGCGCGGATCAGAGCGGTGCCCACGCCCTTTCCGCGGGCGCTCTCCGCCACATGCAGGGCCTCGAGATACAGGGTATCCGGCAGCTCCGCGTCTTTTGTGCAGGCGGCAAAGCCCAGCAGGGCGCCGTCCTCGAACGCCGTCCAGACGCGGTTTTCCGGAGCGTTCAGAAAGGCGGCCCACTTCTCCCGGCAGTACGGCAGGCTGAGGCCGGAGACGTAGTCCGGCAGCAGGTCCCGATAGGTCGAAACGTGGTTGTGCAGATACAGCCCGGCGAGCGCGTCCAGGTCCGCCGGGGAAGCAGGTCGGATCTCCATCGTGACCGTCTCCTTTCAAAAACTTGTTTCGCGCTTCACTCGCTCTCGCGCAGCCGCCTGAGAACAAGCTGCATCAAATCCTCCGCGTTGTCTGGGATGCCGGCCGGCTCGGGCTCGTCCGCAGGCTCCGGCTCCGGGGCCGCGTCAGCGGGAGCTTCGCCGCGCAGCCGCTGAAGGCCGTAATACAGCAGCTCCTCCGAGAAGGTCACGCGCGCCGGGGAGTCCTCCGCGCCGAACTCCATCGCGAGCAGCGTATGCGTCCGCCCGTCCGCGCCCTCGGCCTCCATCGCCGCGACGAGGCAGAGACCCGACATGTTCGTGGTCCCGGTTTTGAGGCCCACGACGCCGGGAACGTTGTACAGGAGCGGATTGGAGTTGCCCACGTCGGCGTTCAGCGTCTCGAGATGCGCGATTTTCAGCGAGGTGATGTTCGTCACCTCCGGCCAGGCGTGCAGCAGGTGCGAGCACAGCAGGAACATATCCCGCGCCGTCATGCGGTTTTGTACCTTGGTCGCCGCGAGAGTGTCGGTGAATATCGGCAGGCCGTGGCAGTTGAAAAAAACCGCGCTGTCCGAAAGGCCGATCTCCCGCGCCTTGCGGTTCATGCGCTCGACGAAGGCCGCCTCGCTGCCGTCGAGGTGGACGGCCAGAGCCAGCGCGCACTCGTTGCTCGAGGGCAGGAGCATGCCGCGCAGCAGGTCCGCCACGCTCGCGCTCTGCCCCGCCGTCATCGGGATCACCCCGTCCGCGGAGCGGGAGAGGACCGCCGCCTCGGCGGGGATCGTGACGGTATCCTCCAGCGTCATCTCCCCCGCCGCGGCCGCGTCCAGAAGGCAGAGAACGGTCATCAGCTTGGTCGTGCTCGCGATGGGCACGCTCAGATCGGGCTCCCACGCGGCGTAGATCTCACCCGTGTCCGCGTCGCCTACCAGCGCGCTGTGCACCTCGCAGTAAAAGCCCTCCCGCTCCAAAGCGTCGAGGTCGATGGAGAAATGCCCCGCGGTGTCGAGCAGCATCCCGTCGGCGGAGACGTGCAGGTCAAGGTCCATGATCAGCGCGAGGTCCGTCACGCTCAGGTAGCAGTCCGTGACCCCGGAGGGGTTCACGGCGAGGAAGTTCGGGTAGCGGAGGACCCGGTCGTTGTAGAAGATCGGATTGGCCAGGATGCCCGCCGTCGTGAAGACATACGGCCCGCCCGCCTGGGTCTGGGCGGGAAAGCCCTGTCCCTCGCCTCCCGCCGGGGTATACGGCGCGCCGGTGGTGATATACACGCTGCCGTCCTGAAACGTGAGCGAAAAGCTTTTCACCGTGCCGCTGAGCGCGTACGCGACGTCGCGCAGGGAGACGTAGCGGTTGTTGCCGTAGCTGTAGTGCAGGGTCTTGACGGTCAGCGCCTCGCCGCCGTCCACGGAGAAGGGCAGGTTTTCCAGCAGGCTGTGCGCCGCGGTCTTCTCCGGCTGGGCAGCCTCGGCGGGAAACGAGAGGGGAAGCAGCAGGAGAACCAGCAGCAGCGCCGCGGCCTGTCTGATTTTACGCCGCGTCGTCACGTGCATACACCTCCGTTCCCTCCGGTCCCGACAGGACAAGAAGCCTGTCGCCTGCCAGAAAATCCACGGGGCCGCCGCCCAGGTCGATCTGCCCTTCCGCGATCGTCCAGCTTCCGGACCCGGCCCAGCGCTCGCGCAATTCCTCCTGCGAGGGAAGAAGCTCCGGACCGTAAGACGCGAAATACGCCGCCGAGGACATGCCGAGCGCGTCCTGCATCAGCTGCTCGGCGTACTCGTCCGGCCCGCCGCCGCGGCCCGTGGCGGCGACGCGCAGACGCAGAAGCTGCCTTGCGGACGCGGCCATGCCGTCGACGGCGGCTTGCCGCGCCGCATCCAGGCTCGCCTCGTCCAGGCTGCGCTCCCAGCTCCCGTCGCGCCGCAGCGTGAGGATCACGTCGACATGCAGGGGCGGGAAGAACGCGGCCGCGTCGACCTGATCGCCCAGCTTCGCGTCCCGGAGCCAGCGCTCAGCCCGGGAAACCGCGTCGTCCGTACAGTCCAGCTCCATCCGCCAGCGGCCGACGACGGCGCGCGACGGGCTTTGCAGGCGCTGCAGGATCAGGCAGGCGGCCAGGCCGAGCAGCAGCAGGAACACCAGAAAGAGCACGAGGGCAAAGCGCCCGGAGCCCTTGTTTGCGCCTGTTTTCGCCATGGAATCCATCCCTTCGTCCGGGGCAAGCCCGGAACGTTTTTGCTTATTATACCATAAGCGCAACGCGCGGATGGTATAATTTGTCATGTTTTTCGGTTGCCGCTTCAGCGGCGAGAAAAACGACTTGAATGATTATATAACGGCACTTGTGCCGTTATTATACCGAGTTTTCCCCGTTTTCGCAACCGATGAAAATGAGAAGCCGCCCGGGCGGGCGGCTTCTCTTATGAGTACGGCTTACTCGAAATCGACGACGTTGGCCCAGCGCAGGAGGAAGTCGCGCTCCTCCAGGTTGCCCTTGACGGACTGCGAGGCCGCCACGATGGGCATCCACTTCTGCACATAGCGCTTGTCGATGTCGCTCTTCTGGCAGAACATGTCCAGATAGCGCTCGGCCAGGTCGGCCTCGCCGCGCAGGTGGAAGGTCAGGAAGCTGCGCGCCGCGTCCGCGGAGGCGTTGCCCTGCGTGGCGTGCGCCCAGTCGATGACGTAGAGCTCGCCCGCCGGGGTGCGGATGATGTTCGAGGGGCACAGGTCGCCGTGGCAGAGCTTGTCATGGGTCGGCAGGCCCTCCAGACGGATCAGCAGCTCGTAGCGGGTCACGGGGTCGAGGTCCGCCGAGAGGATCTTGCGGTTCATCTTGTCCTTGAGGCGGCTGAGCAGCGGGCTGCGCTTGGTGTGGATCAGCAGCTGCGTGTCGACCATCATCTCCAGATAGGTCTCGGTGTTGGCGGGGTCGTCGCGCATCAGATGGGAGAGGGTCTCGCCCTCGACGTACTCGGAGACGATGGCCCACTTGCCGTCGACGGTGGTGACCTCGAGGATCTTCGGCACGTTCAGGCCCAGATCCTCCACACGCGCCTGATTGAGGGACTCGTTGAGGATGTCCGCCTTGGAAAAGCTGCGGTTGAAGACCTTGACGCAGCGATCCCCGTCGCGGTAGATGACCTTGTTCTTTCTTTCAGCGATCACGGTTTCCAGATTCATGGCTTATTCTCCCTTCAGCTGGCTCTCGTCGGGCTTGGCGGTCTCCTGAAACTGCCTGCCGTAATAGGCGTTGAGGTACATCTGCTTGATCTCGCTCATCAGCGGGTAGCGCGGGTTGGCGCCCGTGCACTGGTCGTCGAAGGCCTGCTCGGTCATCGCGTCGAGGCTCGCGAGGAAGGCCTCCTCGTCCGGGACGTAGTCGCGGATCGTGGGCTTGATGCCGATCGTGGCCTTGAGCTCGTCGATCTTCGCGATCAGGGCCTCGACCTTCTCGGCGTCGGTCGTGCCGCCGCAGCCCAGCGCGTCGGCGACCTCGGCGTAGCGGGCCATGGTGTGCGGGTGGTCGTACTGGGGGAAGGTGCCCATCTTGGTCGGCGCGTCGCAGGCGTTGAAGCGGATCACCTCGTCCATCATCAGGGCGTTGGCGAGGCCGTGGGCGATGTGGTGGAAGGCGCCCAGCTTGTGCGCCATCGAGTGCATCACGCCGAGGAAGGCGTTGGCGAAGGCCATGCCCGCCATCGTGGCGGCGTTGGCGACCTTCTCGCGGGCCTCGACGTCGCCGCCGTCGGCGTAGGCGCGGGGCAGGTACTTGAACAGGCTCTTGAGCGCCTGCAAGGCGAGGCCGTCGGTGTACTCGGTCGCCATGACGGCGGCGTAGGCCTCGAGGGCGTGGGACACCGCGTCGATGCCGGAGGAGGCGGTCAGGCCCTTGGGCGCGGTCATGTGGTAATCCACGTCCACGATGGCCATGTTGGGCATCAGCTCATAGTCGGCCAGGGGGTACTTGATGCCCGTGCTCTCGTCGGTGATGACGGCGAAGGGCGTGGCCTCGCTGCCGGTGCCGGCGGAGGTGGGGACGGCGATGAAGTACGCCTTCTCGCCCATCTTCGGGAACTTGTAGATGCGCTTGCGGATGTCGCAGAAGCGCATGGCCATGTCGGCGAAATCGGCCTCGGGATGCTCATAGAGCACCCACATGATCTTGGCCGCGTCCATCGGCGAGCCGCCGCCGATGGCAATGATGACGTCGGGCTTGAAGACGCTCATCTGCTTGGCGCCCGCTCTGGCGCAGGCCAGGGTCGGGTCGTTGGGCACGTCGAAGAAGCAGGTGTACTGGATGCCGAGCTGGGCGAGCCTGTCCATGACGGGCTGGGCCGCGCCGGTCTTGTACAGGTGCGGGCCGGTGACGAGGAAGGCGCGCTTTTTGCCCATCTCGGCCAGATCCCCGAGCGCGACGGGCAGGCAGCCCTTCTTGATATAGATCTTCTCCGGGGCGCGGAACCAGAGCATGTTCTCCCTTCTTTCCACAACGGTCTTGATGTTCAGCAGGTGCTTGACGCCGACGTTCTCCGACACGGAGTTGCCGCCCCAGGAGCCGCAGCCCAGCGTGAGGGAGGGCGTCATGGCGAAGTTGTACAGGTCGCCCAGGCCGCCGTGCGAGGAGGGGGTATTGACCACGATGCGGCAGGTCTTCATGCGCGCCTGGAAGGCGGCCAGCTTGTCCTGCGCGGTCGCGGTGTTGAGGTAGATGGACGAGGTGTGGCCGAGGCCGCCGTCCTCGATGAGCTGCGCGGCCTTGTCCAGCGCGTCGGCAAAGTCGGCGGCGCGGTACATCGCCAGCACCGGCGAGAGCTTCTCGTGCGCGAACTCCTCGCTCAGATCCACGGACTCGACCTCGCCGATGAGGATCTTGGTCCCGGCCGGGACGTCGACCCCGGCGAGGGCGGCGATCTTCGCGGCAGGCTGGCCGACGATGGCCGCGTTCAGCGAGCCGTTGATGAGGATGGTCCTGCGGACCTTGTCCAGCTCCTCGCCCTTGAGGAACCAGCAGCCGCGGGCCGCGAACTCTCTCTTCACAGCCTCGTATACGCCGTCGAGCACCACGACGGACTGCTCGGAGGCGCAGATCATGCCGTTGTCGAAGGTCTTGGAGTGGATGACGGAGTTGACCGCCAGCAGGACGTCCGCCGTGTCGTCGATGACGGCGGGGGTGTTGCCGGCGCCGACGCCCAGGGCGGGCGTGCCGGAGGAGTAGGCAGCGTTGACCATGCTCGGTCCGCCGGTCGCGAGGATGATGTCGGACTCCTTCATCAGATAACGGGTCATTTCACGCGAGGGGACGCTGATCCAGCCGATGATGTCCTCGGGCGCGCCGGCGGCCACGGCGGCCTCCAGCACGACCCTCGCTGCGGCGGCGGTGCTGCTCTTGGCGCGGTGGTGCGGGCTGATGATGATGCCGTTGCGGGTCTTGAGGGCAAGCAGGGTCTTGAAAATCGCGGTGGAGGTGGGGTTCGTGGTCGGGATGATCGCGCAGATCAGGCCCAGAGGCTCGGCGATCTTGCGCATGCCGTAGGCCTTGTTCTCCTCGATCACGCCGCAGGTCTTCGTGTCGCGGTAGGCGTTGTAAATGTACTCGGCGGCAAAGTGGTTTTTGATGACCTTGTCCTCCACGATGCCCATGCCGGTCTCCGCCACGGCGGCCTTTGCCAGCTCGACGCGGGCCTTGTTCGCGGCGGTGGCGGCGGCCAGGAAGATCCTGTCCACCTGCTCCTGGGTGTACTGCGCGTAGAGCTTCTGCGCCGCTTTGACGCGCGCGATCTCTTCGCCCAGGCTTTCAAGGGTGTCTACAACGGGATATTCTCTGCTCAAGATGTTTCGCTCCCTTCAGCGTCTGTGGTTTTCTTTCGGTTCGTCATGAATTTAACATATTGGACAACACTTTGCAATTGTCATTATAGCCGAACTATTCTGTTCCGAAACAGGGAAAAACGATTCCGTTTGTGCATATTCCCGGACGCGGCAAAGCGGGCGCTCCGCGTCCGTTTCGGACCTGACCCGTCTCCCCCGCCGGGTCGGCGGCCGCGTCCGCGCTGCCGAAAAAGTCGGGACAGGTTGCGGCTGCAAAGTCCGGACTTGATTATTCTCCCCGCTTGTACTATGTTCATATCAGGATCTGCCCGTCCCCGGAGGACGGGCGGGAACGGATATAACTGTCTGAGGAGGGCAGCACCGCGTATGAACGTATTTGATATCATCGGGCCCGTCATGATCGGGCCGTCCAGCTCGCACACGGCGGGCGCCGTGCGCATCGGCCGCGTGGTCAACAAGCTCATGGACGGCCAGACGCCCGCGAAGCTGGAGCTCATCCTGTCCGGCTCGTTTGCCCAGACCTACCGCGGACACGGGACGGACCGCGCCCTGCTGGCCGGGGTGATGGGCTTCCACAGCTATTCCGAGGAGATCCGCGACGCGCTGCGGATCGCGGACAGGCGGGGCATCCGCTACGAATTCGTCAAGCGGGATCTCCCCGGCGCGCATCCCAACACCGCCCGCATCGTCTACACCCTCGCCGACGGCTCCTCCGGCTCGGTACAGGCGGCCAGCGTCGGCGGCGGCAACATCCGCGTCGATCTGATCAACGACATGCATGTGGATTTCAGCGGCGACAGCAACACCCTGCTGGTCATGCATCTGGACCGCCCCGGCGTCATCGCCGCGGTCACGAACCTGATGCGCGAGGAGTACGCAGACCTGAACATCTGCAACTTCCACCTGTCGCGCGAGCAGCGCGGCGGCAACGCCATCATGACCATCGAGATCGACAACATGCCTCCCGCGGAGCTGATCGGGGACATCCGCAAGCTGGAGCACGTCACCAACGCGCTGCTGATCCGGCGGCTGTGACGCAAGACGGAAGAGAGGGTACAGGATGCTCAAATATCAATCCATTCAGGAGCTGGTGAGCGCCGCGGAGGAACGCGGGCTCAAGATCAGCGAGCTGGTGCTGCGCGATCAGGCCGAGGCCATGGATCAGACGCAGGAGGCGCTCTATGAGCGCATGCGCAAAAGCTTTGAGGTCATGCGCGAATCCGTCGCCGCGGGGCAGAAGCGGGAGCTTCGCTCCATGTCCGGCCTGACCGGCGGCGAGGGCTGGCGCATGAAGCAGTACACCGAGAGCCACAACGGCGGCCTCTGCGGCAGCTTCCTGTCGGGGGCGATCGCGCGGGCGCTGGCGGTGGCCGGCTGCAACGCCTCCATGGGCCGCATCGTCGCCGCCCCCACCGCGGGCAGCTGCGGCATCCTGCCCGGCTGTCTGGTCTCCCTCTATGAGGAACGCGGCATGGCCGAGCGGGACATCGTCATGTCCATTTTCACCGCCGGGGCCTTCGGGATGGTCATCGCCGCCAAGGCCAGCATCGCCGGGGCGGAGGGCGGCTGTCAGGCCGAGTGCGGCAGCGCCGCCGCCATGGCCGCGGCGGCTCTCGTCGAGCTGATGGGCGGCACGCCCACCCAGTGCGCCGACGCCTGCGCCATCGCCGTCGCCAACCAGCTCGGTCTGGTCTGCGATCCCGTGGCAGGTCTCGTGGAGATCCCCTGCATCAAGCGCAACGTCTCCGGGCTGATGATCGCCTTCTCCAGCGCGGATCTGGCGCTGGCGGGCGTGGGACCGAAGATCCCCGCCGACGAGTGCGTCGACGCCATGCGCGAGGTCGGCAACGCCCTGCCCGCTGCCCTGCGTGAGACCGCGGGCGGCGGCCTCGCCGCCACCCCGACCGGGCAAAAGCTGCGCGAGCAGGTCTTCGGCAAATAGCGCCTGATAAGTTATGTAGTAAGGGCCCAGACGCGGCAGGGCAGGCCGGTCGCGCCCTCGAAGCGCGGCCAGGCGGCGAACAGGATCGCACCGGCGGGGGCGACCTGGTCCAGATTGCACAGCACCTCGACCTGAAGCTTGCCCTGTTCGAGGACATAGCGCTCGCAGGCGAGATCGCCCGCCTTCGCGGCCTCCGCCGAGGCGTCGGTGTCCAGCGCCTCGTGGCCGTTGGCGGCGGCGCTGCGCACCTCGTAGATATACTTCAGCGCGTCCAGCGACCAGCCGGGGAAGTTCTCGCTCCCGTCCTCGGCGATGCCGGACAGGGCGTTCATGTCGGGCCAGTGCTTCGACCAGTCCGTGCGCAGGGCGACAAACGCGCCGTCGGGGATAGGGCCGTACTTGGCCTCGTAGGCCTTGATGTCGATCACGCACAGCGGGAACATCATGCTCTCCGCGCCGAAGGCCTCGGACAGCGGCGCGTCCTTCACGAAGTGGCCCGGAAAATCGATATGGGTGCCGAACTGGCCGGGGAATTTGAAGGTCTGGATCAGGCATTCCAGCATGGGATTGCCCCAGTCAAAGACCACCTTGCCGAGCTCGACCGAGCCCGCGGGGATCCCGGCCCAGAACGGGCTGTCGTTGTTCATCGAGTGGGAAAGCTCGACCAGCCGGTATTGCTTCAAGTCGGCCAAAACGTCCCAGAGTTTATACATGTGCAGCGCCTCCTGTCAAGTGTCGTCGGTCCCGGCGTCTGTCCGGGCCGATGCTTTATGATACCACAGCCGCCCCGCGGCTGTCCACAGGCTTTTCGCCCGCCGGTCACTTGGGCAGGACCGCCCGGTACTCCGTCACGTTCAGCACCGTCTCCCCGTCGATCTGCACGGCGCAGGGACGGGAGAAGCGTACCTCGACCTCGTTGCCGGTGATCACCTTGATCATATTCGTCTTCTTCACATGCTCGCCCTTGAAGATCGAGGGGAAGGCGATCAGGGTCTTCAGTCTCAGCGGGCAGTAATAGACCACCACCGTCAGCTTGTCGGAGAAGCGGTCCTGGTCCGGGGCCAGCATCATGCCGCCGCCGCAGAATCTCCCCTTCATCGTCGGAGCAAGCCACGCGTGGTCGAATTCATACTTCACCCCGTCGACCGTGACCTCGGCGTGGCGGGGAGAAAAGCCGAACAGCAGTCCCTTGATGGCGATAGCGGTGTAGTTGATCTTCTTCTGCGGGTTCTTCGCCTTGATCTGGTCCGCCACCTCGCAGCAGTACCCGTCGATCCCGAAGCTCATGTTGTTGATGAACAGCTCTTCCCTGCCGTTGACATAGGCGGTGGGCAGGTTGGTGAGATAGGGGTTGAGCAGGACCTCTTCTCCCGGCTTTCTTTCAATGTCGATCAAAAAGTCGTTGCCGGTCCCGGCGCCCAGAAGATAGACCTTGTTTTTGAGCTCCGTCCCTTTCATCGCGTTGATGAAGTAGTGCAGGGTGCCGTCGCCCCCGACGAGGACGACCTCGTCCTCCGGGGCCAGCTTCTTGAAATACGCCGGATAGTCGATGCCGACCGCGTCCACAAGCTCGGTCCCCTCCGCCACCTGCGGGCGGATGCCGTTGTTCGCCAGAGAATTGTAGAGATAGTATTTCATGCGCTCCCTCCGTTCTTTCTGTTTTTATAAGAGTCCCAGCACGATCAGGAATTCCCCGATCGAATACGTGAGCATGACGAGGAAATGCGTTTTCAGACGGCTGTCCTTCTTGAAGCGGACGAAAAACAGCGCGGTATCGGATACGAAGAACAGGGCCGCGCCGATCGCCGTGGTGAGGGTCGCGGCCGAGGGGGCGCTGACGCAGCGGAAGATCGCGAAGCAGTTCATCGTGCCGTTGATGAGCAGATAGAGGAACATCGGATAAAACAGCGCCTTCGGCAGATGCGGCTTCAGCTTTGAAAAGATGAACGCGACGGCGGCCGCAAAGAACACGGCCAGCAGAACGATCAGAAAAACGGGGATGCGGGAGAAGACCACGTCCTTTGTGTATGCGGCGACAAAGAACGCGTGGCTGATCATAAACGCGATGCCGCCGGCCGTGAACCACTTGATCCCCTTGGGGATCAGCAGGACGTCCCCGAGCCAGCTGAAGAGCAGAGCCAGAACGACGGCGGCGGAAACAGAACGGGCCGCCAGAACATAAAAGCCGAGCAGAGACAGCAGGATAAAAGGCTTTGTCATGTTCCGGAGCCGGGTATCCTTCCGGAGAGAGGCGTACAGATGGACGGCGGTGGATACGAGAAAGACCGCCAGAAAAACGTATTTCATAAACAGGCCTCCAGACGGCGCCCTTCGCCGGTGCGCGCAGCGGTGAAACCAACTTACCTTCTCTGTATACTATACCACACGCATCCTGTCAGAACAACAAAAATTGTAAAAAACATCGGTCGAAAAGAGCACGCCGGCCGGGTCCGTCCCGGGACGCGCGCATGGGAAAACCCGCCCGCGGGCGGATGCCTGCGGGCGGGTCGGGTTCATGCTTTTTCGGCGTTCAAGCCGGGGAGAATCTTACTTGCTCTCCTTGAGCTTGGAGCGAACGATGGTGAAGGCCGGGATGACAAGACCGAAGATGCCGGCGTAGCCGATATAGGTCGTGACGGTCTTGGTCAGCTTCTCCATGTCCAGCCACGCGCCGAAGGCGGCGATGCCCAGCAGGATCGCGGTGATGACCGCGCGGCGGACCTGGACGTTCTTGATGCCGGAGAAGATCCTGTTAAAGCGGACACAGCCCGCGTTGGCAATGCCGGCGGCGCTGGTCAGCACGGCGAAGGTCATCAGGATGACGAAGATAATGGTCAGCCAGGGCATCTTCAGGCCCATGATGACGGCCATCATGGGGACGGGGGTCTTGCCGAGGTTGATGATGTCGGGATTGACGGGGATGTAGCCGAAGAGCGTGGCGGCAATGGCGATCATCAGGATGACGGTGACGATGTAGCCGGTGATGACGGCCTTTTTCGTCGCGGTCCTGCTCTCGAGCAGGTCGGAGACGGACATGACGTTGAAGGCGATGGTGGACTGGAAGCAGCCGTAGAGGATGGCCTTCCAGATCGCTTTGAGCAGGGTGTTGTTCTGCTCGATCGGAGGCGCGGAAAACGCGGCGGCATAGTCGGGATTGCCGGAGGAGCAGCTCAGGAAGAAGATCAGCAGCACGATGACGACGATCGCGTACATCATGTACTTGGAGGACCTGGCCACCAGCTTGGAGCCGTACAGGCACAGCAGCGCGGCGACGATGATGGTCGGGATCGCGGCGCCCCAGAAGCTCACGCCGTAGACCTTGCCGAGGATGTTGGCTTCGCCCGCGACGGCGAGACCGCCGGCGCCGATGACCGTGCCGACAAAGAGGATGTCATAGAAAATGACCATGACCTTGCCGAAGCTGCCCTCGCCGAAGGCGGACTGGACAAAGGAGCGGTAGTTCGTGGTGTGCTGGCTGCGGGCATATTCGACCATGTAGAACATGACGCCGCCGGTGATGAGCATGGCGAGCAGCGGCATGACCAGGCCGATCCAGCCGTATTTCTCATAATACTGCGCGCTGAACGCGCCGGTGGCGAAGCCGGGGCCGAAGTGTCCGCCCAGCCAGACCGAGGCGACGCCGATGTAGGATGCGGCAAAAATACTCTTTTTCTTCATGTTTTTTCCTCTCTTTCCTGAAAT
>CADCLH010000056.1:0-10321 GCA_902802215.1 Oscillospiraceae bacterium
GGATGCCCTGGAAGAAGTGCGCGTTTCCCGCGACATGCAAACGGCCATCGAAAGCCTCAACGGAAAAAATCTCCGCTTCCGGCTGGAGATCGAGGGATAAAAAACGCATCAGGGGAAGGACAAAGCCCTTCCCCTGATGCGTGAAATGAGGTTCAATGGTGGTGCGCGTGATCGGTCGAGCCCTCGGACACGAGCATGTCCATCCCGTGCAGCAGCGCCTCGAGCACCGCGCCGAGATTTTCCTTCGCGGCCTTCTCGCTGCCGGGGACGTTGACGATCAGCGTCTTGCCGCGGATACCCGCGGCGCCGCGGCTCAGACAGCCGCGCGGCGTGACCCGGAGGCTGGCCAGACGCATGGCCTCGGGGATGCCCGGGGTCAGGCGCTCCACCACGTCGAGCGTCGCCTCGGGCGTGATATCGCGCTGCGAAAAGCCCGTGCCGCCCGTGGTGACGACCAGAGGGATGCGCTCCTCGTCGGCCAGACGGACGAGCGCCGCGCCGATCTGGTCGCGCTCGTCGGGGACCACGCCGGTCCACGCGAGCTCGAAGCCCGCCTGCTCCAGCATCGCGCACAGGGCGGGGCCGCTGGTGTCGACGCGCTCGCCGCGGGAGCACTTGTCGCTGACGGTGAGCACGGCTGCTTTGTATTTCATGAAAAAGACCTCCCGAAAACCGTTTTCTCCATCATACACCCATCCCGCCCGCGGGGCAAGAGGCTTGACGGGAAGACGGCGGGTTCTTTATAATGAAACAAAAACGGCAAAGGAGATGATCGCATGCTGCCGAAGGACCCCTTTCTGCTGCTGAGCGTCGTGAACACGAAGCTGCGCGACGAGTACGAGGACCTCGACGCCCTGTGCGCCGCGCTGGATCTCGACCGCGCCGCGCTCGAAGAGAGGCTGGCGGCGGCGGGCTTTCGCTACGACCCTGCGCGCAACGCCTTCCGCTGAACGCCGCAAAAAAGAAACAAAAAAAGCGGGGGAGAGCACTGGCGCTCTCCCGAAAGCTGTGATACAATGCCCGTGACCAGACAGGCATCCATCCGGAAACAGCAAGAGGAGGTTTATCCATGAGCATCCAAAATCCCGTCCCCGGCACCGGCGGCGACCGCTACGTCCCCTATGAGGAGCGCACGGGCGACAGCTCCGTCGTTTTCTTCACGCGCGATCTGTCCGAAGCCGGACTTCTGAAAATCTACGACAGGGTCAGCTCCGTGCTGACCGGCAGGGTCGCGGTCAAGCTGCATACCGGCGAGGCCCAGGGCCCGAACATCCTGCCGCGCCCCTGGGTGAAGGAGCTGCTCGCCTCCCGCCTGCCCGACGCGACGATCATCGAGACCAACACCTACTATGAGGGCACGCGCTACACCACCGAGGACCACATCAAGACGCTGGAGGTCAACGGCTGGACCTTCTGCCCGGTGGACATCACCGACGCCGAGGGCGTTGCGGAGCTGCCGGTCAACGGCGGCAAGTGGTTCGACGTGATGCACGTCGGCAAGACCCTGCCGGAGTACGACTCCCTGCTCGCGCTGACCCACTTCAAGGGCCATGTCCGCGGCGGCTTCGGCGGCTCGAACAAGAACATCGGCATCGGCTGCGCGGACGGCCGCATCGGCAAGAAGGAGATCCACACCATTGAGGGCTCGGACGTGCAGTGGAGCATCGGCAACGAGGAGTTCATGGAGCGCATGACCGAGAGCACCAAGGCCATCCTCGACCACTTCGGCGGCCATGCCTGCTTCATCAACACCATGCGCAACATGTCCGTCGACTGCGACTGCGACGGCGTGCAGGCCGAGCCCGTGGTCACGCCCGACGTCGGCATCCTCGCCTCGCTGGACATCCTGGCCGTGGACGCCGCCTGCGTCGACCTGATCTACAATCTGCCCGAAAACGGCGGCAAGGCGCTGATCGAGCGCATGGAGTCCCGCCACGCCATGCGGCAGCAGAGCTACATGAAGGAGCTCGGCATGGGCAACGACCGCTACACGCTCGTCGATCTGGACAACGACGACGCCGTCATCACCGCTGCCGAGGCTGTCAGGGACGTCAAGCCCGGCTGGGAGCCCGACCGCTTCAACACCTTCTGGGGCCGGAACCGCCACAGATAAATACGGAAAAATGCGAAAAAAGCGAAAAGGCCGCGGCCTTTTCGCTTTTTCTATATCCTCGCGTTGAGCTTTTTGTAGATGCGCCCGACGAACCAGGGCTCGGTCGAGGCGGCCAGCGCCCCCTCCGGTTTTCCTCCTCGCAGACCGTGAGCGCGTCGCGCTCGTCGGCCTCGATGAGATAGGTCACGTTCAGGTGCAGGTGGCTTGAGACGTATTCGCCGCGCTTTTCGTGCCCGTCCACGGTCAGCACCTCGAGGGAGAGGATCTCGTCCGAGACCAGGCGGGCGCTCTGCACGCCGGTCTCCTCCCGCACCTCGCGCAGGGCGACGGCCGGGAGATCCTCGTCCCCGTCGGCGTGCCCTCCGGTCCAGGACCAGGAGTCGTAGATCTTGTGGTAGACCATCAGCACCCGGTCGCGCGCGGGGTTGACCACCCAGGCCGAGGCCGTCATGTGGGCGGGGGTTGACCACCCAGGCCGAGGCCGTCATGTGGGCGACGGGATTGGAGCGGAAAAAGGCGTCGGGGTTGCGTTCGAGAAAGGCGAGGATGAAGGCCCGGTCTTTCTCCTCCTGCTCGCAGCGGGGGACATAGGCCGCGATCGCCCGGCGGATGTCGCTCATAGACTCGCCTCCAGAGAATCCAGATAGCGGCGGACGTCGAAGTCCACGGTTTTTTCGTCCTTTCTCAGATACAGCGGGTGGTGCGGGTGGCCGCGCTTCGAGCATTTGCCCGCGCACAGCCAGCGCGCGCCGTATTCCTCCCCGATCAGCACCATGTCCCGGACGCAGCCGGGCAGGTAGGGCCGCTTTTCGATGACCGCGCCCCAGGCCGCCCAGACCGCCGGGGCGACGCCCGGTCCGACCCCGGAGAGCACCCAGCGGAAGGCGTCCATGTTCGCGCGGTGCAGGCGCGGATCAAGCTGAAGGTCCATATCGTCGGGCCGGGTGGCGCGCTGGGCGTAGACGTTGAACATGATGAAGCTGTCGTAGCCGTTGCCTGCCGCGATGCGCTCGACGGATTTGAGCGTGTTGTCGAGCTTCCCGGGCTCGGCCGTCGAGGGGTTGACGCCGATGCAGATCAGCGGATCGGCCCCGCGGGTGCCGAGGATGTATCGGTATTCGGTATAGAAGTCCGGCACGTAGATCCAGCGCTCCCGGTCGTAGGCGTCGCCCTGTCCGGAGAGGGAGAGGGCGGCGGCAAAATCGAGGATATCGAGCGTCTGGCTTGTCGCAGTGGGGATGTGCATGATGACCTCCTAACCCAGAAGCAAAAGCAGGATCGGCAGCGTCACAAGGCTCAGCAGCGTCGTGACGATGACGCAGTTGGAGGGGAGCGAGGCGTCGTGGCCGTACTGCAAGGAGAGGATGGGGACCACGATGCCCGTCGGGCAGCCCGCGATGACGACGCAGGATTTGAGCAGCAGGGCGTTGTCGGTCAGCGGGCGCAGCAGCAGGAAGGTCACGAGCGGCGCGAGCACCAGGCGGAACAGGGCGATGGCGTAGACCCGCCGGTCCCGCAGCGCGGCCGTCAGGTTTTCGCTGCCCATCGTGACGCCGATGACGACCATCGACAGCGGCATGGTCACGCCCGCGCACGCGGACATGAGCCGCGACACGGCTCCCGGCACCGGCAGCGAGAACAGGAAGAACACGAGCGCCGCGAGCGTGGCGAGCACGCTGGGCGAGAAGATGTCCTTCAGCCGCAGGGCGCCGCCGCTGCGCGTTTTTGCGCTCAGCCGCCAGACGCCGTAGGTGTAGAGCGTGAGGTTGAACGGAATGCTCGTCAGGCCCGCGATCAGCACCGCCGTCGGCCCGTAGAGCGATTGCAGGATGGGCAGGCCGATCAGCAGGTTGTTCATGACCCCGACGCACAGCTCCGTCGGCGCGCCGGAGCCCGCGCCGCGCGCGAACAGACGCAGCGCGACGCGCCCCAGCACGTAGCAGAGCGTGTTCATCAGCGTCACCATCAGAAGGATGTGCGGCAGCTCCGCGGGGGAGATCCCCTCGCCCCCGGAGCAGACCGACTGGAAGATGGTGCCCACGATGAAGACGTTGACGATCAGAAAGCTCGCCGTGCGGGAAAAGGCCTTGGACAGCACGCCCCGGCGCACGCCGAGAAAGCCGACCAGCATCAGCGCGACGATGACGAAGCTGGTTTCAAACAGAGAGGACAGTTCCATGGATCACAGACCCAGATACGCCGCCTGCTCGTCGGTCAGCGCGTCGATCGAGACGTGCATGGCCCGCAGCTTGCGCCGCGCCACGGCCTCGTCCAGCTCGCGCGGGACCGGGATCACATCCGGCGTGAGCTCCGCGCGGTGCTGCGCGAGCCAGCGCGAGGAGAGGGCCTGGATGGCGAAGCTCATGTCCATGATCTCGGCCGGGTGCCCGTCGCCCGCGGCGAGGTTGACGAGCCTGCCCTCGGCGATCACGAAGAGGGTCTTCCCGTTGGGCAGCACATAGCCCCGGATGTTGTGCCGCGCGTCGTACCGGCGCACCGCCAGCTTCTCCAGCGCGGCCATGTCCACCTCCACGTCGAAGTGGCCGGCGTTGGTGAGGATGGCCCCGTCCTTCATGCTGTCGAAATGCGCGGGCGTGATGACGCCGCTGCATCCGGTGACGGTGACGAAGACGTCCCCCAGCGGGGCCGCCTCGGACATCGGCATGACCTCGTAGCCGTCCATCACGGCCTCGAGCGCGCGGACCGGATCGGTCTCGGTGACGATGACCTTCGCGCCCAGACCCTTGGCCCGCAGGCTCACGCCCTTGCCGCACCAGCCGTAGCCGGAGACGACCACGCGCTTGCCGGCCACGATGAGGTTCGTGGTGCGCATGATCGCGTCCCAGACCGACTGGCCGGTGCCGTAGCGGTTGTCGAACATGTGCTTGCAGTCGGCCTCGTTGACCATCACCATCGGGAAGCGGAGCTCCCCCTTCCGCGCCATGGCCCGCAGACGGTGGATGCCGGTGGTGGTCTCCTCGCAGCCGCCGATGACGCCCGGGATGAGCTGCGTGTACTTCGTGTGCATCAGGTGCACCAGATCGCCGCCGTCGTCGATGATGATGTTGGGACCCGGCTCGAGCACACGGCAGAGACAGTCCTCATACTCCTCCATCGTGCAGCCGTGGCGGGCAAAGACCTCGATCCCGCCGGCGGCGACCGCCGCGGCCACGTCGTCCTGCGTGGACAGCGGGTTGGAGCCGGTGACGAACATCTGCGCCCCGCCCATCTCGAGCACGCGGCAGAGATAGGCCGTCTTGGCCTCCATATGTACCGACAGCGCGATCTTCAGTCCGGCAAAGGGCTTTTCCTTCAAAAAGTCCTCCCCGATGCCGCGCAGCACGGGCATGTTCCGCTGTACCCAGTTGATCTTCAGCTCGCCCGACGGGGCGAGGGAAGCGTCGCGTATCAAGCTCATGGGAAACCTCCGTCGTTTTGTGTCGACCCAGTTTATCACGGCGCGCCGCCGATGACAAGGGTGAACATAGACCGGGGGCGTTTTTCTTTCTCCCATTCCCCGGTATTTCCTCCGCGGAAAAACCGCATTGCAACAGCACGGAGCGACCGCCTTCGCTATATTACATAACTATAATAATCATACCTTATGTAAACTATGGAGGGGATGCGAATGGACTTTGGGGGACGGGAGCGGGCCGCGGCGCTGAGCGCGCGGGCGGCCGGAGCGGACAGGCGCTTTCTGCTGGCGGCGCGCTGCGGACTGTATCTGCTGATGGGGGCGGTGATGGCCGCGGCGCGGGTGCTGCGGACCGGAGCGCCCTTCGGCATGGCGATGGTGGCCTGCTCCGGCCCCGGACTGAGCGGGGTATTCGCCCTGACCGGGGCGGCGCTGGGCTACCTTGTCAGCGGCGGGCTCGAGTGGGGCATCCGCTATATCGCGGCCTCGGTGCTGGTGTACACGGTCTCCTTCGTGTTCCACGAGCTGGAGATGTACAAGAGCCCCTGGTTCATGCCCGCGGCGGCCGGGCTGGTCATGGGCCTGACAGGCTTTCTGTCGAGCTTCGCGCTCGGGGAGGGGGCGCTGCCGGTGGCGGCGGAGCTCTTTCTGGAGGTGACGCTGGCCTTCGGCGGGACCTATTTCTTCCGCGACGCGCTCTCGGGCGGGCTGCGGGCGACCGAGACCGAGGAGCTGCGGCACAGCGTGTCGCTGATGATCCTGGCCTCCTGCGCGCTGATGGCCCTGTCGCGCATCGTGCTGTTCGACGCGGTCTCGATCGGCCGGGTCTGCGCGCTGCTGCTGGTGATGACCTCGGCCATGAAGGGCGGGATGCTCACGGGCGCGGCGGTCGGGACGGTGCTGGGGCTTGCGATGGACGTGGCGGGCGAGGGGCTCATGTTCTACACGATGGCCTACGCCTTCTCGGGCCTGCTGTCGGGCGTGTTCGGCAGGCACGGGCGGCTGCTGTTCGTGCTGTCCTTCATCCTCGCCGGGGCGCTGGCCGTGGTCTGCGCCTGGCAGACCGGCGTCTTCCTCGGCGCGCTGTTCGAGACCTTCTGCGCGTCGGTGATCTTCATGCTCCTGCCCGCGTCCCTGCTGCAGCGCGTGGGCGTCGTGCTCCAGGTCGCGGACCGGGGCTGCGGGGAGTCGAGCCTGCGGCGCTACGAGGCCGTCAAGCTGCAGCGGCTCGGCGAGGCCTACGGCGAGCTCTTCGAGACCGTGCGCAAAAGCGTGGCCGAGCCGAGCAACGACGAGAACGTGGCGCGCATCTTCGACCGGGCCGCCGACGCGGTGTGCATCGACTGCAAATTCAAAAACCGCTGCTGGAACGCCGAATACATCGACACGCTCTCGGCGCTCAACGACGCGACGAAGGCCATGCTCGAGCACGGCAGCCTCGAGCTCGGGGACATCCCGGAATTCTTCCGCAGCAAATGCGTCAACATGACGGCCTTCGTCGCGGCGGTCAACGGCGAGCTGCGCGGTCTGTCCTACCGCCGTCAGCTGCGCGCGCGGCTGTCGGAGAACCGCAGCGTCGCCTGGGGGCAGTACGCGGACTTCTCGCAGATGCTGCTGCGCGTGGCCCGCGAGCTCGGCAGCATGTCGGGCTCCGACCCGCTGGCCGAGCGGAGGCTGCTGCGCTATCTGCGCTCTCTGGAGATCGACGCCGACGCCGCCGTCTACCGCGACGGCGGGGGCAGGCTGCACGTGCTGATCGAGAGCGGACGGCTCACGCCCCTGCTGAAAAGCGAGGGCTGGCTCGAAAAACTGTCGGAGATCGTGGGGGCGCGCCTGTGCCGTCCGGCGGCGCTCGGCGAGGAGACGGCCCGGCTGGAGCTGCTGGAATCCGAGCCGCTGGCGGTGTCGGTGGGCATCGCCGCCCTGAAGAAGAAGGGCGAGAAGGTCAGCGGCGACCGCGGCACCTACTTCAAGACCGACGCGGGCACGCTGTGCGTCATCCTCGCCGACGGCATGGGCGCCGGCGACGAGGCCGCCGAGGACAGCCGCCGGGTCATCGCCATCCTCGAAAAGTTCCTGCGCTCCGGCCTCGACGGGGCGGTGGCGATGAAGCTTCTGAACTCGGTACTGCTGCTGCGCGACGGCGAGAGCTGGGGCTTCGCGACCGTCGATCTCATGTGCATCGATCTTTTCAGCGGCGACACCTGCTTTTACAAGTACGGGGCCGCGCCCTCCTACGTCCTCGGGGGCAAGAGCATCCGGCGCGTCCGGGGCGAGACGCTGGCCGCCGGGCTCTCCGCGGGCGAGGGCACCGCGCCCGACGTGGTGCGCATGCGGCTCAAGCCCGGCTGCACCGCGGTCATCGCCACCGACGGCGTGCTGGTCGACGCCGAGGACGACTGGCTCAAGGCGCTGCTGCTGCGCGGCTTCGACGACATGAAGGCTCTGGCCCGTTCGGTGTTGAAGGAGGCCGAGAGCCAGTACGGAGCCACCGACGACATGACCGTCGTGACCGTGCGGGTGGAGGAGCGCGCATGAGGGCATTGCAGCGCATTTCGCGCCGGCTCCTGTTCCGCATCTCGCCGGAGCGGAGCGCCGCCCCGGCCCTGCGGGGGACGCTGCGCACCGCGGTGGTGGTCAGAACGCCGGACACGCAGTTCAGCGAGGCGGTCTTTGTCCTGCGCGGCGACGCGGTGCAGCAGAAGGGCGTGACCCGCGACGAGCTGCTGGAGGAGGCGAAGGCCGCGGCCGCGGGCTGCGCGGAGCGGATGCTGCCTCCGCGCGCCGCGCCCGTCCTGCGCCCGGCGGCGGCCTTCCTGCTCGGCGCGGCGGCGGCGCTGCTGGCCATGTGGGCGCTGGGCATCCTGTGAGGACTTGAGAACAAGGCGCGACTGTGCTAGAATAATACTATCCACCAATAAAACCCTTCATTTTTTACCGGCCAGAATCGTGCCATGCATCGTTGGCGGCCTTGGCCATATATCTCCATTATGCCCTGCGGCCGCTGCCTTGCCTGACACAATTCTGACTCGGTAAAACTCTGAAGCTTTTTATCGTTGAATAGTATGAGGTCCGAAAAGGGGGCGATTTCATGGAATGCTGTCTGGACCTGAGCAAGACCTACGCCATCGCGCTCGAGGGCGGCGGCGCCAAGGGCGGCTACGAGATCGGCGTCTGGAAGGCGCTGGACGAGGCCGGGGTCAAGTACAACGCCGTCGCCGGCACCTCGGTCGGCGCGCTCAACGGGGCGCTGATGGTCATGCGCGACCTGCCCCGCGCCATAGACGCCTGGAGCAGCATCCACATGTCCAAGGTCATCGACCTCGGCGATCTGGAGGAAGAGGACGTCAAAAAGTTCATGGAGGGGGAGCTCGAGCTCGGAGACTGGCAGGGGATCATCGCCCACGCCGTCGACGTGATCCGCAACCGCGGCCTCGACGTGGCCCCGCTGCGCGCCTGGGTGCGCGAGATCATCGACGAACAGCGGGTCAAGGACTCGGACGTGGACTTCTACGTCTGCACCGTCTCCCTGACCGACCGCAAGGCGCTCGAGGTGCATGTCAACGAGCTGCCGGCCGACCAGATCTGCGACATGCTGCTGGCCTCCGCCTACCACCCGAGCTTCCGGCTCGAGAAGCTGGGCGGCAAATACTACGCCGACGGCGGCTTTGTCGACTCTCTGCCCATCCACCCGCTCATCGAGGCGGGCTACCGCGACATCATCGCCGTGCGCATCCCCAGCATGGGCGTGGAGCGCCGCTTCAAAATGCCCGAGGACGCGAACGTCACGACGATCCGCACCTGGGCAGACCTCGGCCATGTGCTGAACTTCGACGCGGCGCAGGCCCGACGCGACATGGAGATCGGCTACCTCGACGCGCGGCGCGTGCTGTACGGGCTCCACGGTCGCCGCTACTACTTCGAGCGCACGATGTCCGAGCGCGAGGCCCTCGCGTGGATCCTCGACCGCTACGGCGGCACGGCGGAGAGCCTGCGCGCCTATCTCGAGCAGGAGCTGCCCCGCGCGGCGGAGCGGCTCGACGCGGAGGAGTGCGACTACTACGAGCTGATGCTGCTGCTGGCCGAGAAGGAGGCCGAAAAGCAGGGCCTCGAGCCGCTGCGGGTCTACGCCGACCGCGAGCTGCTGGACGCGCTCGAATAAGAAAACACGGCACGACCGCCCCGCCCACCCCGGCGGGGCGGTCTTTTTTGCGGCCTTGAAACATTTTCCGCGCTTTGCGCGTTTATATGGGTGAGTGCACTTGATACAAGATCATCGCTTTCCGAAAGGAGCTGAGAGATATGAAAACGCGATGGACGAAGGCGATCCCCTTTCTGTTGATCCTCGCGCTGATCCTCGCGGGCTGCGCGCAGGGGAGCGCCGCCGCGCCGACGGCGAAGCCCTGGCCCACCCACGCCCCGGACGCCACGCCCTACGTCCGCCTGATGAGCGAGGCCGCCCCCAAAGCGGAGGAGGAGTACGCGGCGTTCGACTGGGATTCGATCTACGAGCGCTTCGGCAGCTTTTACGCGCGGAAGGACGAGCTCGAGCTGTTCCGCGCTCTGCCGCAGGACGAGGCGTATTCCTTCGTGCCGCACAGCGCGCGCTTCGTGCTCGACGAGGGCGAGGCCCTGCGCATGGCGGAGCTCTTCGACGGGCAGGAGGGCTGTGAGGCCCGGGTCGTCGCCATGCACCAGATCGCCGACGGTCTGGACGACTGGGGCTTTCTGACCGTCGTGGACTGCACCCCGGCGCGCCTGTTCGAGCTGAGCGAAGCGATCTCCGAGCAGTT
>CADCLH010000056.1:10343-21638 GCA_902802215.1 Oscillospiraceae bacterium
GAGCAGCGCGGCTGCCTCTGCTTCGAGCCGGAGACGCTCGCGCGGCTCGAGGGCCTGGACCGGGACGCGGTCTGCGACTTCGCGATGCAGCTTTACACGCCGAGCGGCTGGAGCCGGGACGCCAACGACATGCTGTCCGTCCTGCGGGGGAGAGAGGGCGTCGAGCTCACGCTCCTGTATCAGGAAAACGCCGTACCGTCCGAGAGCCTGTGCGTGGCCTCCATGACGCTCTCGCGCCTGTCGGTGCTGAGCGACGAGCTGCGGGGGCATTATCTGGTGCGCCTCGCCGACGATACGCTGCGCGCCGCCTACGACGGCGCGGTGCGGCTGCGCGTCGGGCCGGACGGAGACGAAGTGGCGGAGGTGACAGAGCCGTGAACGAACGCACGCTGCTCCGCCTGCTCCGCGACGGGGACACCGCGGCGCTCGGCGAGATCATCGGGCAGTACACGCCCTATCTCTATGCCGTCGCCGCCAACATCCTGGGCCACGCGCTGCCGCAGGAGGACATCGAGGAGGTCGTGTCCGACAGCTTCGTGAGCCTGTGGACGCACCGGCAGGACGTGGCGCCGGGCAAGCTCAAACCCTGGCTGGCCGCGGTCTGCCGCAACCGGGCGAAGGACGCCCTGCGCGCGCGGAAGCTCGCCGAGCCGCTGGACGACGATCTGCTCGAAGTAGCCGCCGAGGGGGACATGGAGCAAAGCATCCTGCGCGCCGAGCTCACGGAGCTGGCCCGCGAGGCCGTCGACTCGCTCGGCGAGCCGGACGGCGAGATCTTCCGGCGGCACTACTTCCTGTACCAGAAGACCGGGGAGATCGCCGACGCGCTCGGCATGAACGCCGCCACGGTACGGACGAAGCTCGCGCGGGGCCGGGAGCGCCTGCGCGCCTATTTCAGCGAAAGGGGGTATGGCTGTGCAGATCCGAATCTCTGATCTGATGGACGAGTGCTGCCCGACGGACGTGACGCCCGGCGGGGAAGACAGGGCCATGGCCCGGCGCGTGCACGACAGCGTGATGAAAAAGATCGGCGCGCCGGTCCAAAAGCCGAAGCGCACCGCGAAGAAAACCCTGCGCACGCTGCTGCTCGTCGCCGCGATCGCCGCGCTGATGAGCACCGCCGCCTACGCGGTCAGCGAATACTATATGAACCTCCGCAGGACCGACGGGCCCGAGCGCGGCAGATGGGTGGAGCTCGCCGCCGACGGGACGGTGCTCAGCGAGCAGAAGCTGGTCTTCCCCGACGCGGGGATGGTCCTGAGCTTCGAGGGACCGCAGGAGATCGTCAGCGTACCGGAATTCCGCTGCTGGTATCTGCCGAGCGAGACCACGTTCGGCTTCACCGACGCCGAGGGCTGGACGAGCTACCTCTCCGACAACGGCGAGGGGCGCAGCATCCCCTACGTCATCGGGGCCGGCAGCGTCCGCCCGGGCAACTTCCGCAGCGTCATCAACGGCGAGGTCACGCTTGTCAAAGAGGACGACTGGGGCGGCTGGCACGTCACGGAGCTGACGAGCGACTACACGAACTGCACCCAGCGCTGGGCCTACGACCGGGCCAACTACGTCCTGCTGTTCAACGCGGAAAAGGGCTGGCTTGTTACCGTCTGCGGCACGGACGAGCTCGAAACCCTCGAGCACATCGCCCGCGAGCTGGAGATCCGCGACAGCGGCGAGCCGCCGTATTTCAGCGGCGACGCCTACGCCGAGGGCATCGGCATGATCGACCCCGGCCGGGGCTGATCCGTCACAACACCGCGGTCCTCCGCTTATACTGGTACAAGACCGGGAAAAGCGGAGGACCGTTTATGAATTCTGACTTTCTCTGGGCCCTTGCGGGGACCCAGTTTCTTTTTTGCATGACCTCGCTCGGCGCGGCGCTGGTGTTTCTCTGCGCGGACCGGACGGGAGCGGCGGGGCAGGAAGTGCTGCTCGGCTTCTCCGGCGGCGTCATGAGCGCCGCCGCGGTGTGGAGCCTGCTGCTGCCCGCGATCGCGCAGGCGGGCGCTCCGTCCTGGCTCCCCGCGGCGGCGGGGCTGCTGCTGGGGGCGGGCTTTCTCGCGCTGCTCGACCGGGTGCAGGCGGGGGCCGCGGGCAGGGAGCGCATGCTCTTTGCGGCCATCACCCTGCACAACATCCCCGAGGGCATGGCCGTCGGCCTTGCCTTCGCGCTCGCCCCGGGCGGGGAGGGGAGAGCCGCGGCGCTCGCTCTCGCGCTGGGCGTCGGCATCCAGAACTTCCCCGAGGGCGCGGCGGTGGCCCTGCCGCTGCGGCAGCTCGGCATGGGAAAGGGGAGAGCCTTCCTGTTCGGCGCGCTCTCGGGAGCGGTGGAGCCGGTCTTCGGCCTGCTGGCCTTCCTGCTGGCCGGACTCGCCCGGCCGGTCATGCCCTGGCTGCTGAGCTTTTCGGCGGGCGCGATGCTCTACGTCACCGTGCACGAGCTCTGTCCCGCCGCCCGCTCCGGCGCGGGGAGCTTCGGTTATCTCGGGGGCTTCGCGCTGATGATGGCGCTGGACGTGGCCCTGGGCTGAGAGCCTGACGGAGGGGGTCACTGATGTGGAAACATTTTCCATATCAGTGACCCCGGTCACATCCTTGGGGAAACGGTTTCCGGACGGGCGGGGGTTGCGTCCGGAAGCTCCGGTTTTTGCCCCGGATTGTCGCCGCATTTAGACAGAATGCTTAGAATTATCAGGAATTGTGAGAAAGTTATCATGCGAATTCGCCATTTTTTACAAGAAAAGGCGTAGACACGACTCCGGTTCATGTGTTAAAATCAGACAGTAACCATGTATTACATAACGAGGTGAAGCGTATGGCATACAAGTTTAAAGGCGGTGTGCATCCCGATTACATGAAGTCTCCCCAGACTCCGGTCACCGTGATCGCACCGCCGAAGCAGGTCGTCATCCCCATGGCACAGCACATCGGCGCCCCCTGCAAGCCTCTGGTCAAGGTGGGCGACACGGTGAAGATGTACCAGAAGATCGGCGAGAACCCTGCGCCCTTCTCCGCACCTGTCCATGCCTCCGTCTCCGGCAAGGTCGTCGCGGTCGAGCCGAGACCCCACCCTCTGGGCGATCTGATCACCGCGGTCGTCATCGAGAACGACTTTCAGGACACGCCTGAGCTGATGGAGCCCCTGACGGAGGAGCAGATGAAGGACCCCGAGGCGATCCTCCAGCGCATCCGCGAGGCCGGCGTGGTCGGCATGGGCGGCGCCATGTTCCCCACGGAGCTCAAGATCCGCGGCGGCATCGGCAAGGTCGACACCCTCATCATCAACGGCGCCGAGTGCGAGCCCTACCTCAACGGCGACCACCTGACGATGCTGAATTTCCCCGAGCAGCTGCTCAAGGGTATCCAGCTCGCCCGCATCGCTCAGGGCGTTGAGAAGGCCTACTACGGCATCGAGAAGAACAAGCAGGACGCCATCGACCTGCTCAACTCCCTCGATCCGGCCAAGTACGGCGTCGAGATCGTGCCCGAGAACGTCAAGTACCCCCAGGGCGGCGAGAAGATGCAGGTCAAGGCCATCACCAACCGCGAGGTCAAGCCCGGCGGCCTGCCCTCCGGCGTCGGCTGCAACGTCATCTCCACCCGTACGGCCTACGCCATCTATCAGGCCTGTTATGAGGGCAAGAGCGTTGTCGAGCGCATCGTCACCTACGGCGGCTCGGCTCTGGCGGCCCCCGTCAACGCCCTGACGAGAGTCGGCACCTCCTTTGCCCACATCGCCGAGCAGTGCGGCGGCTTTGTCAAGACCCCGCGCAAGATCGTGCTCGGCGGCCCGATGATGGGCATCTGCGCCACCTCCCTCGAGGCGGTCAACATCAAGGGCACCGCGGGCGTCCTGTTCTTCACCGAGGAAGAGGACAAGAACATTGAGGACCCCGTCTGCATCCGCTGCGGCAAATGCATCACGGTCTGCCCCATGAACCTCGAGCCCGTCTACATGTACCTCTACTACACCAGGCGCGATTTCGACATGCTGCAAAAATACCATGTGACCGACTGCTTCGAGTGCGGCAGCTGCACCTACAACTGCCCCGCCCGCATGCCCCTCACGCACGCCTTCAAGACCGCGAAGGTCATGATCCAGGTCAGGGCCGCCAAGGAGAAGGCAAAGGCCGAGGCCGCTGCAAAGGAGGCCCAGAAATGAGCGAGAAAAACGAAAGACTGATTTTCGACGTCGCCTACCAGCCCCAGGTCAGGACCACGGTCGACACCCGCCGCCTGATGAGCGACGTGATCGTCGCCATGATCCCGGTGGCCATCGTGGCCGTCTACCGCTACGGCTGGCATGTGCTGGTGCTCATGCTCACCGGCATGGCCTCCGCCACCTTCTTCGAGTGGGCTTACCGGAGACTGCTGCACAAGAGCATCACCATAGACGACTATTCCGCCGCCGTGTCCGGCCTGCTGCTGGTCATGGTGCTGCCTCCGCAGACCCCGTGGTGGATGATCGTCATCGGCACCTTCTTTGCCATCGTCGTCGTCAAGCAGCTCTACGGCGGCATCGGCAAGAACTTCCTCAACCCGGCCCTTGCCGGCCGCGCCTTCCTGACCGCCTCCTACGCCGGGACGCTGACCGTCGTCATCATCGACGGCACCACCATGGCCACGCCCCTGAGCTACCTCTACGGCGAGAACCCGCTGCCCTTTACGGTGGCCCAGAACTTCCTCGGCAAGATCCCCGGCTCCATCGGTGAGATCAGCTCGCTGGCGATCCTGCTCGGCGCCGCCTACCTGATCGTGCGCAAGGTCATCCGCTGGCGTATCCCCGCCTGCGTGATCGGCTCGGTCGCGCTGATCTCTCTGGTCTGCGGACACGCCGGCTACGGCAGGGTCGAGTGGATGCTCCACAACGTCCTCTCCGGCGGCGTCATGTTCACCGGCATCTTCATGGCGACCGACTACGCGACCTCTCCCGTCACCCGCTGGGGTCAGGCCATCTACGGCATCGGCATCGGCGCGCTGACCATGCTGATCCGCTGCTTCGGCGGCTTCGCGGAGGGCTGCTCCTACGCCATCCTGATCATGAACCTGACCACCTGGGCCCTCGACAAGGCCTGCCACCGCCACCAGTTCGGCGTCTCCCGGGAGGACATCGCCGCCGCCCGGGCTGCGAAGAAGGCCGCAAAGAAGGAGGCTGTGTGATGAACAAGATCCTGAAGCTTGCCATCGTTCTGTTCCTGGTCTGCGCCGTCGCGGCGGGCGCGCTCGGCTTCGTCAACAACCTGACCGCCCCCATCATTTTCGCTCAGGCCCAGGCCAAGACAGCCGCCGCCTTCGCGTCCGTCATGCAGGCCGACGGCTATGAGGAGATCGAATTCGACAAGGAGAGCTTCCCGACGGTCGACACCATCCACCGCGCGACCAACGGCGCCGGCCATGTCGTGACCTCCACCTTCTCCGGCGCGCAGGGCAACATCACCCTGGCCTGCGGCGTCGATCCCGACTTCAAGTGCACCGGCATCTCCGTGATCGAGCACTCCGAGACCTCCGGTCTGGGCGCCAACGCGGCCAGCACCGCCGAGGTCGGCGTCAAGTTCCGCGCCCAGTTCGTCGGACAGGACGAGTCGATCGCGCTGTCCAACGCCGGCGGCAGCATCGACGCCCTGACCGGCGCGACGATCACCTCCCGCTCCATCGCGGGCGCCGTCGCGGAGTCGATCCGCGTCGTGAAATCCCTGGGTTAAGGAGGTAGTGCTGTATGAATCCGAAGAAACAGTTCACCGAAGGCCTCATCACCAACAACCCCGTCCTTGTCCAGCAGATCGGCATGTGCGCCACCATGGCCATCACGACGACGCTCTTCAACGGCGTGGGCATGGGCCTTTCCGTTCTGATCATCCTGACCTGCTGCAACGTCGTCATCTCCCTGATCCGCAAGATCATCCCCGGCGAGATCCGGCTTGCGATCTTCGTGGTCGTCATCGCGACCTTCGTCACCATCGTCGACCTGCTGCTGCAAGCCTACGTCCCCGCGCTGAGCGAGGCGCTCGGCGTGTTCATCCCGCTGATCGTCGTCAACTGCATCATCATCGGCCGCGCGGAGGCCTTCTGCCAGAAAATGCCCGTCGGCGCCTGCTTCCTGGACGGCATCTTCCAGGGCTTCGGCTACACGGTCGTGCTGATCATCATGTGCGTGGTGCGCGAGCTGCTCGGCGCCGGGCGCTTCGGCGGCGGCCTGATCGACGTCTCCAACGGCTTCCGCTTCACGCTCGACGGCACCGGGGCCGGCATCCAGATCTTCCCCGAAAGCTACGGCGCTTCCATCCTGTCCCTGCCCTTCGGCGGCTTTTTGACGCTGGGCGTGCTGATCGCCGTCATGCAGTACGCGCTCAAGAAGTCCGAGCTGAAGAAAGCGGCCCTGGCCGAGCAGGCCAAGGCGGAAGAAGAGAAGGAGGAGGATGAGTAATCATGCTGAGCAGTATTATTGAGATTTCGCTGGGTGCGATCCTGATCAACAACTTTATCTTCTCGCAGTTCCTCGGCTGCTGCCCCTTCCTCGGCTGCTCCAACAAGGTCGACACCGCCTTCGGCATGGGCCTTGCGGTCGTGTTCGTCATGGGTCTGGCCTCGGCGATCTGCTGGGTCATCAACGAGTACATCCTGGTCGCGCTGGGGCTTGAGTTCCTCCAGACCCTGGCCTTCATCCTGGTCATCGCGGCGCTGGTGCAGTTCGTCGAGATGTTCCTGAAAAAGTCCGTCCCCTCGCTCTACTCCGCCCTGGGCATCTACCTGCCCCTGATCACCACCAACTGCGCGGTGCTCGGCGTGGTGCTGCTCAACGTCCAGAACAAGTACAACTTCATCGAGTCTCTGGTCTACGGCATCACCGGCGGCATCGGCTTCCTGCTCGCCATCGTCCTGTTCGCCAGCGTGCGCGAGCGCGTGGAGTTCGCCGATTATCCCGAGTGCTTCCACGGCTTCGCGATCTGCCTTGTCTCCGCGGCCCTCGTCGCGCTGGCCTTCATGGGCTTCAGCGGCATGGCCATCCCCGTCTGAGGAGGTAGAGAAGCATGAAAACAATCCTTCTTTCGATCCTCGTCCTCGGCGCGCTGGGCGCGATTTTCGGCGCGCTGCTGGCCTTCGCCTCAAAGATCTTCCATGTGGAGGTCGACCCCAAGCAGGCCGCGGTCCGTGAGGCCCTGGCCGGCGCCAACTGCGGCGGCTGCGGCTATCCCGGCTGCGACGGCTACGCCGCGGCGGTCACCCGGGGCGAGGCGCCCTGCAACCGCTGCGTCGCCGGCGGCGCGGAGACGGCCGCCAGGGTGGCCGAGATCATGGGCGTGTCCAACGACGCGGCCGAGAAGATGGTCGCCTTCGTGCCCTGCTCCGGCGGCGCCGGAAACGCGGAGATGCGCTTCAACTACAACGGGCCCAAGGACTGTCAGGCCGCCATGCTCTTCGGCGGCAAGAGCAACAAGCTCTGCACCTTTGCCTGCATCGGCCTCGGCAACTGCGCGCGCGCCTGCCAGTTCGACGCCATGCACATCGTCGACGGCGTGGCGAAGGTCGACCGCTCCAAGTGCGTCGGCTGCGGCGCCTGCGTGGAGATCTGCCCCAAGAACATCGTCAAGCTCATCCCCGAGAGCCAGAAGATCATGCCCGCCTGCTCCAACAGGGACAAGGGCGGCGTCGTGATGAAGATGTGCAGCGTGGGCTGCATCGGCTGCATGAAGTGCCAGCGCGAGTGCCCGGCGGACGCGATCGTCGTCAAGGACAACCTCGCCCAGGTCGACCCGGCCAAGTGCGTGCAGTGCGGCCACTGCGCCGACATCTGCCCCCGCCACATCATCGAGTACTTCGGAAAGTAAATATCCGCAAACGCAAAACACCCGCGGCCCTTTGGACCGCGGGTGTTTTGCGCGTATTCAGCTTTGGTATTCGTCGCGCCATCTCGGGTTATAATCGATGTTGTCGGAGATCGGATAGAGAAGCTGGAAGGACGAGGTGTAGACGGAATATGGGCCGAAGCGCCCGCGGAAGGTGAGCGTCGTGTTCGCGGCTTCCGCCTCGTACAGCGCCGCCTCCAGCTCATAATCCAGAAAAACGTAGATCCCGCGCTCATAATCGAGGAAGTGGTAGATATCCCGGATGTTGATGTGCGGGGAGACCTTGAAGATGACCTCCCCGTCCCAGCAGCCGGCGATCAGCTTCCCGTCGGAGCACACGGCGATGTTCGGTGCCGTGGACGCGTGCGTCCCGTAGACCAGCTCGTATCCGTTGTCGAGCGCGTAGCGGCACACGGCCTCGCTGGCTGTTTCGCGGGGATCGTTGATGGTGGCCACATCCTCCCGGTAGCTGAAATAGAGATTCGCCGCCGTGAGGACCAGCAGCACGCCCGTGAGGATATACAGCAGGCCGGGGCGGACGCGCCGCGCGATCAGCACCAGCGACAGGGCCGGGAGAAAATAGAGCGGGAACAGGTAGATGGGGCGCAGGTTGACGCTTGTGACAAAGAAGGCGGCGATTGCCCCGGCGGCGGCGATCAGGCTCAGACGCCAGAAGCAGGCGGCGTCCGTCTCCTCCTCTTTCCGCCGAAAGAGCAGCAGCCAGGCGGCCGCGAGCTCGAGCAGCAGGCAGAAGAGGAACATCAGCAGGAAGAACCACCGGGCGTCGCTCTTGATGACATAGTCGAGGCCGCTGACGGTCGAGAGCGCCAGCCGGACCGAGCGCAGCTTTTCGACCGCGGAGGCGCCGCTGAAGATCGAGGCGCCGGTATAGATGGTGTGCTTGCGGGCGGGCAGGAAGCGCGACGCGTACAGCCCGGCCAGATTGGCCGCCGCATAGGCCAGCGTGCGCAGCAGCGGCATGCGCGCGCCGGGCGCGAGGACCGGGAGCTTTTTCCGCAGCCGCGAGAGCAGACGCAGCCCCTCCAGACACAGCAGGGGCAGCACGGTGACGGCGGTCTGCCGCGGGCTTTGCAGGCCGGTACAGAAGCACAGCGCGAGCGCTGCGAGCAGCGTCGGCAGCCGGAGCCGATTGTCCGACCGGGAGCGGGCATAGTCGCCCATGACCACAAAATTCGTGATGGTGTAGCAGGCGTAGAAGCTGCACATGACGTAGAACAGCTGGGGTCCGTCCTCCCGCCGGATCGAGGCGGGACCGAAGAACAGCCCGACGGCCGCGAGCAGCGCCGCCGCCCGCAGGAGCGGACGCTTCGTGAAGGGGCGCAGCATCCAGTCCAGACTCAGCAGCAGCAGCAGCGACATGCAGGTCGTGGCGAGGGCCATGGCGAGGTTCATGCTGCCCGTGAGCCCGTAGAACAGCGCGGAGAGCGCGGGGGTGGCGATCACGTAGAACTGGTTGCCGAAGAGGAATCGCTTGGGGAACAGCGTCCCGGCCTCCCACATGAGCCGCGCGACCAGCGTATCCTCATACATGTCCGAGGTGCTCAGCCGCGCAAAGCCCCTGAAATCGGCGTAGGCATAGAGCGCCAGATAAGCCAGCAGGACCAGCAGCAGCAGGACCGTCAGCACGGTTTCGGTTTTTCGGTTTTGCTCGCTCAGCCGCATAGACAGGCTCCTTTACATAATACGCAGTCAGTTTACCCCGCGGCAGGGGAAAAGTCAAGCGCCGCACCATTGACGAAAGCCGCTTAAGCCGCTATACTGTTACAGCGACAAAAAATCCCGGGAGTGTTCTTATGCTGCGAGTCAACGACCTGTCCATGCAGTTCGGCCCGAGCGTGCTGTTCTCGCGCGTCGACCTGCAATTCACCGCGGGCAACTGCTACGGCATCATCGGCGCCAACGGCGCCGGGAAATCCACCTTTATCAAGATCCTCTCCGGTGAGCTGGAGCCGACGAGCGGCAGCGTGACGCTCGACCCCAGACGCCGGATGTCGGTGCTCAAGCAGAACCAGAGCCTGTACGACGACTACACGGTGCTCGACGCCGTCATCATGGGCAATCCCCGCCTGTACGCGTGCGGGAAGGAGAAGGACGCGATCTACGACAAGCCGGATTTCAGCGACGAGGACGGCATCCGCGCGGCCGAGCTGGAGGAGGAGTTCGCCGAGCTCGGCGGCTGGGAGGCCGAGAGCGACGCGGGCCGCATCCTGCAGGGGCTCGGCGTGGACGTGAGCCTGCATCAAAATCTCATGCGCGACACCGACCCGCGCATCAAGGTCAAGGTGCTGCTGGCCCAGGCCCTTTTCGGCCATCCGGACGTGATTTTGCTCGACGAGCCCACAAACAACCTCGACCTGAAGAGCGTGGTCTGGCTCGAGGATTTCCTCATGGACTACGAGGGGACGGTCCTGGTCGTCAGCCACGACCGCTATTTCCTCAACAACGTCTGTACGCACATCGTCGACATCGACTACGGCAAGATCAAGATGTACGTCGGCAACTACGACTTCTGGTACGAGTCCAGCCAGCTCATCCAGAAGCTCATCCGCGACCAGAACAAGAAGGCCGAGCAGAAGATCCAGGAGCTGCAAACCTTCATCGCCCGCGGTGGAGGAGCTGCCCGCCTCCGGACGGCGCTACCCCTGGGTGGGCTTCAAGGCCAACCGCGAGCCGGGCAAGGATCGCCTCTTTGTCACCGAGGTCTCCAAGACCGTCGACGGCGTGAAGCTGCTGGACAAGGTGAGCTTCATCGTCGGGAAGGACGACAAGATCGCTGTCGTCGGGAAAAACGAGCTTGCCGTCACGATGCTGTTCAAGATCCTCATGGGCGAGGAGGAGCCGGACTCCGGCACGGTCAAGTGGGGCGCCAGCATCGAGCCCGCCTATTACCCCAAGGACCACGGCCGCTTTTTCGACGACTGCGAGTACGACCTGATCGACTGGATGCGCCAGTTCTCCGAGGACAAGCGGGAGAGCTATCTGCGCACCTTCCTCGGGCGGATGCTGTTTTCCGGGGACGACGTGTACAAGCCGGTGAAGGTCCTCTCCGGCGGCGAGCGCGTGCGCTGCATGCTCTCGCGCATGATGCTCTCGGGCGCGAACTTCCTCTCAACAACGGGCTCGAGGCTTTCAAATACAACATCCTGTTTTCCTGCCACGACCACCAGCTCACCCAGACCGTGGCCAACCGCATCATCGAGATCACCGACGCCGGCGTGATCGACCGCCGGTGCAGCTACGACGAGTACGTGCACCTGAGCGAGCTGGAGAGCGCCGTGCACGAATAAAACAGAATACACAGAAAAAGGAAAAAACGCATGAAAAACAGAATCTTAACCAAAGTGCTGGCCCTGCTGCTGGCGATCACCGTGACGCTCGGCCTGTGCGCCTGCGGCAGAAAGAGCGGGCCCGCGGCGGCCTCGCCGACGAA
>CADCLH010000057.1 GCA_902802215.1 Oscillospiraceae bacterium
GGCTCAGCTCGCCGAGCGCATCATCGTCTTCGACCGCGGACACGTCGCCCTCGACGGGACGCCGGCCGAGGTCTTCGCGCAGGCCGGACGCCTGACGGAGATCGGCCTGAACGTGCCGCGCGCCGCCGAGATCGCCGCGGCGCTGCGCCGCCGGGGCCTCGCGGTGCCGGAGAGCGTGTTCACCCATGAGCAGCTGCTTCATGCGCTGCTCAGACTGCGGGAGGGACGGCCATGCTGAAGGATATCACGCTCGGTCAGTACTTCCCCGGCGACACCGTCGTCCACCGCCTCGATCCGCGTACGAAGATCGTGCTCGTCATCGTCTATATCGTGGCCCTGTTCCAGGCCGTGAGCTGGCCCGGCTACGCCGCCGTGACGCTCGCGACGGCCGTGTGCATGGCCCTCTCGCGCATCCCGCCCAAAACGATGTTCAAGGGCGTCAAGCCCATGCTCTTCATCATCGTGCTCACGGCCCTGCTCAATCTCTTTTATACCGGCGGCACGCCCGTGCTCCCTGGCTGGATCATCACCCGGGAGGGCATCTCCCGCGCCTGCCAGATGGTGCTGCGCATCGTGCTGCTCATCTCCGGCACCTTCCTGCTGACCTACACCACGAGCCCCATCGCCCTGACCGACGGGCTGGAGCTGCTCTTTAAACCCCTGAAGGCCCTGCGCCTGCCCGTGCACGAGATGACCATGATGATGAGCATGGCCCTGCGCTTCATCCCCACGCTCATCTCCGAGACCGACAAGATCATGTCGGCCCAGAAGGCCCGCGGCGCGGACTTCGAGACCGGCGGCCTGGTCAGCCGGGCCAAGGCCCTGCTGCCGATCCTCGTGCCGCTGTTCGTCTCGGCCTTCCGCCGCGCCGACGAGCTCGCCGTCGCGATGGAGAGCCGCTGCTACCACGGCGGCGAGGGCAGGACGCGCATGAAACAGCTCTCGATGCAGACGCGGGACGCCGTCGCGCTCGCGCTGGGCGCGGCCTTCCTCGCCGGGATGATCGCTCTGAAAGGCTTATGAAAAACATCGCTCTTTGCCTGCGCTATGACGGCAGCCGCTACCACGGCTGGCAGGTGCAGAAAAACGACATCACGGTGGCCGAGACGCTCGAACAGGCGATCTTCAAGGCCTGCGGCGAGCGCCTGCGCGTCGTCGGCTGCGGTCGGACCGACGCGGGCGTGCACGCCCTGCGCTACTGCGCGAATTTCCGCAGCGACACGCGCATCCCCCTGCAGCGGCTGCCGCTGGCGCTCAACGCGCGGCTGCCCGAGGATATCGCCGTGCTCGAGGCCGTGGAGGCCGGGGACGGCTTCAACGCCATCGGCTCATGCATAAAGAAGGAATATATCTATAAAATATGGAACAGTACCATCCGCGATCCGTTTCTCGAAAAGCGCGTCTGCTTCTACCCGCAACGCCTCGATACGGAGCGGATGCTGAAGGCCGCCGCGGCCTTCGAGGGCACGCACGATTTCCGCGCGGTCCGCTCGGTCGGCACCGAGACGAAAACCACCGTGCGCACCGTGCACTGGTGCCGCGTCGAACGGGACGGGGAGCTCATCACCGTCTCCGTCTGCGCCGACGGCTTCCTGTACAACATGTGCCGGGCCATCGTCGGCACGCTGGTCTACGCCTCCTACGGCAAGCTCGAGCCCGGTGAGATCCCGGCCCTGCTCGAAAAGGGCGACCGCCGCCTGACCGGACCCACCATGCCGCCGCAGGGGCTCTATCTCAACCGCGTCTGGTACGACGGCCCGGTCGGAGACATGATGGCGCGGCACTGATTTTGTACGGACGGACGCTATATTTGTTCACAAAAAGCTGGTATACTATCCAAGATGCTTCGAATCTGCAATGGATGAGGGGTACATATGAAAGCTGTAATTGACATCATCCTCATAATCCTGCTCGCCCTGTGCACCTGGAACGGCTACAAGCGCGGGGTGGTCGGCGGCGTGGCGGGCATCCTCGCCATCATCATCTCCCTGCTCGGGGCGAGCATCCTCTCCGCCGCCTACGCGCACGAGGTCGTGCCGGCCATCGAGCCCTTCATCGACGGCTACGTCGATTCGAGCAAGAACCGCGGCGCGATCCTGGAGCGCATGGGCTACGGCAACAGCGACTATTCGCTGGAGGACATCCTGAAGCAGGACAGCTCCCTGCGCTACGACTACGCCTACGAGTGCCTGAGCGATCTGGGCCTGCACGAAAAGCGGGCCGAGGAGCTGGCGGCGAAGGCCGTCGCCCGGGCCGAGGAGACCGGCAGCAACATGACCAAGGCGGTCGTCGACGTCGTATGCGATACCATCACCCACGTCGGCGCGATGGTGATCGGCTTTCTGCTGATCCTGATTTTGATGGTGGCGCTGGCCAGCATCGGCAACCTCTCGTTCCGTCTCCCCAATCTGGAGAGCGTCGACGAGATCGGCGGCGCGATCCTCGGCTTCGCCAAGGGCTTTCTCTACTGCGTGCTGCTGTGCTGGCTTTTGAGCTACCTCGGCGTGCTCATCGGCAAGGACACCATGTCCCACACCACGCTCGGCCGCTTCTTCCTGATTTTCGATTCGCTGACCAGCAACCTTTGATCTGTCTATTCTCGGAGGAATCCCATGCAGCCTGCACTCTGCTCCCGCTGCGGCAAGAACGTCGCGGTGGTCTTCATTACCAAAATTGAAAACGGCAAGGCCAAGAACGAGGGCCTGTGCCTCAAATGCGCCCGCGAACTGCACATCAAGCCCGTGGACGACGTGATCGAGAAGATGGGTCTGACGGACGAGGATCTCGACGGCCTGACCGGCGAGATGATGAACGTGCTCAACGGCGCGGAGGATCTGACGCCCGTCGACGAGGCCGACTCCGGCGCGGACGACGACGGCAAGACCGCGACCTTCCCCTTCCTCTCGCGGCTCTTCGGCGGCCCGGGCAGCACGCCCAATCCGCCGCCGGCGCAGGGCCCGGGCGAGACCCGCAAGACCGACGCGCCCCCGAAGGCCGCCAAGCGCAAGTTCCTCGACAACTACTGCATCGACCTGACGGCGCGCGCCCGCGAGGGAAAGCTCGACGCCATGATCGGCCGCGAGGAGGAGCTTGAGCGCGTCATCCAGATCCTCAACCGCCGCCAGAAGAACAACCCCTGTCTGATCGGCGAGCCCGGCGTCGGCAAGACCGCCATCGCCGAGGGCCTGGCCCAGCGCATCGCGGACGGCCGCGTGCCCATGAAGCTGCGCGAGAAGGAGGTCTTCCTGCTCGACCTGACGGCGCTGGTCGCGGGGACGCAGTTTCGCGGCCAGTTCGAGAGCCGCATGAAGGGTCTGATCGAGGAGATCCGCAAGCACGGCAACATCATCCTCGTCATCGACGAGGTGCACACCATCGTCGGCGCGGGCGACGCCGAGGGCAGCATGAACGCCGCCAACATCCTCAAGCCCGCCCTCTCGCGCGGGGAGATCCAGGTCATCGGCGCCACGACCTTCACCGAGTACCGCAAGCACATTGAGAAGGACTCCGCCCTCGAACGCCGCTTCCAGCCCGTCACGGTCGCGGAGCCGTCGATCGCCGACAGCATCGCCATCCTGCGCGGCATCGCCAAGTACTACGAGGACTTCCACGGCGTGGCCATCACCGACGAGATGTGCCGTCAGGCCGTGCTGCTCAGCGAGCGTTACATCACCGACCGCTATCTGCCGGATAAGGCCATCGACCTGATCGACGAGGCCTGCTCCGACGTCAACCTCAAAAACCCCGACATCAACCGCCGCGCGGAGATCAAGCGTGATCTCGAGAATATCCGCTTCGAGCGCGAGGCCCTCATGAGCGCCGACGCGCCCGTCGGCCAGCAGCTGAGCGACGAGCTGCTGGATCAGCGCTACGCCCGCATCGCGGAGCTGAGAAGCCGCGAGATGCAGCGCGAGGCCGAGCTCAGGGAGCTGGACGCGAAGCCCAGACCCTCGCTGAGCATGGACAATCTGGCCCGCGTCATCGAGCTGTGGACCAAGATCCCCGCCTCCTCCATCCGCGAGGACGAGTTCGAGCGTCTGGCCGGACTCGACGAGCGGCTCAAGGCCCACATCGTCGGCCAGGACGAGGCCGTCGCCGCCGTCTGCGCCGCCATCCGCCGCAGCCGCGTGGGACTCAAGGTCAAGCGCAAGCCCGTCTCCTTCATCTTCGTCGGCCCCACCGGCGTCGGCAAGACCGAGCTCGTCAAGCGCCTGGCCGAGGACCTCTTCGACTCGCCCGAGAGCCTGATCCGCCTCGACATGTCGGAGTT
Source organism: Oscillospiraceae bacterium (assembly GCA_902802215.1). GTDB lineage: Bacteria > Bacillota > Clostridia > Oscillospirales > Oscillospiraceae > Limivicinus. The sequence goes on from CADCLH010000057.1 coordinate 4,271, forward strand.
CATGGAGAAGTTCTCCGTCTCGCGCATCATCGGCTCGCCCCCGGGCTATGTCGGCTACGACGAGGCCGGTCAGCTCACCGAGAAGATCCGCCGCAAGCCCTACAGCGTGGTGCTCTTCGACGAGATCGAGAAGGCCCATCCCGACGTGATGAACATCCTGCTGCAAATCCTCGACGACGGGCGCATCACCGACGCGCAGGGGAGGACCGTCAACTTCGAGAACACGGTGCTCGTCATGACCACCAACGCGGGCTCGAACACCAAAACCGGCTCGGTCGGCTTCGGCGGGACGCTCACCGACATGACGCGCGAGCGCGCCATGAAGGCCCTCAACGACTTCCTGCGGCCCGAATTCATCAACCGCGTCGACGAGATCGTCTGCTTCAACCAGCTCACGGAGAAGAACTTCCGCGCCATCGCGGGGCTCATGCTCGCCGAGGTGCGCGGGCTCATGGAGGAGAAAAACACCGTGCTCACCTGGGACGACAGCGTGCTCGACTTCCTCGTGGAGAAGGCGTACTCCGTCACCTACGGCGCGCGCAACCTGCGCCGCACCATCCAGAAGGACATCGAGGACGCTCTCGCCGCCAAAATCGTGGAGCGCCGCGGCCGGAATACCCGGCACATCGCCCTGTCCGCGGCGGACGGCGAAATCCGGATCGATATCGGAGAATAACAGAGAAAGAACGGGTTGCGGACGCTTCCCGTTCTTTTGTCAGGAGGAACATATGAACACATCGCGCATCGAGATCATCCAGGGCGACATCACAAAGCAGGCGGTCGACGCCATCGTCAACGCCGCCAACACCAGCCTGCTCGGCGGCGGCGGGGTGGACGGCGCCATCCACCGGGCAGCCGGGCCCGAGCTGCTCGCGGAGTGCCGCACGCTCCACGGCTGCCGCACCGGCGAGGCGAAGATCACCAAAGGCTACCGCCTGCCCGCCCGCTTCGTCATCCATACCCCCGGCCCCGTCTGGCACGGCGGCGGCAGCGGGGAGGAGGCGCTGCTGGCCTCGTGCTACAAAAGCTGCCTGACCCTCGCCGCCGAAAACGGCTGCAAAACCGTGGACTTCCCCTCCATCTCAACCGGGGTCTACCATTTTCCACTGGAGAAGGCCTCCCGCATCGCCGTCTCGACCATCGCGGCCTTCCTGAAGGAACACCCGGAGCTCGAGCGCGTGCGCATGGTCTGCTTTGACGGGCGGACGAAGGCCTTCTACGACCGGGCGCTGGAGGAGCTGACATGAAGCGCGGCAGCATCCGCTTGCAGTACAATTCCCCGGTGGTGCTCACCTTCGCGCTGCTGAGCCTGCTGGTGCTCTGGCTGCACCACTGGACCGGCGGGAAAAGCACGACGGCGCTGTTTAGCGTCTACCGCTCGTCCTGGCGCGACCTCGGCACCTACCCGCGCTTCGTGCTGCATGTGCTCGGCCACGCGAGCTACACCCACCTGCTGCACAACATGATGATGATCCTCGTGGTCGGACCCCCGCTCGAGGAGAAGTACGGCAGCCGCCCCCTGCTCTGGGCCATCGTCGTGACGGCGCTGGTCTCGGGCATGGTGCACTGGCTCTTCTTCCCCGGCACGGCGCTGATGGGCGCCTCGGGCATCGTGTTCATGATGATCGCCATGTCCTCGCTCTCCGGCATGCGCGACGGCTGCATCCCGCTCACGCTGATCCTGGTGCTGGCCCTCTATCTGGGCGGGGAGATCGTCGACGGCATCACCCTCGCGGACAACGTCTCGCAGCTGACGCACATCATCGGCGGCGTCTGCGGCGCCTTCCTCGGCATCAGCATGAGGCGGTGAGACAATGGAAAAGCTGCTGATCAGCGCCTGCCTCACAGGCGAAAACTGCAAGTACGACGGCGGGAACAACGCCCTGCCGCCCGAAACGCTCGCGGCCCTGCGCGGGCGATACGAGCTGGTGCCGGTCTGCCCCGAGCAGCTCGGCGGCCTGCCGACCCCGCGCGTCCCGAGCGAGCGGAGAGACGGCCGCGTCGTCAGCCGCGCGGGCGAGGATGTGACCGACGCCTTCCGGCGCGGCGCGGAGGAGGCGCTGCGCATCGCAAGGGAAAACGGCTGCCGCCGCGCCCTGCTCAAGACCAACAGCCCCTCCTGCGGCAGCGGCACGATCTACGACGGGAGCTTCTCCGGCACGCTCACCGGGGGCTACGGCGTCGCCGCCGAGCTCCTGATACATGAAAAAATTGAAGTTTTCGGAAACATTTTCGGGCTGATTTGAGCCTTTGTTCAGTTATTTGAAACATTTTCGGCACTTTTTGGACTTGACTTCTTCCCGCCTGTGCGATAAGATGATACCGAAGGAACAAGGTAGCATCGTGTTCTCTCCATCCAAGCAAACGCTGTTTATCGTTTGCTGAACGGAGAGCCCCGTCAACTGCGGTTGGGAGGATGCAGCATGGAACTGACCAAGAGCGAACTGGAGATCATGAACGTCCTGTGGGACGCCGGGCGGCCGCTGACGCGGGGCGAGATCCTCGAGCTGTCGGTGGACAAGAAGTGGAAGGACAACTCCATCCACATCCTGCTCAACCGTCTGCTGGCCAAGGGCGCGATCGCCGAGGGGGGCTTCACCCGCAGCGGGAAGTCCTACGGGCGGCTGTACGAGCCGCAGATCTCCGGAGAGGAGTACTACGCGGGGAGCGTTTTCGCGGTCTCGCGCGAGCGGCTGGGCATGCTGTTTGACGCGCTGCTGAAAAGCAGGAGCGTCGATGCGGGCCTGCTGGACGACTTCTCCGGCAGACTCCGGGAGAAGCAGCGCGCGCTGGGGGAATGAGCCCGACAGGCGGATCATGTTAAAAAAGCAGCCGTTCGGCTGCTTTTTCATTTTTTCAGCTTGCGTTTATCGGCGCTCCGGGTTATACTCTCTCTCACTGACAACGCGGAGAGGAGGGGAAAGATGCAAAAGTATATCGGAGACAGGGCCTTTTACAGACGGCTCTTTTCGGTCATGCTGCCGATTTTGATCCAGAGCGTCATCACCAATTTCGTCAACCTCCTCGACAACGTCATGGTCGGGCAGGTGGGCACCGAGCCCATGAGCGGCGTGGCTATCGTCAACCAGCTCCTGTTCGTGTTCAACCTCTGCATCTTCGGCGGGCTCGCCGGGGCGGGGATCTTCACCGCCCAGTACTACGGCGCGGGCGACGACAAAGGCGTGGCCGACTCCTTCCGCGCCAAGCTCTACATCGCGTTCGGCGCGGTGCTGTGCTTCACGGCGATCTTCCTCACGGCCGGGGAGACGCTCATCGCCCAGTTCATCCACGAGGGAAACGAGGCCCTGGATCTCGCCGCCACCATGCGCCACGCAAAAGACTATCTCGCGATCATGCTGGTGCAGCTGCCGCCCTTCGCGCTTCAGATGGCCTACTCCAGCACCCTGCGCGAGACCGGCGAGACCCTGCTGCCCATGAAGGCGGGCATCGCCGCGGTGCTGGTGAACCTCACGCTCAACTATATCCTGATCTTCGGCAAGCTCGGCGCGCCCGCCCTCGGGGTGGAGGGCGCCGCGATCGCCACGGTCATCGCCCGCTTTACCGAGTGCGGCATCATCGTGCTCTGGACGCACCGCCACCGTGAGCGCAACCGCTTCCTGGACACCGCCTTCAAAACCTGGCGCATCCCGGGCCGCCTGCTGCGCGCCGTCGCCGTGACGGGGCTGCCCCTGCTGGTCAACGAGCTGCTGTGGTCCAGCGGCATGACCTTCCTCAACCAGTGCTATTCCCTGCGCGGGCTGGAGGTGGTCTCGGCGGTGAACATCTCGTCCACCGTGGGCAATCTCTTCTTCACCAGCTTCATCGCCATGGGCAACGCGATCTCCATCCTCATCGGCCAGCTGCTCGGCGCGGGCGAGCTGGAGCGCGCCGTGGACGAGGACCGCAAGCTCATCGCCTTCGCCGTCGTGCTGTGCACGCTGGTCGGCGCGCTGATGGCGCTGGTCGCGCCGTTCGTGCCGCGCGTCTACAACACCACCGACGCGGTCCGCCGCCTGGCCGGACAGCTCCTGCTGCTGACGGCCGCGTGCATGCCCTTCCACGGCTTCGCCAACGCCTGCTACTTCACGCTGCGCGCCGGCGGCCGCGCCGCGATCACCTTCGTGTTCGACAGCGGCTGGCAGTGGGGGATCGTGCTGCCGCTGGCCTTCGTGCTCTCGCGCTTTACCGCCGTGCCGATCGTGCCGATGGTCGCCGCCGTCCTGGCGGCGGAGAACGCCAAGTGCTTCCTCGGCTACGCCTTTGTCAGGCGCCGCGCCTGGGTGCGCGATCTGGTGAACGGAATAAAAAAGTGAGACGAAACCCGTGATTTCGTCTCACTTTTTTGTTCTACAGCCCCACGAGGCTCCCGGCCAGGCGCAGGGCCAGACCGCCGAAGCCGATACGCCGGACCGCCTCCGCCGCGCAGACCGGGACCTCCGCGAGCGTCTCGCCGCCGAGCGAGACGCGCAGCGTGCCGACGCGCGCGCCCTCCTCGACCGGCGCGGGGACAGAGGCGGGCAGGGTGAGCGCATACGAGGGCTCGCCGCCCTTCGGGGCGAGCAGGCTTTCGGGCCCGTCATACCGGAGCGGGACCGTGTCCTGCCGCCCGAGGGCGACCGGCAGGGCGGGCAGCGCCTTCTCCGCGCGCAGCGGGATCAGGCGGAAGGAGGCGAAGGCGTAGTTGAGCAGGGTCTCGGCGTCCCGGTTGCGCTTCTCGGCCGTGTCGCAGTGCATGACCACGGCGATGTACTCCACGCCCGCCCGCTCGGCCGAGGCCGAGAGACAGTAGCGCGCCGTCGAGGTGTAGCCGGTCTTGAGCCCGGTGCAGCCGGGATAGCGGCTGACGAGCTTGTTGGTGTTGACCAGCTCGAACTCCCCGCCGCGGATGGAGTCCATCCAGATCGTGGTGTAGGCCTTGATGCTCTCGTGGCGCAGCAGCTCGCGCGACATCAGCGCCACATCGAGCGCGCAGGTGAAGTGCTCTCCGTCGTCGAACAGCCCCGTGCAGTTGGAAAAGTGCGTGTGCTCGAGACCGAGCTCCTTCGCCCGCTCGTTCATGCGGCGCACGAAGACCTCCTCGCTGCCGCACAGGTGCTCCGCCATGGCCACGGCGCAGTCGTTGGCCGAGACAACGGCGATGCATTTGAGCATCTCATGCACGCTCATCTGCTCTCCGGCCTCCAGATAGACGCAGCTGCCGCCGAAGGAGGCCGCGCGCTCGCTGGCGGTCACGACGTCGTCGGGGGAGACGGCGCCGCTCTCGATGGCCTCGACGATCAGCAGCATGGTCATGATCTTGGTCACGCTGGCGGGAAAGCCGGTGTCGCGGGCGTTCTTCTCAAAGAGGACCGTGCCGGTCTCCTTCTCCATCAGCACGGCGGACGGCGCGGACACCGTCAGACCTCCGCCCGCGCCGGGAACGGGGGAGGCGGCGGGCAGAGCCGGGAGCAAAAGCAGCAGCAGAACAATACTCACAACACGTTTCATGACGGACAGCTCCTTTGCGCATGATCTGCTGCAAGGCTATGTATGACAAAAGAGTGATATGCATCGGTTTACAGGATTATGTATATATCGACTTTTTTCGCGAAAATATTTGCCGGCCTCCGGACACGGTTTTCGGAGGAACAGCCCGGTTTTCAACACTTCCAACAGGGTTTTCAACACTTTGTACAAGAGGGCTGCGGCGCGAATAACCAGAATCGGTTTCCATAACAACATTACAGAAGAGAAACAGAGAGGCGGCGAAGGCGCCGACAGCAGCGGACAGGGGACGGAGCGCGGCGGAGAAAATTCACATCCTGTGACTTGACGGGGGAAGAGCCAGGGGCTAGAATAAACAAAAGCCGCAGAGGATGCATGGAGGGCTTTGCATGAGACGGTATTTCAAATGGGATAAAAAATATCTCTACTGGGGGGTCACGGCCTTCTGCGTGATCGCCAGCGCCATTTTGTTCTACATGGCGCTCAACTACATCGGCGTCGTCGGCAAAGGGCTGAACTCGCTGGTCCGCATCCTCAGCCCCTTCATCTGGGGCCTGGTGCTGACCTATCTGCTGCATCCGCTGGTGCGGACGCTGGAAAACAACATTTTCCGCCCGCTGCTCGCGCGCTTGTTCGCCAAGAGCAAACGCCACACCGGCAGACGCATTGCCCGCGCCGTCTCGGTGCTGCTCTCCGAGCT
>CADCLH010000058.1 GCA_902802215.1 Oscillospiraceae bacterium
CAGTCCAGCCTGAACAACTGGGACCGCCGCGTCAGCTATTCCACGCTCAGCCTGACCGTGCAGGAGGTGCAGGTCTACACGCCCGAGGCCGTCACGAAGATCACCTACGGGCAGCGCCTGGCCAACGCCTTCAAGGACTCCCTCAAAAACGCGGGCGAGTTCTTCCAGGATCTGCTGGTGTTCCTGGTCTCCGCCCTGCCGACGCTGGTCATCCTCGCGGTGCTGTTCTTCGTGCTGCGCCCGCTGCTGAAGAAGCTGCACGCGCGCGGGAAGGCCCGCCGCGCCAAGCGCGCCGAGGAAAAGGCCGCGAAGAAGGCCCTGAAGGAGCAGGCGAAGAAGCCCGCGCCTGTCAAGACCGAGGAAAAGAGCGAATAAGCCGATCCGCACAGAGAAGCACGGACCGCCGTACCGGGGCAAAATCCGGTATGGCGGTCCGCCGTATTCTGTGCTATACTGTCAAAAATACAAATCGGAGCATAGCCATGAACTACAAATGCCTGGTCTTCGACCACGACGACACGGTCGTCAACTCCACCGCGACCATCCACCACCCCTGCTTTGTGGAATTCCTGAACGCCTACTACCCCGGGGAGAGCATCAGCCTGGAGGACTACTTCCTGCTGAACTTCGACCCCGGCTTCGTCCCCATGTGCCGCGAGCGCTACGGCATGGACGATAATCAGCTGGCCTTCGAGGCGCGCTACTGGCAGGAATATGTGCGCAGCCACATCCCGCAGGCCTATCCCGGCGTCCGGGAGATCATGGAAAAACAGAAGGCGGCGGGCGGTCTGGTTTGCGCGGTGTCGCACTCCTTCGACTACAACATCCGGCGCGACTGGGCCGCGAACGGTCTGCCCGAGCCGGACGCCGTCTACGGCTGGGAGCGCCCCGAGCATGAGCGCAAGCCCCACCGTTTCCCGCTGGACGACATCCTCGCGCGCTTTGAGCTCGAGCCTTCGGACGTGCTGGTCATCGACGACCTCAAGCCGGGCTACGACATGGCCCGCGCCGTCGGGGTGGACTTCGCCGCCGCCGGCTGGGCCTACGAGATCCCCGCCATCGAGCGCTTCATGCGCGAAAACTGCCCGCTCTACTGCAAAACGACGGCGGAACTGGCGGCTTTCCTCGAAAAATAGCCGGGAGGCGAAAAAAACTCTTGCCAGATTCAAAGCGCTGTTATATATTATCATTTACATACTGTTCATATTTTTCGCGTGAACGGGAAGGAGGACATTCATGGAAAACAAACTGGAAAGAAAGTATGGTCTGTTTACCGCCATCTGCATGGTCGTCGGCATCGTCATCGGCTCCGGCGTCTTCTTCAAGGCGCAGACCATTCTGCAGAAGACCGAGGGCAACATGCCGCTCGGCATCCTCGCGTGGATCATCGGCGGCGCGATCATGATCGTCTGCATCCTGGCCTTCGCGGCCATGGCGCAGAAGCATGAGAAGGTCAACGGCATCGTCGACTACGCCGAGGCTCTCGTCGGCCCGAAGTACGGCTATTATGTCGGCTGGTTCATGTCCATCATCTACTACCCGACGCTGACCGTCATCCTCGCCTGGCTGACCGCGCGCTACACGCTGGTGTTCGTCACCTCCTGCTGGCCGAACTTCCCCCTGCTGATCCCCGCCGCGCAGGGCGGCTGCGTCGTCGGCCCCGAGTGCATGGTGCTGACGATGCTCTACCTCGTGTGCGCCTACGTGGTCAACGCCCTGAGCCCGAAGCTCGCGGGCAAGTTCCAGACCACCACCACCGTCATCAAGCTCATCCCCCTGGGCCTGATGGCCATCGTCGGCATCATCGTGGGTCTGGTCGGTCCCAACCACATGCTGGTGAGCAACTTCGCCACCGCCTCCGCCACCAAGGGCGGCGCCGCGGCTCCGCTGCTGGCCTCCGTCTGCGCGACCTCCTTTGCGTATGAGGGCTGGATCATCGCCACCTCCATCAACGCCGAGCTCAAGGACGCGAAGAAGAACCTGCCCAAGGCTCTGATCCTCGGCGGCATCATCATCATTATCACCTACATCGCCTACTACATCGGCGTGGCCGGCGGCGCCTCCGTCGAGGTGCTGATGGCCGACGGCGCGACCTCCGCCTTCGTCAACATCTTCGGCGGCGTGCTCGGCAACATCCTCAACCTCTTCATCGCCATCTCCTGCGCCGGCACGATGAACGGCCTGATGCTCGGCTGCTGCCGCGGCATCTACTCTCTGGCTGCCCGCGGCGAGGGCCCGCGTCCCGCGCTCTTCTCCCAGGTCGACAAGGAGTCCAACCTGCCCAACAACTCCGCCATCCTCGGTCTGCTGCTGTGCGGCTTCTGGGGCGCCTACTTCATGTTCGCCAGCCTCTTCGAGACCTGGGGCGGCTGCCACGCCTTCGTCGGCACCGCGTTCGAGAGCGTCCCCTTCAGCTTCGACGCCTCCGAGCTGCCCATCATCACCATCTACGCCATGTACCTGCCCATCTTCATCAACTGGATGCGCCAGGCCAAGGACGAGACCACGGCCCGCCGCTATGTGATCCCGGTGCTCGCGATCCTCGGCTCGCTGTTCATGGTCTACGCCTGCCTCGTCGGCCACAAGATGGAGAACTTCTGGTACCTGATCGTCTTCGCCGTCATCATGTTCATCGGCAAGCTGGTCAACAAGAAGAAAGCATAATCGCTCCCACACAACCCAAACGCCCCGCGGAACTTTCCGCGGGGCGTTTTCCTTGACGGGAGAGGGCCGGGAGAATATAATATAGAAGATCATCAAGAGATTCGGGCGAGGTCGACATGGAGAAAGCCTCCGTACTGTTCAAGAGAATCATGCTCGGCATCCTGCTGGCCCTGCTGGCGCTGACGCTGCTGCTGATGGTGGGCGAGGGGCTGCATGCGCCCTCCTACCTGCTGGCGATGGCGGCGGGGGCGCTCTGGTGCGCGGGCCTGTTCGCGCTGCGCCGGAGGAGGGGACGCCTGCTCCCGGCCGGGGGCGGGCTGCGCCTTGCGCTGCTCGTGTGCGCGCTGTGCTTTGCCGTCAACCTCGCGTGGGTGCTCGCCGTGCGCATCGAGCCCTTCAGCGATTACGAGACCTACTGGCAGGTCGCCTGCGCGCTGGCCGACGGGACGGAGATCCCGACCGCCTGGTACATCGCCATGTACCCGCACATCCTCGGCACGGCGAGCTTTCTGAGCGTGTTCGTGCGGCTGTTCGGGCCGTCGGTGCTCGCGGTCTCGGTCGTGAACGTCGTGCTGACGAGTCTGAGCTGCCTGCTGCTGTACCTGCTGACGCGGGAGTTTGCCTCCGAGGAGGCGGCGCTGCTGGCTGCCCTGCTCTGGGCGCTCGACCCCTGCAAGGGGATGCTCAACTCCCTGGTGTTTTCCGAGCCGCTCTACACCTGCCTGATCCTGCTGTTTCTGTGGCTGGCCGTCCGGCAGGACGGGCGCTGGCAGCGCAAGGAGGGCTCCGCCGCCGCGGCGCCGCTCTGGGGCGCTTTGCTGGGGCTGACGCTCTGCGCGGTCAACATCGTGCGGCCGATCGCGCTGATCCTCGTGATCGCGCTGGTTCTCTGGCTGCTCTTCCTGCGCGGGGACGCGGTGCGCTCCGGCGCGCTCTGGAGGCGCTGGGGGCTCGCGCTGGCCGCGCTGCTGTGCGTGTACGCGCTCGGCGGGAAGCTCTGGGACCGGCATGTGGAGGATACCCTCGGCATGGAGCCCGCCGCAGTGCCGGTCTACAACATCTACGTCGGCTTCAACGAGCAGACGCAGGGCCAGTGGAGCGCCGAGGACATGGACCTGCTCTTCTCCTATCTGGAGCAGGGCATGACGACCTCCGAGGCGCAGAGCCGCATGCTCCCCCATCTGAAGGAGCGCCTCGGCTCCGGCATCGACTTCGGGCGGCTGCTGCGCTCGAAGCTGATCGCCTTCCTCGGCAACGACGAGCTCGGCGGCTACACCTATCGCTTCACCCGGTCCGAGCGCTTTTACAAGCTGGGCATGGTCGTCGGGAACGTCTTCTATTACGGGGTGTTCTTCGCCATGTTCGGTGCGCTGCTGAGGCGCTTCCGCTCCCGGGAGCTCGGGGCCTGGCAGCTCCTGCCGCTGTTCGTGCTGGGGCTGACCCTCGCGCACATGGGCGTGGAGGTCGCCAACCGCTACCACTATTCGATCATCCCCATCTTTATCGTGTTCGCCGCGCTGGGCTTCACCGGCGAAGGAAGGAGTTCGACATGAGCCCGAGACTGTTTATCGTCATCCCCTGCTACAACGAGGAGGCGGTGCTGCCGATCACCGCGCCGCTGTTTTTGCAGAAGCTGCGGGATCTGAGCGCCGCGGGCAAGATCGCGGAGGACAGCCGCGTCCTCTTCGTCAACGACGGCAGCCGTGACAAGACCTGGCAGATCATCTCCGAGCTCGCAAAAAGCGACGAGCACTACATCGGCATCAGCCAGAGCCGCAACCGCGGCCACCAGAACGCCGTGCTCGCGGGACTGATGGAGGCGCGCGACAAGTGCGACATCACGATCTCCATCGACTGCGACGGCCAGGACGACATCAACGCCATGGACAAGATGGTCGACGCCTATCTCGACGGCTGCGAGGTCGTCTACGGCGTGCGCTCGAGCCGCGAGACCGACACCTTCTTCAAGCGCTTCACCGCCGAGAGCTTTTACAAGTTCCTCGCGGCCATGGGGGCCGAGGTGGTCTTCAACCACGCCGACTACCGCCTGATCTCGGCGCGCGTGCTCAAGGAGTTCGCCAACTTCAAGGAGGTCAACCTCTACCTGCGCGGCATGGTGCCGCTCGTGGGCTTCAAGTCCACCTCGGTCAGCTACTCCCGCGCCGAGCGCGTCGCGGGCGAGAGCCACTATCCGTTCAAGAAAATGCTCGGCCTCGCGGTCGACGGGATCACGAGCCTGTCGGTCAAGCCCCTGCGCCTGATCTTCGGCCTCGGCCTCTTCGTCGCCGCGGTCAGCTTCGTGTTCTGCCTCTGGGCGCTGATCACCGCCCTGTGCGGGAGGGCCGTCGCCGGCTGGGCGAGCATGACCTGCATCCTCTGCTTCGTCAGCGGCGTGCAGATGATGTGCCTCGGCGTCATCGCCGAGTACATCGGCAAGATCTATATGGAGACCAAGCAGCGCCCGCGCTACATCATCAGCGAGCGCACCTGGGACGAGAAACAACAATAAAACTGTGCGCCCGGTCAAGCGACCGGGCGTGTTTTTATCCCCAAAGCGCTTTGCAGATCCAGGCCGCCGAGAGCCAGCAGGCGAGGTCGGCGCACAGGGCCGCGGGGACGGCCCAGCGGCTTTCGCGCACGCCGGCGGCGGAAAAATAGACCGCGATGACGTAGAAGGTCGTCTCGCTCGAGCCGAGCATCACCGCCGCGGTGCGCCCGGCGAGGGAGTCCGGCCCCGCGCGCGCGATGATGTCCGCCGCGGCGGAGAGCGCGCCGCTGCCCGACAGCGGCCGCAGCAGCAACAGCAGCGCCGTCTCTCCCGGGATGCCGAGGCGCTTAAGCAGGGGGTCGAGAAGCTGCCCGAGCAGCTCCGGCAGGCCCGAGGCGCGCAGCAGCCAGACCGCGGGAAAGAGCGCCAGCAGCGCGGGCGCGACGGCGAGCGTCGTCTCCAGCCCCTTCCGCGCCCCCGCGGTCAGCGCCTCGAAGACGTCCGCGCCCGAACGGTACGCGGCGAGCATCCCCAGCAGCACGAGCCCCGGCACCGCCAGCGGGGCGAACGTCCTCAGCGCCACAGTCGCCGCAGCAGGGCCGCCGCCCCCAGCCCCGCAAGCAGGGAGCAGGCCGAGCTGAACCAGACGGCGGGGACGATGTCGAAGGGCGAGGCTGCGCCGAGCGCGGCGCGCAGCGAGCCCGCCCCCGCCGGAAAGAGCTGGATGGAGGCGGTGTTGAGCACCACGAGCAGGCACAGCTCATCCCGGCCGCCGAGCCGTTTGAGCCCCTTCGCCGCCCGGATGCCCGCGGGCGTGGCCGCGTTGCCGAGGCCCAGCAGGTTCGCGCTGACGTTTTCGGACAGGGCGGAGAGCGTCTCCGGATCGTCCGCGCCCCGCGGGAACAGCCGTCGCAGCGCCGGAGAGAGCAGGCGCGAAAGCAGCGCGGACGCCCCGGCCCGTTCCAGCAGCTCCGTCACGCCGCTCCACAGACACAGCCCTCCCGCGAGCTGCATCGCAAACGGCAGCGCCGCCTGCGCCCCCTCCAGCAGCGCGCGTCCCGCCTCCGCCTCCCGGCCGAGCGCGGCGGCCGCGAGCAGAGAAAGGGCATACAAAAGGATCAACGCAGGTCCCATGGGGCAGCCTCCAGTTCTGTTTTGTCCGTGGTATGATAAAAGAACAAACTATGAACATTCACCGGTTCTTCTATCAAACACTTGATTTTTTCCCGAAACAATGATATAAGATGGTATAAATATTTAGCGTTTTAGGATTTTATTCCATAAAATGTCAATTTTTGAGCACAATTTGCGCACACTTACGCCGGCGTTGAAGGAGTGATCATCAGTGAAATCCACCGGTATCGTACGCAGAGTTGATGAACTTGGCCGTATCGTTCTGCCCATTGAAATGCGCCGCACGCTCAACATCGGAGAGAAGGACTCCCTTGAAATCTATGTTGAGGGGGACAGCATCATTCTCCGCAAGTATCAGGCGGCCTGTATTTTTTGTGAGAGCACGAAAAAGATCGTCAGCTATCGCGGCAAGAACGTTTGCCCGGACTGCATCGAGAAGCTGAAAGAGCTGTATTGATGTACCATAAAAAGAGTCCTGTGAATCTTCACAGGACTCTTTTTATCGTCTGTAGATGCGCCGGAGCTCGGCGCTGTCGGCGCCGTCGGCGTCCCGCAGCAGCAGGGGCGGCTCGATGATCAGACCGGGATGCCCGCCGCGCCGCCCCTCGACCAGGACAAGATTCGGCGCGGACGCCGGACGCGGGCACACGAGGCGCAGGCGCTTGGGCTCGATCCCCGCCGCCGTGAGGGCGCAGAACAGCTCGCTCAGGCGCTCGGGCTTGTGGACGAGGCAGACGCTCCCGCCCGTGCGGCAGAGGAAGGCCGCCGCGGCGCAGAGATCCCCGAGGGTGCACGTCAGCTCGCCGCGCGCCGCCGCCCGCTTCGGGTCGGAGCTGACAAGACCGCTGCCCGCGGGGTAATAGGGGGGATTGGCGGCGACGAGGTCGAAGGAGCCCGCCGCAAAGAGCGTCCGGTGCCCGCGCAGATCGCCGCACACGATCTCGCCGCGCGTATCCAAACCGTTCACGGCCAGGTTCTCCCGCGCGCGTTCGGCGGCCTCCGGGTCGAGCTCGATCCCCGTCATGTGCAGGCGCGGCGCACGCGCGAGCAGGAGCAGCAGCAGCGCGCCCGAGGCGCAGCCGAGGTCGATCCCGCGAAGGCGGCCTTCGGGTTTCACAAAGTCGGCCAGCAGCACGGTGTCGGTCCCCAGACGGACATGCGCCGCCTGCCGGAAGACCGGCCCGCCCGGCCAGAGCGCTTCAAAATCGGACATATCAGACCTCATTTTAGACAGAAGATTTCTTTGAGACGGCAGACACCCTGCGGCAAGTCGGACTTGCAGGGGGGAATTGTGAAAGGGGGGCGGGGAGCCCCCCTTTCACGTTCAATGCAAGCAAAAATGGGAACTTTTTCAAAAGTTCCCATTTTTGCCGTTTTTCAAGCTGCCGACAGCTTGAAAAACGGGGACGATTTCTCGTCCCCGTTTTTGTTTGTCCGGATTACTCCGAGACAATGGCCTCAGCAGGGCACTGGGCAGCGCAGGCGCCGCACTCCAGGCACTTGCTCTGGTCGATCTCGTAGTGCAGATCGCCCATGTCGATCGCTTCGGCAGGGCACTGAGCCGCGCAGGAGCCGCAGGACAGGCACTCGTCGGTAATAACAAAAGCCATGATGATACCTCCGTATGTAGTTTGACCTCTCTGGTCTTGGCTTCATTGTAACACAACCTTCCTAAAAATCAATTACAAATCTATGAAAAAGTTATTATTTTGGATGGCTTTTGGCGATACTCTACCCGACGCCCCGATTCGTCCGTTTCGGCGGCGGAAGCGGCGGATAATGGCAAGGGGAGGGTTGACCTATCAAAAGCAACGAGAAGTTTACACAGCGGGCGGAGTTCGCCATCGAGAGCGCACGCGCCTGCGCCGGAGAGCTGGGGCACAGCAGCGTCGGGAGCGAGCATCTGCTGCTCGGCATCCTGGCCGAGCGCGACGGACTCGGCGCGCACATCCTGCGCGCGCAGGGGCTGGAGCGGGAACAGCTGCGCCGTCTGATCGCCCGCGAGCAGGGGATGGGCTGCCCCGGGGTCCCGGTCCAGGGTCTGACGGCCGACGCGCGCGCCGTTCTGGAGCGCGCGGGGCGCGAGGCCGCCGCGCTGCGCTGCCCCGGCATCGGCACCGAGCATCTGCTGCTCGGCATCCTGCGCGACCCGGACTGCGGCGCGATGCGGGTGCTGACGGCGGCCGGAGCCGACGCCAACGGCATCTATACCGAGATCCTCGCCGTGTTCGGCAATCCCGATTCCCGCGGCCGCACCCAGACCGGCGCGCTGCGCACGCCGATCCGCCACAGCGAGACGCGCATCCTCGACCAGTACAGCCGGGATCTGACGGAGCTGGCTGCCTCGGGGGCGATCGACCCGGTCGTCGGGCGGGAGGCGGAGATCGGCCGCGCCATCCAGATCCTCGCGCGGCGCAGCAAGAACAACCCCGTGCTCGTGGGCGAGCCGGGCGTCGGCAAGACCGCCGTGGCCGAGGGGCTGGCGGTGCTCGTGGCCGGGGGGCGCGCGCCCGAGGAGCTGCGGCGCAAGCGCATCGTCTCGCTCGACGTCCCGGCCCTGCTCGCCGGGACCAAGTACCGCGGCGATTTCGAGGACCGGGTCAAGTCCGTGCTGCGCGACGTGAAGCGGGCGGGGGACGTCATCCTGTTCATCGACGAGCTGCACACCATCGTCGGGGCGGGCAGTGCCGAGGGCGCGATCGACGCGGCGAACATCCTCAAACCCGCGCTGGGCCGGGGCGAGGTGCAGATCATCGGGGCCACCACGCCCGAGGAGTACCGGCGGCACATCGAGAAGGACGCCGCGCTCGAGCGCCGCTTCCAGCCGGTGCAGGTCCGGGAGCCGGACGGCGCGCTGGCGCTCGAAATGCTGCGCTCGCTGCGCCCCGCGCTCGAGCGGCACCACCGCGTCACCCTGCCGGATTCGGCGCTGGAGGCGGCGTGCACGCTCTCGGTGCGCTATCTCAGCGACCGGTATCTCCCGGACAAGGCCATCGACCTCGTGGACGAGGCCGCGGCGGCGGTGCACGTCGCGGGCGGGCGGACGGCGGAGCGGGAGGACGTGGCGCGGGTTTTGTCCGACTGGACCGGCATCCCCGTGACGGACCTGACCAAAAGCGAGAGCGAACGCCTGACCGGACTGGAGGAGCGGCTGCGCCGGCGCATCGTCGGCCAGGACGAGGCGGTCTCCGCCGTCGCGCGGGCCATCCGCCGGGGGCGGGTCGGGCTCAAGGACCCGGCGCGCCCGGTGGGCTCCTTCCTGTTCTGCGGGCCGACGGGCGTGGGCAAGACCGAGCTCTGCCGCGCCCTGGCCGAGGCGGTCTTCGGGAGCCGTGACGCCATGATCCGCCTCGACATGTCCGAGTATATGGAAAAGCACTCGGTCAGCCGCCTGATCGGATCGCCCCCGGGCTACGTCGGCTACGAGGACGGCGGCCAGCTCACCGAAAAGGTGCGCCGCCGCCCCTGGTCCGTGGTCCTCTTCGACGAGATCGAAAAGGCCCACGAGGACGTGTGGAGCATCCTGCTGCAAATCATGGACGACGGACGCCTCACCGACTCGACCGGGCGGCGGGTGGACTTCTCCAACACGGTGGTGGTGATCACCTCCAACGTCGGGGCGCGCGCCATCACCGACAGCCGCGTGCCCCTCGGCTTCGCCTCCGGGGAGACGGGCGACGAGAGCATGCGCGAGTCCGTGCGCGCGGAGCTGCGCCGCACCTTCCGGCCGGAATTCCTCAACCGCGTGGACGAGACCGTGATCTTCCGCCGCCTGGACGCGGAGGACCTGCTCGCCATCACGGAGAAGCTGCTCGGGCAGGTCGCGCAGCGCTTCGCGGCGCTGAATGTGCGGCTCGAGGTGCCGGAGGAGACGGCCCGCCGCCTCGCCGCCCTCGGGCAGAGCGCGGATTACGGCGCGCGCCCCCTGCGCCGGGTGATCCGGCGCGAGATCACCGACCGCGGCGCGCAGATGCTGCTCGACGGGAGCGCCGCCGCGGGCGACACGCTCCGCGCCGTCTGCGAGGGGGAGACGATCCGGCTGGTGAAAACAACGTAAGAGCCGCCCGCACAGAACC
>CADCLH010000059.1:0-2350 GCA_902802215.1 Oscillospiraceae bacterium
GGCAGCGCCGCAGACGCTGAGACGGCACGTTGAGGCCGGGGAGCATGCTCCCCGGCCTCAACGCCGTCGACGGCTTGAAGCGTTTCTTTCTTCGGAGGGCGCGCTTTTTTCATGCCCGTGCGGCGCTATGATCGACCGGAGCGGTCCTTGACAGCGCGGCTATATTGAAGTAGAATATCTACTATAGTAACTTTTGTCCTTTTGTCTGCGCCGACGCTTCGCGCGGGAAAGCACGCGCTCGAAACGGCGGGCGCACTTTGCGGCGGCGGGATTCTTGTAAAAATAATCCGGCTGTGCTACAATGAAGAAAGTTTGTTTTCAAATGCGGCTTTTGCCTCCGAAACGCCTTCCGCGGATCAAGCCAACGATCCGACGGCAGAGCAATGTTGATCCTGAGGCAGGGAGTATTCCATATGAACAGAGAAAAAGAGTTCGCGTCACTGTATGAACGCCTGTGCAGCGGAGAGGCCTGTCTCTCCGTCGTCGGGCTGGGCTATGTCGGGATGCCGCTTGCGGTCGAGTTCGCCAAGCACCTGCGCGTGATCGGCTTCAACCACCATGAGGCGCGCATCCGCCAGTACAAAAGCGGGTTCGATCCGACCCGGGAGGTCGGCGACGAGGCGATCCGCGCGACGACCGTGGACTTCACCTCCGACGAGACCCGGCTGCAGGAGGCCCGCTTCCACATCATCGCCGTCCCCACCCCCATCAACATCGACCACACGCCGGATCTGTTCCCGGTCGAGGACGCCTCGCACATCGTGGGGCGCAACCTCCTGCCCGGCTCGGTCGTCGTCTACGAGTCCACAGTCTATCCCGGCGTGACCGAGGATATCTGCGTGCCGATCCTGGAGGAGGAATCCGGCCTCGTCTGCGGCCGGGATTTCAAGGTCGGCTACAGTCCGGAGCGCATCAACCCCGGCGACAAGGTCAATACCCTGACCAGGATACGGAAGATCGTCTCCGGCATGGACGAGGAGACCTGCCGCCTCGTCAAGCAGGTCTACGACATCATTATCGAGGTCGGCTCCTTCCCCGTCAGCAGCATCAAAACCGCCGAGGCGGTCAAGGTCGTCGAGAACAGCCAGCGCGACATCAACATCGCCTTCATGAACGAGCTGGCCATGGTGTTCGACCGCATGGGCATCGACACCAACGAGGTCATCGACGGCATGAACACAAAGTGGAACGCCCTCGGCTTCAAACCCGGGCTGGTCGGCGGCCACTGCATCGGCGTCGACCCGTACTACTTCACCTACGAGGCGGAGAAGCTGGGATACCACAGCCAGATCGTCCTGAACGGGCGTATGGTCAACGACGGCATGGTCGGCTTCGTCGTCCGGAAAACCATGGAAAAGCTGATCCAGGCCGGGCTCGCGCCGAAAAAGTGCAGGATCGTCGTGCTCGGGCTGACCTTTAAGGAGAACTGCCCCGACGTCCGCAACAGCCGCGTCTACGATATCCTGGCCGAGCTGCGCAAGTTCGGCATCGAGGCGGAGGTGGTCGATCCCTGGGCCGCTCCCGCCGAGGCGAGGAAAAACTACGGGATCGAGCTGACAAGGCTCGAAGACGTCCGGGATGCGGACTGCGTGATCGCCGCCGTGGCGCACAGGGAGTTCGTGGAGCTCGGCGTCGAGGGGCTGCGGCGGCTCTACGGGGAAAAGGACAGCAAGATCCTGATCGACGTCAAAGGTATGTTTTCTCTTCCCGAGCTGAAGAAGAGCGACATCACCTGGTGGAGACTGTAACGCAAAGGAGAAGCGCAACATGGAAAACCAAAACGGTCTCGCCGACCGGGCGCGCTTTGATGCGTTTTCGCGGCAGTGGCGGGACGCCGTGCTGAAAGAGGCGGGAAAATGGTGCTCCGACGAGAACGCGAAGCAGCTCCTGACGGACGCCGTTCTCACGGATCTCCGGACAAGATACGCCTACCGTGACCCGCCGGCCTCCCCGGAGTATTTCTTCCGGGCTCAGGTCTGTCTCGTTTTCAGCATGACCGGGCAGGACGTCCGGAAGCTGGAAAAATATCTCAGCGATCATGCGTTCGCTTCGCCGGCCGCCGCGCCGGAGGCTCCCGCCGCCGCGCCGACGGAGGACGCCTCTTCCCCGGCGTCCGGGGCCGCGGCGACGCCGGAGAACGCAGCTCCTCCGGAAGCCGGGACGGCCGCGCCGACGGAGAACGCGGCTCCCCCGGAAGCCGGGACGGCCGCGCCGAAAGACGCGCCGGCCGACAAAGCGCCCGTGCCCGACAAAGCCGCGCCCGACAAAGCCGCGCCCGCTCCGGAAGCACAGGCCCCGGCGCGTCCGGACACGTTTCTGGACCCTGTTCGTACCGCGTTTTGGACGCCGG
>CADCLH010000059.1:2377-12531 GCA_902802215.1 Oscillospiraceae bacterium
TTCGCCTTCTGTTTCTATGAGACGGGCTTTCTGCAATATCTGCTGCAGTGAGGAGCATCACGATGGAGCTGGAAAGAAAACAAATCAAGAAAAACTTCCTTGGCAATTACAATGCCGACGAGGTGGACGGCCTGCTGGACGAGGCAGACCGGATCCTGCGTCAGCGGGACGCCGAGCGGGCCGAAGCCGCCGAGCGGCTCAAGGCCGAGATCGCGGAGACCGAGAGGCTCAAGTCCGAGCTGCGGGAGACGCGGGACCTCGCCGAGCGCGTTCAGGCTGAAAACCGCCGTCTGGAGGAGCAGAATCAAACGCTCCGCGACGACTGCCGACTGTACGAGGAGAAAGGACAGCACTTCCGCAGCGAGCTGGACGACATCCGCAGGGAGCTGGAAGGCCTGCGGACTGAGCTGGACCTCTCCAAGTCGCAGGCTCTCGTCCTCGGCGACCGCGTCGCCCGTCAGCAGCGTGAGCTTGCCGAGAAGGACCGGCTTCTCCTGGCCGATCCCGTCGGCGAGGCGAACAGACGCGCCGAGCTGATCGTCCAGAACGCGGTGAACACGAGCAAGCAGATCCTCGACGACGCCGAGAGCATCCGTTCGCGCGCCATGGCCTCCGTGCGCGCGGCGTATTTCAATTCCATGGGCTTCCGCCATGAGCTCGAGGAGCGTTTTGCCTCCTTGCAGGACGATCTGAATCAGTCCATGCGCGCGCTGCGCGCGATCGAGGCGGAGGAGGATTTTGCCGATCCCAACGTGATTCAGGAGAAGTGGTGATGGCTTTGAAGAGAAGCATCGTTTGCATCTTTCTGCTGTCGCTGCTGCTCTCTCTGACGGGCTGCGCGTTTTTCGGAAAGGACGACGTGCAGCCGGAGACCGCGCAATGGGCCCCCACGCCCGAGCCCGTTGTCAGGGCGGAACCCGCCGAGGTGCTGACCGGCGTGGAGACGGACCGCAAGGTCGTCAGCCTGATCTTCGAGGGCTTTACCGACAGCGCGACCATGGAGGCGATCGCGGACGTTCTGAAGCAGCGGGACGTCTCCGCCACGTTCTTCATCTCCGGCATCACCGCGAATGAATACCCCGAGCTCGTGAAGGGGCTTCTCCTGCGCGGCTTCGATATCGGCAGCTACGGCATGAGCGGCGGAAAGCATCTGGAAGAGCTGTCCGCCTATGAGAACCTGCGGCGCTTCGAGTTGGCGCAGCAGGAGATCCAGGCCGCCTGCGGCAAGGCGCCGGAGCTGATCCGCTGCAACGGCACGGTCTATACCGATCAGGTCCTGCGCGCCGTCACGGCCGCGGGGCTGAAAGCGGCGGTCCAGCCGACCGCCTATCTCAACCATAAGAGCTTCCGCGAGGCGGAGGACGCCGAGCTCTATGCCACCAACGTGCTCCGCGGCAGCATCCTCTCCGTCAAGCTCGGCCAGGAGCTGGACCGGGATGAATACGGCGACCCCGGCGAGAAGCTGGACGAGCGTCCGGCGATCGACCCGGGTCCCGGAATCCGATGGGAGTGGAGCACGGAGGACGCCCGCTACGCCGCCCTTCCGGATCTCGTCGCATGGCTCGTGGACGCGCTGCTGGCCGACGGCTACCGCTTTACGGATCCGGTTTCCCTACAGGCGGAAAAGCGGGCCGTTATCCCCAAGCTGCATACGCTCGACGCTGAGGAGCAGCGGCTCCTGGACCCGGCGAGCTATACCCTCCCCCTCACCGAGGAACCTCTGCGCGCCGGAGAGCAGCGCGCGGCCGCTCCGGGCAGCTTTCACGGCGCCGTCTTCGTCGGGGACTCGGTGATGGCCGGTCTGGCCTCCTATGTGGAATGGCAGCGTCAGACAGAGCCCGATCTTCTGGACGACGCCCGCTTCCTGACGGAGAACCAGCTCACCGTCGAGGCGCTTCTCGACGGGGAAACCGAGACCGGCGACCTCGGCTCGCGTCTCAGGGAAATGAACGCGAAATCCGTCTGGCTCTGCCTCAGCTTTGCCAACCGGAGCGCGTTTCAGCAGGAGGCGTATCTGGCAAAGTACCGTCTGCTGATCAAGCAGATCCAGGATCAAAACCCGGACATCCGTGTCGTCGTCCTGTCGGTTTTGCCGAAGGTGGATCAATACGCGGGGATCTCCAACAGCAGCCGCTTCGTGCTGAATCTGAGACTCTGCGGCATGTGCCGGGAGTATGAGTTCCCCTTTGTCGATATCGCGAGCGCGGTGCGCGACGAGCGGGGACAGCTGCGCGAGGACTACTGTCTGGATCTGGCCGGCCGCGGCTGCCATCTGAACGACGCGGGCTGCGCCGCGGTTCTGGAGTTTATCATGGAGAACAATCCCGTATGATAAAGAAACGTAAAAAGAAAAAAGAAGTATCGGACCTTCTTCTTCATGAGACCAAAGACCGCCGGCTCTTTCCCAATGTGCCCGACCCCAGCGGCAGGCGCAGCAATTCCAGCCGCCGCAACAATCACGACGGCGAGCAGCGGCCGGAGTACGCGCAGTTCGCCGGTCAGCGCTACGAGGTCGCCATCAAGGTCACGATCAACCACGAAAAGGCGCGCCTGGTCGGGCAAACGGAGAACATTTCCCAAACCGGCATGCTGGTGAAGCTGCCCGAAACCACCGATCTCTCCGTGATCGACGGCCAGCCGGTCACACTGGACTTTCAGCTGGAGGAGGGCGATCTTCAGGAGGGGACCGAAAAGCGTTACCGCCGCCTGAAGGCGCGGGTGGTGCGCGTCATCCCCGCCAGACACTGCGCCGCCATCCAGTTCGACCAGCCGCTTTACGAGGCGCGCAGAAAAACCGACCGTTTTCTGTTCCTGCTGGCGACGCTGTTCCTGTTCTTCTGCTCGGCGGTCATCATGCTGATGCGCGTCGAGAGCATCCGATACTTTGCCACAAATCCGTGGCTCTACGGCTACAGCATCATGACGGCGCTCTTTCTGCTGTCCCGTTATCTGTTCGGCTCCTTCTACGTGCCGACCCCGGTCGACCCGGACTATACGCCGAGCGTCACCATCGTCATCCCCTGCTTCAACGAGGAGACCTGGATCCGCGAGACCATCATCCGCTGCGCCGATCAGGACTACCCGGTCGACAAGCTGGAGCTCATCATCGTCGACGACGGTTCCTCCGACAATTCCGTGGAGGTCATCAAGCAGACGGTCCGCGATATGTGCGCTGAAGGTGCGCAGTATAGGATCGAGGAAAGAGTCCGGGTCTTCCTCCAGAACTACAACCAGGGCAAGCGCGAGGCCATGGGCATCGGCATCCGCAACGCCCGCACGGAGCTGATCGTCTTCGTCGACTCCGACAGCTTCCTGGCCCCCAACGCGATCCGCACTCTGGTCCAGCCGATGAAGGACCCCAAGATGGGCGGCGTCGCGGGACGCACGGACGTCGCAAACGTCTACACCAACTGGCTGACCAAAATGCAGGCCGTGCGCTATTACATCTCTTTCCGCATCATGAAGGCGGCGGAGGCCTATTTTGACTCGGTCATGTGCCTGAGCGGCCCGCTCTCCTGCTACCGGCTCTCGGTCGTGCGCGAGGTCTTTGACAAGTGGATCAACCAACGCTTCCTCGGACAGAAGGCCACCTTCGGCGACGACAGGAGCCTCACGAACTACGTCGTCGAGCACCACCGCACCACCTATCAGGACCACGCGCTCTGCTCGACCATCGTGCCGAGCAAGCAGAAGGTGTTCCTGCGCCAGCAAATGCGCTGGAAGCGCTCCTGGCTGCGCGAGTCCCTGCGCGCCTGCACCTTTATGTGGAAGAAGCAGCCCTTCATGGCCCTGTCCTTCTATCTCGGCGTTCTGGTCCCGCTGATCGCGCCCATCATCGTGCTTTACAACCTGGTTTACGTCCCCCTGGTTCTGCACATCTTCCCGGCCGCTTTCCTGATCGGCCTGCTGATGATGTCGCTGATGATGTGCTTTGCCCAGCTGATCCTCAAAAAGAGCAGTCTCTGGATCTACGGCTTCTTCTTCTGCCTGTACTACGAGGTCATCCTCCTGTGGCAGATGATCTGGGCCTGGTTGACCTTCTGGGTCAACGACTGGGGCACGCGCGGCAAGGGCGTCAAACGCGCCGACATGCAGGCGAAGGCCCAAAAGGAGGGGGGGACGGGACATGGATGAACGGAAGCTCCGCAGAAAGAATGTCATGAAGGTCGTGCGCTCGATCTTTGAGCTTGCCGTGATCCTGGCCGTCATCGTCTGGGCCGTCGTCTCCCTGGTCCGTTACCGCGCCCGGGAGAGCCTGCTGCGCGAGGATTCCGAGCTCGACTGCGTCATGCTCCCCGGCAGCGAGGTCGTCGCCGGCTGGACTCCCGCAGCGACGGCCTCCGGTCCGCACTTCATCGCCGTCTCCTACAACGGTCTGACCGATGTGGAGCGTCCGGACGGGAAGATCGTGACCAAGACCGCCTACGAGGAACAGCTTCAGACGCTCAAGGCCTCCGGCTATCAGACCATTACCCAGCAGAGTGTGCTCGATTACTACCTCAACGGCGGAGCTCTGCCCGAGAAGGCCATGCTCCTGATCTTTGAGGACGGCATCATGAACACCACAAAGCTCGCCAATCCCGCCCTCTGGAAGTACAACTACATCGCTACCGCCTGCACCTACGCCGGCAACCTCTCCGACGAGTCCGGTCTTTATATCACGGCCAATGAGATGAAATCTCTCAAGCACACCTCCTTCTGGGAGACCGGCTCCAACGGCTACCGCGCCAGCTACATCAATGTTTTCGACCGCTTTGAAAACTATTTCGGCAACCTGAACACCGCGGAATTTCTGTCTGTCCACTCCTACCTCCGGCGCGATTACAACCATTACCTGATGGACTTCATCCGGGACGAAAACCGTCTGCGCACCGAGAGCGTCGCGGAGATGGAGGACCGCATCGCCTGGGACTATGACAAGATGGAGGAGATCTACAAGGACGATCTCGGATACGTCCCCGCCCTCTATATCCTGATGCACTCCAATACCGGCGCGTTCGGCAACGACCCTCTGGTCAGCCGGAAGAACGCGGAGATGATGGAGTCTGTTTTCGCCATGAACTTCAACCGGCAGGGGACCTGCCTGAACACCCGCGAATCCTCCGTCTATGACCTCAGCCGCTTGCAGTCGCGCCAGTATTTCTCCTCCAACCATCTCATGATGCGCATCTGGGACGACACCGGCCACGACGTCGTCTTCCGTCTCGGAAACGCGGACAAGGCCGCCGACTGGCAGCGCCTGTCCGGCGCGGCAGAGTTCAAAAGCCGGAAGATCGTTCTGACCACCATGCCCTTCGGCGAAAGCGAGATCCGCTTTTCCCGCTCCCTGCCGAAGGATCTGGAGCTCTCCGTCCGTCTGAAGGGGAACATCATCGGTCAGCAGGCCGTCAAGCTCCGCACGGATGAGAACGGGGACGGCGGCATCTGCGTCCGGCTGTACGACAATGTCCTTCTGATCGAGGACGGCGAGGTGAAAGAGCCTCTGTTCAAGCTGGATCTGCTCGAGTTCGACGGCGGCCCCTTCTTTTCCAAGCAGGAGGAAGAGCTCAATGGCAAGATCGCGCTGGCCTCGGCCATCATCGCCTACGACGAGGACGAGGAGCGTATCGCCCAGGCCACCCGTGACCTGGAGAGGCTGCGCGCCGTCAAGGTACCCGGCATAGCGGACGGCGCCGAGCCCTTTATTCCCGAGCTCGATATCGACGAACAGGACGACCGCACCCTGCGCATCCGGCTGGACGGGGCGCGTATCTTCGTCTGGCTGGACGACGTTCTGGTGGCGGACGGTCTGTCCGTCTCCTCCGGCTCCGGAAGCGGGCTCTTTCTGGAGGCCGCCGTGACCCAGGGCAGCGAGCGCTTCAGCCAGACCAACCTGAGCGACGACGTCTATGACGGCGTATTTGCCGAGCTGAATATCCGCTCTGTCGACGGGCGCGAGCTCTACTCCTACGCCCAGCCTCTGCCGGCGGAGCGGGAGGACGGCCCCGTCGCCCGCGCGCTCGACAGGATCGTTGAGATGTTCCATTGGTTCTACGCGAAGCCGGAGGATTGAGAAAAGGGAGGGTTTGACATTGAAGGCTGTTCTGGCCGTGCTCCTGGCCCTCCTCTGTCTGCTCGGCGGCTGCGCGAAAACCGCTGTCGAACCAGCCCCGGAGGTTCCGGACACGCCTTACGCCTGCTCGGCCTGGCTGCCCTACTGGGACGCCGACGCGGCGCTGGAGGAGGCAAGCGCTTTTTCGGACGACCTCGAATCGCTGGTCTGCTTTGAGGCCTTCTTCGACGAGAGCGGAGAGATCGTTCTTCCGCCCGAGTCGGAAACGATTCTGGCGCAGACGCGGGCGTACAGCGTCCCGGTCTATCTCTCGCTGGTCAACGACGTGCGGCAGGCGGACGGGAGCTTTGTCCAGAAATCCCGGGACTTTCTCGAAGAAAACCTGACGACCCCCTCCGCCCGCAGCGCGCACATCGCGCAGATCATGCGTCTGATCCGCTCCACGGGCGTCGGCGGGCTGGAGATCGACTACGAGAATTTCAAAAAGGATACCGAGCTCTGGTCGGCTTTCACCGTCTTCCTCCGGCAGCTCTATGCCATCCTCAGCCACAACGGGATCTCTCTGCGCGTGGTGATGGAGTGCGGCGCTCCGAAATACGCCGCCTTTCCCGAGGGGCCCGTCTATATCTGCATGTGCTATAACCTCTACGGGTATCACAGCGGGCCGGGTCCGAAGGCGGACATCGCCTTTCTCAGGGAGCTCGGGGAGAGCTGGAAGGCCGTGCCCGGCGAGGTCCACATGGCCTTTGCGAGCGGCGGCTTCCTCTGGGCGGGCGACAAGGTGGAAAAAGCCCTGACCGAACAGGCCGCGGCGCAGTGGCTCGAGGCCAACCGCGCCGAGCCTTCGCGCGATCCGGACAGCGGCGCGCTCAAAGCCGTGGTCCGCAGCGGGAAAAAACACACCGTCTGGTACGCCGACGGCGAGACCCTGCGCATCTGGCGGGATACCCTGCGCTCGGCGGGCTATTCCCACTTTGACCTGTTCCGCCTGGGCGGAAACTCGTCCGACAGCCTTGCTGTCTTTCTGGGAGCGTCCTGACGCGCTCCCCTTTCAAGGAAGGTGAAAAGGAATCATGGGGGCTGAAAAGAAAAAGCAACTGGTCACGACCGCTATCTTCATCGTTCTGATCTGCGTCTTTACCGGCGCCGGCTTCTGGTTTCGCGGACATCCTCTCTTTACCGGGCAGGGTCCCCGCTGGAAAACAGTCGACGCTCCGGTCAGCACCTATGTGCCGTATGAGGCCAACGACGCTTCCCCCGGCCAGACGGCCGCCGACGCGCCGAACCCGGTCCCCGCAGGCGATCCTCCCGCCGCCATGACCCGCTTCTATACCACCGAGCGCGCCAGCGTGTTCACGTTTTCAGGCCTCGGGAACGAGCGGGAGCTTCAGTCCGTCCTGACGGCGCTCAAGGAGACAAACAGCCACGCGACCTTCTTCGTTACCGCCGAGGAGATGGAAACGCTCCCCGATCAGATCACGGAGATCCTGCGCGGAGGACACAGTCTCGGCATTTCCGTCCTGCCCGCCGAGAACGCCGGCTCGTCCCAGCTTCTCAAAGCCATGCAGGAGCAGGCGGAGCTGCTCCGCACCCGATATAGCGCCTATTACGAAATCTTCGTCCGTCCCACCTTCGGTTCCGGCAGCCCCGCTCTCCTGCAGGCCGCTGCCGCCGGGAAGTTCCGGGTCCTGACACAGCTGAAGGAGGCCGTGCCGGAGGAGGTCAGCCGTATGACCGACGCGGGTGAGGTGCTCTCCGTCGTCTTTTCGGAGAACGAGGGCAAGCTTCAGCGCGGCGAGATCGTCCATTTCCAGATGGGCCTGTTCCAGCACAGCGACACCGTGCTCGGCGAGCTGATCGAGCGCATCGTCGCCGAGAAATGCCTCTATCCGATCCGCTCCGCCGACGAGCTCGCGGAGAATACGGAGCAGCAGTACGTCTACCCGCTGCCCAAGGATCAGATCCTCCCGTCGGTGAAGGACAGGATCTATCCCGGCCACCTGGCCGGCAAGACGCCGGAGGAGGCCTTTGAGGTCATCCGCAGCGGCTATATCGGGAATTACTGGGTCAAGCCCCCCGATTATTTCCCGGGCTTCAGCGCCCAGGAAGCAAAACAGCTGGACAGGAACGGCCTCATCGAAAACTCGGAGAACTACGTTTTTCTGACCTTCGACGACTGGGGCACCGACGAGACCGTCGAAAAGCTCCTTGCCGTCCTGCAAAAGCACAACGCGACCGGGACATTCTTCGTCCGGAGCCAGTATGTCCCTTTCAACCCCAATCTTCTGCGCGCCATCGCGGAGGAGGGGCATACGATCGCGGCACATACGCATACGCATATGCCGCTGTCTACGGAGACCTCGCCGGGTACCTTTGTCGAGTTGACCGAGGAGGAGCAGGCCGCGCTGGAAAAGGATCTGGTGACCAATTACAACACCATGCAGAGCATCGTCGGCGATCTGACGGACGCCGACGGGAAGCCCTCGCTCAGCCGTCTCTTCCGTCCGCCCACCCTCGCCGTCGGCAAGCGCGGTCTGGAGGCGGTCTTCGACTGCGGCTTCACGCACGCCATCGAGGGCTACTACTCGACCGGCGACTATGCGGCTTTCAGTGCGCGGGCGCTCGCCAACGCGATCAAGCAGAATGTGCGCTCCGGCTCCATTCTGGTCATGCACTTCTCCGACAACTCCCAATACACCGCCGAGGCCCTCGATCTGGTCCTCACGGAGCTGGAAAACAGGGGGAGCAAATATCGCTTCGTCGGGCTGAACAAGGTGCTCAGCTGACGGCTTCCCGAAAAACGAAAAGGACACAGGCAATAGCCTGTGTCCTTTTCGTTTTTCAGCGCTTTCGGAGGACGAGCTTGATGAAGTTCAGGTAGCGGCCGCCGCCCGCCTCCATCGCCCTCCGGTCCCCGACGGCGTACGCGTTGTCCTGCTTCAGCCAGTCGGCCCAGACCTCCCCGTTCGATTCCATCTCGGAGACCTCCAGGACCTCGGCCCCGCGGCAGCAGCTCACCAGCTCCCGCCAGTACGATACGTCGTGCAGGTAGTCCAGCTGCTCCGGCGTCCAGGAGAGCAGGAGCTCCGGCGGCAGCGCGTCGTGGCAGTCCTTCTTCATGCCGGGGACCGTGATGTAAATCCAGCCGCCCGGCTTCAGAAACGGCAGCAGCTTCTGGTCCAGATACTCGGGGTCGCGCCCGAAATAGTTGTAGGAGTCCGTCGAGACCACCGCGTCGAAAAACTCCTTTTCAAAGGGCAGCTCCTCCGCGTCGGCCTTCACCGGGACGATCTGCGCTTCATGCAGACCCATGTCCGAAAAGAAACGGCGGTTGGCCTCCGGGTCGCTCCAGAGATCGGCGGCGTAGACCTTGAAGCCGTACTCCTTCGCCAGAAAGACGCTCGTCAGGCCCTGCCCGCTGCCGAGGTCGCAGACCGTCGCCCCCGCGCCGATCCGGTGTCCGGTCAGCAGCTCCTCCTCGAGCTTCAGCGGGTTCGGCCCCATGATCTTGGCCATCAGCTCGGGCGTATCGTACTTCTCACTCAGCGGATAGTTCATGCTCTTTCTTCCCGTATCGTTCACGCCATGCGTCCAGATAGCGCGACAGCAACTGGCATACGCGCTCCGGGTCGTCCGCGCGGTCGGCCGCGCCGTAAAGCAGATGCATCGGCGCGTACAGCGCGAGCGCCGCCTCCTCCGACCCCAGCAGGTCCGCGGTGTATTGCAGCGGGCCGGTCCCGAGGTACTGGTGGTACAGCGCGTTCATCTCTCCGCTGCGGTACTGCTCCACCGTCAGCATCCGGCGGAAGGCCGCGGCGAATTCGTCCTGCGTCCAGTAGCGGAACATCTGCTCGCCAAACGCCGTGACGGCCTCCGCAGAGACCCCCTCGTAGGTCCCGGGGGCGGCCACCCTCGTCTGCGTCGGGAGCGAAAAGCGCTCCGCGTTCTCCGCGTCCCGCCGCTCCATCTCCCGCAGGATGGAGTCGAAGACGTCCCGCTTGCTCCGGTAGTGCTTGTACAGGGACGGCGCCCTGATCCCGACGGCCGCCGCGATGCTCTCGACGCTCACCGCCTCGTAGCCGTCCCGGGCAAAAAGCCGCAG
>CADCLH010000060.1 GCA_902802215.1 Oscillospiraceae bacterium
CAGGACCTCCTGCGAGTGCATGCGCGACTGCGACGCATCCAGCAGCAGATCGACACAGATCTCCGGCTCCGTCTCCTCGCCGTCCTTGAGAAAGACGCGCCCGTCGTCGAGGATCGGGAGACGGTAGGCCTTTTCCGGGCAGATCCGACCGGCGCGCGCAGGCTCCGGCAGGTGTTTGAAATAGGAGGAGAAAATGGTTTCGATCCGGGTGGAGAGGGCGCGGACCGCGCTCTGTACCATGGCGGCGTGCTCGCCCTGATAGGCCTCGTTTCGGGCCCTCTGCCGTTCGGCGCTCTCGCGGACCTCGAGCGCGTCCCTGTCGTCGGTCTCACACGGCTCCCCGCGGGTGACCCAGAGGCGGCAGTCCTCGTCGACGCCGACGCACAGCTCGTTCTCAAGGATGCGGTTTTCCTGCTCGGACAGGATGCTCCGGCCGAATACGGCCCGGATATAGGCGGCGTCCTCCTCGGTGGGACCGACATGACGGCCGAGCCCCCAGACGCCAGAACGCAGTCGGTCTGGGCCGCTTTTCTTCGGCTTCGCCCGGAGTATACCGGAAGAAGCGGTTCAGAAAATCCCGCATGGCGTTGATCACGCCGTCGGTATCCAGCTCGCCGGAAAACAGAAGCGCTTCCGCAATGCGCTTTTCGCGCGGGGAGAGCAGGGGAGGACGTCTGCCGCTGACCGTCGCCCAGCGGTATTCCTGCTGGTTGTAGACGGGCATGCTCTGAAACTCCATCTGCTGGCGGGACAACGTCTGCTGCTCCTGATAAAAGCGCTCGGCGCGCTCCTTGCGAAGCTGCGTCAGGATCGGGCGCTCTGGCAGCTCCTTTTCATAGACGCAGTTTTCCAGCCCCAGCCAGAGATAGTCGTCAAACTCGTCGGCGCGGTGCGAGCCTCCGTAGCTCAGGAAAAAGTCCCAGAGCCTGGGCATGTCCAGCCACTTCTGCACAAGGCCCGCCACCATGTTGAAGTAGTGGTCCGGCGTGCCGTTGGGAAAGAAGGCCATGAAAAGCGGCTCGAAATCGTAACGCCCGGCGGCGTTCCAGATGATGTTCCGGGCCCGGCGCGCGCTGCCCGAGTACTGCTTCTTGATCATGCCTCAAAGACGTCCTGACGTCTCATGTCGGCCGGGATGCGGGCGGCGATCACGTCGCGAATCAGGCCGCGCTCATAGGCGTCGAAGCTCTTGTTGACGATGCACATGCCGAGCGCGTCGCCCGAGACGAGGCCCTGATCCATCAGCGCGATCGCGTCGAGCAGGCCGCGCAGGTCGAGAGCGGAATCGGAGATCTCCGCGCTCTCCGCCTTGCGCTCAAGCTCGCCGTAGAGCTTGACGAGCTGGTCGCGGATCTTGGGGCGGATGGCGGGATAGCGGCGGGAGATCAGCTTTTGCAGGTTTTCCTCGGAAATGACCGGCATGTCGAGCACCGCAAAGCGGCTGGTCAGCGCCTCGTTGAGATCGCGGGTCCCGGCATAGCCGTAGTTCATTGTCGCGATAAAGCGGGTCTCGGGGCGCAGGTCGATCTTCTCGTAGCCGGGAACGTCGAGGCTGCGGCGAAAGTCCAGCGCCGCGTGCAGAACAGCCAGGGCCTCGTTCTTGGCCATGTTGATCTCGTCGAGGATGCCGAAGCCGCCCTTCTCGGCGCACAGCCAGATCGGGCCGGGGCGGAAGGAGACGCGGTTGCCGTCATAGGTGTCGGTGCCGACAAGATAGCTGGCATCGGTGTTGATGTGGAAAGAGACGTTCCAGACCGGGCGGCCGAACAGAGCGCCGAGGTTCTCGCTCAGCACGTTCTTGCCCGTCGCCTTGGGACCGGCGAGAAGCAGGTTTTTCCCCGCCAGGATCGAGGCAAGTGCGAGCTCCCAG
This sequence comes from Oscillospiraceae bacterium, assembly GCA_902802215.1. Classification (GTDB taxonomy): domain Bacteria; phylum Bacillota; class Clostridia; order Oscillospirales; family Oscillospiraceae; genus Limivicinus. The sequence continues at coordinate 1,871 of CADCLH010000060.1, forward strand.
GTCTTTTTTCCGTAGTAATAGTATTCGGGATCGGGGACGCGGGCGGCGTTCTCCGCCTCGGTCGGGTATTTCTCGCGGAAGGCGCGCACGCCCTCCAGCAGACCGGGGTCGATCCCCTCACTTTGCAGAAACGTAAACAGATCGTTCATAATTCAATCCTTGTTCTTCAGATTTCATCGCGGTAATCGCAGACCAGAAACAGCGGCTTGACCGCGACGACCTCGTCATGCTCCTTCTGGGAGACGGTGACGGAGGAATTGAGCGCGCGCAGGTCCTGCTTCACGACCTCCAGAGCTTCCGTAACGCTCTGGGCGCGGCCCTCGCGCAGCACGCGGATCATGCGCGTGAGTACGATGGGATGCGCGTACTGGGCCGGGATCGAGAAGGAGGGGCGGCCCTTGAGATAGCCGCGCATGGCCTCCACAGCGTCCATCCACTGTGCCTGCGCCCGCTTTTTGCTGTTGTATTTGCTCGGGAAGATGTTGCTGGACATGACCGTAAAGAAGGCCGCGCCGCCGCCGATGAGCAGGTAGAGCGCGATCGGAGAATGCGTGAACACCCCGTACAGACCGTAGAGGACAGCCGCGATGCCGATCACGCCGACGATGGTGCCGACGGCACGGTAGGTGGGGGAAATGTTGTCCGCAACGCGCTTGAGCTTTGCCATGTCGGTCAGAGAAGCGCAGAGAGAGGGTCGGATCTCGAGAAAATCCTTGTCGGCCTTGAGGGTTTCCACCGCGGCGGAAGCTTCGGGAGAGAGCTCCTTGAGGAAGCGCGCCTCCTCGGCGGCCTCCGCTTTGGCGAGCTTGTTCTGCGCCTTGACGCTGTGCGTCGGGATATCGGGGTGCTCCTGCTCCACGCAGGCGAGCAGACGGTCGACGTCGGCCTCGAATTTGAAGGGGCATTCCTTCTCCTCGCCGCCGAACTGCACGACGAGAAAGGCCATCGAACCAAACAGGCCCTTGCCGGAAAAGCCGCCCGCGCTCATGGCGACCCGCTTGAAAACGCGCTTGACTTCCTTCCAGGGGATGTAATAGCGGCGGTCGATAAAGCGCCCGCCCAGATACAGGGCCTCCTTGCCGACCCCGCAGGGGCCGAACTTGCGGCAGCCTTGTTTGTCGGTTTTCAGTTTTTCCTCATCCAGCGTTTTCTTGCCGATGGGGGAGGGGGCAAAAATCATGGTGATCCTCCTGATACCTGAGCGAAGGGCAGGAGAATTCTCTCCTGCCCTTCGTGTTTGTCATGGATGGTTGCGATGCGATCGCTTACGCGACCTTGGAGGCCTGCTGAGCAGCCTTCTTGGTCTTGCTCAGGAACAGGGCCAGGCAGGCGGCGGCGAAGATGATGCCGACAGGATAGCCGACAGCCTTGTTGTTCTTGAAGAAGGGGATGAGGCCAAGGCACTCGCCGGCCATGAAGAAGTAGGTGCAGGAAACAGCGCTCATGAAGGTGGCGGGAACCGCGCAGATCCAGAAGTTGCGCTTGTTCTGGAACAGGAACATGGCGCCGGCCCACAGAACGATCATGGCGAGGGTCTGGTTGGACCAGGAGAAGTAACGCCAGATCACGTTGTAGTCGATCTTGCCGAGGGCGTTGCCGAAGCCGAGGATGGCGCCGACGCCCAGGACGGGAACGCAGAGAGCCAGACGGTTCTGCCACTTGCCCTGGTCGATCTTGAACCAGTCGGCGATGGTCAGACGAGCGGAACGGAAGGCCGTATCACCGGAGGTGATGGGGCAGGCGATAACGCCGAGGATCGCGAGGACCATACCGATGCCCTTCATGGTCATGGTGCTGATCTCGAAGACCGTGCCGGCACCGCCGCCGCCGAGCTCCTTGATGGTGGCGCCGCCGAGCAGCGTGCACGCAGCGGAGGCCCAGACCAAGGCGATGATGCCCTCAGCGACCATGGCGCCGTAGAACACGAAGTGGCCCTGACGCTCGCTCTTCAGGCAGCGGGCCATCAGAGGAGACTGGGTGGCATGGAAGCCAGAGATAGCGCCGCAGGCGACGGTGATGAACATGAAGGACCAGATCGGGGTCCCGTCAGGATGCTGGTTGGAGAAGTTGGAGAAGATCTCGGGCATGGGCTTGCCGCTGGTCAGGGTGCCGAAGCAGACGCCGATGGCCATGACGATCAGGCAGATGCCGAACACGGGGTAGATCTTGCCGATGACCTTGTCGACGGAAATGAAGGTCGCGATGAAGTAGTAGATCATGATGATGGCCAGCCAGAAGATCTTGTTGACCAGAATGCCGGTGGCGCCGCTGGTGCCGATCAGCTTGACAAGCAGGCCGGCAGGGCCGACGGCGAACACAGTGCCGACCATGACCAGCAGGATGACAGCGAAGACACGCATGACGTTCTTCATCGTCTGGCCGAGGTAAATGCCGGTGACCTCGGAAATGGAGGCGCCGTTGTTACGCTCGGACAGCATGCCGGCGAAGTAGTCGTGCACAGCACCGGCAAAGACAGTACCGAAGGTGATCCACAGGTAGACCACAGGTCCCCACATGGCGCCGCTGATGGCACCGAAGATGGGGCCCAGACCGGCAATGTTCAGAAGCTGGATCATGAACAGCTTCCACTGCGGCAGCACGACATAGTCGACGCCGTCGTTAATCGCGACAGCCGGGGTGTCCCGGTCATCGGGACTGAAGACTCCGTCTACGAATTTGCCATAGAAGAGGTAACCGCAGATCAGAATCGCCAGACACAGGAAAAAGCTAACCATTGATTTTTCCTCCCAATATGTTTTTCTGGGGGTTCATAGTTTATTCATATCCCCCACTCGCAATATTAGTACATTGACACAAAAAAATCAATAGATAAATTTAAATATCTGTAATAAATTTTAAAAGCATTTAGCAGGAACTGGTAAAGCCCGCGGTGAAATCACCGCGGGCTTTCCGTCATTCCATAAAATCTTCTTTCGGCTTCTTTCGCAGCGCCGCGTCGAGCAGGACGTTCTCCTCCACAACGGGGACGATCCCGTTCCGGCGCAGGATGTCGCGGGCCTGTTCCTCGTCCTTCTCCCGGACGTCGACCCAGTAGATCTCCCGGTCGATGCGGCCGTGTCCGCCGAAGTCGCGGGGGTCGAGCTTGGCTCCGCAGCCGCCGCCCATCACGGTCTCCTGTAGATAGTGCCCCGAGCGAAAGGCTTTGAAGCCCGCGTCCTTGAAGGTCTTTCTGATCTGAAGCCAGGTCTCTTTGTCACGCTTTTTAAATAGATCCACCCGTTTGTCAAACATGCTTGTGATCCGCCTTTCCTGTTTCTCTCTGTGAAGAGACTATAGCACGCCGGACGGGCCAGGTCAAGCACCGGACGCGGGAGAAAGATGCTTGCGCTCGGGCGCGGAATGTGCTTTACTGAATAAAAAGCAGGTGCAAACGGATTTGCGGAGGGTGAGAGTATGGAGATGAACTGCTGCATGCGCTGCGGCGCACGGCTGACGCTGCGGGAGCTTCCGGGGGAGGGGATGATCCCCTACTGCGAGAGCTGCGGAGACTTCCGCTTTCCGGTGTTCAGCACGGCGGTGAGCATGCTGACGCTGAATCCGGAAAAAACGCGCATCCTGCTGATTACCCAGTACGGAAAGCCGCACTACATCCTCCCCGCGGGATACGTGGACAAGGGAGAGAACGCTGAGCACGCCGTCAGGCGGGAGCTGATGGAGGAGCTGGGGATGGAAGCGCTCGACCTGCGGTATTTGAACAGCCATTACTACGAACCCTCGGAGACGCTGATGCTGAATTATTCGGTGACCGTCGAGGAGACCGAGCCGACGCCGAACCGGGAGGTCGACAGCTGGCGCTGGTTCCCGATCGACGAGGCGCGCCGCGTCGTGCGCCCCGGCGGTCTCGCGGAGAGGCTGCTGAAGGACTGGCCGTGAAAGCGGAAGCGCTTGCGAGGAGAATCCCACCATATAAATATTGAGAAAACAGCAATCCGGCCAAGGGACCGGATTGCTGTTTCGCGTTGTATACCTTCGGTTTTTCGCCTTGACGATTATCAATAAATGATGTAGAATATCTACAATAGTATAAAACCTACATTTATTAGGCCGCAGGAGGGTCATCATGGGAAGAAACCTGGAAAAAGACGCGATCGAGATGGCGGCGAAGAATCAGAGAATCCTTGAAAACGGATTTCGTATCTTCGCTGAAAACTCCATTGAAAAAGTGACGATGAGCGATGTGGCGAAGGCGGCCGGGGTCGCGGTCTCTTCGCTCTATCGATACTATAACACGAAACCCACGCTTGTGGTGGCGATCAGCACCTGGGCCTGGAACGAGTACACAAAGGAGAATGCCAGAAAAGCGACCGAGTCCGGGAAACCGGACCGGACGGCGGCGGAGATGTTCGATTTCTATCTGGAATCGTTTCTTGACCTGTACTACAACCATAAAAATCTGCTGCGCTTCAACCAGTTTTTTAATACCTATCTGCTGAGCGAAACGGTCTCCGAGGAGGAGAGAGTGCCGTATATCGACATGATCCGCGGTCTGGAGGCGCGCTTCGGGAAAATCTATGACAAGGGGCTGCAGGACGGCACGCTTCGCACGGATATCCCGGAAAAACAGCTGTTTTCTATGACGCTTCATCTGATGCTGGCCATCGTCACGCGCTACGCGACGGGGCTGATCTATCAGAACGATGAGACAGACGCCGAGACGGAGCTGCGGATGCAGAAGGAGCTGCTGATCGCGAGGTTTACGGTCCGGGAGGATTGAGAGAAAAACGCGGGAATCCGCTGTATGCCGAATGCTGAGACGGGAGGATGAGACGCTGTGAGGAAAACCGTACGACTTGTCTGGATGATCTGTATCTGCCTGTGCTTTTCCGCCTGCGGCGGCAAAGCTCCCGTAAAACCAGAGGAGGCGGACGATACGCTCTCCATGTCCGCGGAGAAGCTCTGGGAGGCCGGCGGCGTGGCGATCGACATGAGGGACTATGAAAAAGCCCTGAAATACTATCAGCTGTCTGCGGATAAGGGCTATGTGAAAGCCTGGAAGGCCATCGGTTCCCTGTATTATTACGGGGACGGCGTGGAACAATCCTATGAAAAAGCGTTGGAATACTGGCTTCACGCGGCGCAGCAGGGTTCGGCGGAGGCGCAGGCCAGCCTCGGCGATCTGTATGCCAGAGGAGAAGGCGTGGACCAGTCCTTTGAAAAGGCGCTGGAATACTATCGGCTTGCGGCGGAGCAGGGTCTCGCGGAAGCGTTGACGAGTCTCGGCGGTCTGTACGAGAACGGAAACGGCGTGGAGCAGTCCTATGAAAAAGCCGCGGAATACTACCGGCTGTCGGCCGAGCAGGGACACGCGGAGGCCTTCGACAGACTGAACAGACTGGTCGGCGAGGGGCTCGTTGAGAAAAAGGACGCGGTCGTCAGAAAAGCAGATAAACCGAAGATCGAAGCAAAGACGAAGCAAGCCGGCGGGAGCGGAGCGGGCAGCGGCTCCGTCCCGGCCCCCACGGCGGCGAAGGAGTGCTACAAGAGTCCTACGGGCGCGCATGTCTATACGGGCGTTCCGGGCAGGACGTGGCGCTGCAAGTACTGCGGAAACGTGAAATAGTCCGGAGTCTCCGAAACAGAATTGGACGGGAAAGAATCAAAGCGAAATGAAAACAAAACGGCTTGCGGCAGCGCTGCTGTCAGCAGTACTGCTATTCACCGCATTTGGCGGCAGCGGATACGCCGAGGAGAGCGCGTCCGCGAGGACCCCGGAGCAGATCCTCGCGGGGATGACCACGGAAGAGAAGGTCGCCCAGATGCTGATGCCGGAGTTCAAGTATTACACGGATGAAAAAGGCCAGAGGCATGACCTGACCGAGATGCGCCCGGAGATCGAGGCGATCCTGAAACGGCACGGTTTCGCGGGCGTCATCTTCTTCTCCTACAATATGGCCGACACGGAAAAGGCGGTCCGCCTCGTGGACGCCATGCAGACGGCCAACGCCTCGCAGGCCGGGCGTCCGCAGCTGCTGACCGCCATCGATCAGGAGGGCGGCGCGGTCGTGCGCATCGGGCACGGCGTGCAGATGCCGGGCAACATGGCCATCGGCGCGACGGGCGATCCCGCCGCCGCGGAGCAGGCCGGGAGACTGATCGGGGAAGAGCTCAAAGCCATCGGATTGAACTATGACACGGCGCCGGTCTTGGATGTGAACAGCAATCCGGCCAACCCGATCATCGGCCTGCGCTCGTTCTCGGATGATCCCGAACTCGTCGCCGGGATGGGCGTTGCGATGATGCAGGGCCTTCAGGAGACCGGTACGGTTTCGGCCGTCAAGCATTTCCCCGGCCACGGCGATACCGCGACGGACAGCCATACGGGTCTGCCGCGCGTGGAAAAGAGCCTGGACGAGCTGAGAGACTTTGAGCTGGTTCCGTTTCAGACGTGCATCGACGCGGGCGCCGAGGTCGTCATGACGGCCCATATTCAATTCCCGCTCATCGAGAAAAAAACCGCGGTCTCCGTCAAGACCGGGGAGAAGATCAGTCTGCCCGCCACGCTCTCCAAAACGATCCTGACCGATCTGCTCCGCGGCGAGATGGGCTTCGACGGCGTCATAACCAGCGACTCGATGCAGATGGACGCGATCGCAAAGCATTTCGATCCGCTCGTGGCCGCCCAGACCGCCATCGACGCCGGCGTCAATATCCTCCTGATGCCGGTCGATACGAGAACGCCCAAGGGGCTTGCGGCGCTGGAGCAGTATATCCACGACGTCGCCGAGCTGGTCGATAAGGGAAAGATCCCCGTTGAGAAGGTCGACGACTCCGTTCTGCGCATCCTGCGCCTCAAGGAAAAGCACGGCCTGCTGGAGCCCTATGACAGCGGCGATCTCGAATCGCGCGTCAAAAACGCGCTGGAGACGGTCGGTTCAGCCGAGCATCACCGGATCGAGGCGGAGCTCGCCGCGCGCGCCGTGACGCTGGTGAAGAACGCAAAAGGCCTTCTTCCGCTGCGGATCGGCAAAGAGAAAACGCTGATCCTCGTCCCCTATGACAGCGAGGTGCAGAGCGCCGTTTACGCCGCCGAGACGCTCCAGAGCGAGGGAAAGCTCTCCCGGTCGGCGAGTATCCGGGCCGTGTCCTATTCCGGCTTCTCCAAGGCGGAGCTGGACGATGTCAAACATCTGATCGTGGTTTCCGCGACCTACGGGATGAATGAGATCGACCCCTGGACAAAGGACGGCGCATATTCGCTTTTGGTGGACAAGCTGATCGACGCGGTCCACGAGGCGGGCGGCGATGTGACGATCGTGAGCGCGCAGCTGCCCTATGACGCAAGCCGCTACGACAAGGCGGACGCCGTCGTGCTGACCTGGTTCGCAAAGGGAATGACCTCGGACCCCAGGACCGCAGAGGGAGCGCCCACGAGCTACGGCGTCAATCTGCCCGCGGCGCTGATGCAGATCCTGAGCAGGGACGGCGTCTTCCCGGGCAAGCTCCCGGTGAACGTGCCGCAGCTGGATGAGGACGGACACTTCACCGATCAGACGGAATACCTCCGCGCAGCATAGCACCAGCCTCCGGCGGCGCCGGGATCGCCCGGAAAACGGTGAAAACCGCCGCCTTTCCCCTGAGAATGAAAGGCTCCGGACCAGATCGGTCCGGAGCCTTTCATTCTACCGATTTGAGCGATTCGGCCATGGGGATGCGGTCGAGCTTTCGGCGCATCACGGCGTTGGTGAGCAGCGTGAAGGCCAGCGTGATGCCGAGAGAGAGCAGGTAGCTGACCGGCAGGATGCGCAGCTCGTAGGTCATGTTGTCCACGACGATGGATTCGATCACGATCCGGTGCAGACCCTTGCCGAGCAGGAGGCCGAGCAGCGCGCCGAGCAGGGCGAGCAGCCGGTTTTCACGCAGGACATAGGAGGCCGTCTCCGGCAGGAAGAAGCCGAGGACCTTGACCGTCGCGATCTCGCGCGTGCGCTCCATGATGTTGATGTTGGTCAGGTTGAAGAGCGTGATGCAGGCCAGCGCCCCGGAGCAGAGGATCAGCAGCAGGATGAAGAGATCGAGGCTCTCCATGGACTGCTCAAAGATCGCGCGCTCCTGCGCGGTCAGGGACACATAGCTCACGCCGTCCTCGCCGCGCAGCCGCGCCGCATAACGGCTGGGGTCGGCATCCGCGCGCAGACGCAGCAGCGCGGTGTTATGGCGCAGCCCCGGGAGAGAGGCGTCGTTGAAATAGATGAAATGACGCAGGTAGTTCTTGCAGATCCCGCTGACCCGCAGCGTCAGCACTTCCCCGGAATCGAGCTCCGTTTGAAGCGTATCCCCGACCTGAACGTCCAGGAGATCCGAGAGCTTTTCCGTGATCACGGCCTCGCCCTCGTCGGGGAAGGGGATAGTCCCGTTCGCGTCAAACAGCCGGATCAGACCGTCCAGCGCCCCGGGGGCGCAGGCGACCGCGTGCGTGGATTTTTCGCGGCTTCCGAAACGGAGCGTGACGGGCTCCTGCCAGGTCATGGCGCTGTATGCGGCATCCTCCCGCCACAGCTTTTCCGCCGCGGCGTCGTCGGCGAAGGAGTCGACGTCGAGATTGACGGAGAGATCATACAGGGAGCCGAGCAGCATCATCGCAACGCGCAGGGGATAGCGAAAGGCGTTGCGCAGGCTGACCTTATGCAGAAAGGGGAGCGCCCGCCAGAGCGGGCCGAGGTGTTCCAGCAGGATACGCCGCCCCGGCTTCGGCGCCTTCGGGCGGATGAGCTCGGCCGGTTTTTCGCGGAGCTGACGGCGGCAGGCAAGCCAGGTGACCAGGATCGTGCCGAGCACGGAGACCGCCAGCGTGCGCAGGATCAGAGAGAAGCTGAAGAAATAGCGCAGCGCGCTGTAATCGTAGATGATGCCGTAGGCGGTCCAGACGATCCAGGGGATCACGGCGCTGCCGACAAAATAGCCGAGAACACAGCCGATCAGAGCCGCCGAGCCGGAATAGAGCAGATACTTGCTCATGATCGCGGCCGCGGAATAGCCGAGGGACTTCATCGTGCCGATCTGCGTGCGCTCCTCGGTGACCATGCGGGTCATGGTCGTGATGCAGACCAGTCCCGCGACCAGCACAAAGAAGATCGGAAACACGTTGGCCAGCGCGTCGATGATGCGCGTGTCGCTCTCAAAGCTGACATAGCCCGCGTTGCTCTCGCGGTCCAGGGTATAGAGGTCGAGCTTGAGCGCCTCCTCCGCGTCCTTTGCCGCGTCGGCGTACTCCTCCTCGCCGTCGAGAAGCTCCTGCTCCGCGTCGGCGAGCTTTTTCTCCGCCTCGGCCTTTTTGTCGTCATACTCGTAGCGGGCCTCGGTGAGCTCATACCAGCCGTCTCCGATCCGGCCGGAGGCGTAGTCCAGCTCCTGAACCAGATAGGGATAATTGGCCTCGAAGCCGTTCAACTCCGCTTCTCCCGCATCGAGCGCCGCACGCCCGGCCGCAAGCTGCGCGCGTGCGTTGGCAAGCTCCGCCTCCTGGGGTGCAAACTGCTGCTCACCAGCCGCAAGCTGGCCTTGCAGCACGGCAAGCGTCTCCGCATCCCCGGTCGCTTCGGCTTGGGCGATGGCCGCACGCAGCGGCGCAAGTGCAGCCTCCTTCGCCGCCGCAAGCTGCTGTTCCCCGGCGGAGAGCTTCGCCGCCTCCTGCTCAAGGGCTGCGCGCTGAGAGGCGATCTCGGCGCGGTGAGCGGGGAGCTCCCGCATGGCCGCTTCCAGCTCCCGGCGGCCGTCGATCACTTCCTGCTGTCTGGCGCCAAGCTCCGCCTCGGCGTCATCCAGCTTTTTCAAGGCGTCGGCCAGCTCCTCTTCTGCCTCGGCCTTTTTCTCCCGGTATTCCTGCCAGCCGTCGTCCAGCTCCTGTCGCGCGTCGGCCAGCTCCTCGTCGGCCTCGGCGCGCAGCTTGCGCCGGCGCAGATTCCCGCGCTCCTGAAGCGCGCTCTTGACCTCCTCCTCCAGACGGTCGCGCGCGGCGACGTATTCATCCGAATACAGCGCCCCGGGCATGCGAAAGCTGAGACGGAGCTCATGGTACGCCTCGGAATCAAAATCGTCCGCGGGGACGAACACAAAGCCCCCGATCTGCCCGGAGCCGAGGGTCGTGTCGCCCCGCTGCTCGCTGATATAGCGGGGGGACTTGGCAAGGCCCACGATGGTGTAGCGGCCGCCGGGAAGCAGGGACAGGGTGTCCTCGTCGTTGTCGGACTCGAGCACAAGCGTTTTGCCGAGAGCTTCCGCGGTAAAGGCGTGCGAGTCGACCAGACATTCGCCCGCTTTCTCCGGCAGTTTCCCCAGCGTCAGCGCGGGGAGATCGACCTTCTGCGGCAGGCTCATGACATGGTAGACATCGCGCATGCCGTCGAGAGAGAACCAGGCGTCCGCAAAGTACCCGCCCTCGGCGGCGCGGCAGTTGTCCCAGCGTCCGGAGAGCGCCGTCACATCCTCGTCGGTAAAGCCCAGCGAGGACAGCAGCGTGAAGTCGGAAAACGCCTGTCTGTCCCAGTATTCCCCGGCCGTTTGCAGCATGGCGGGATAGGAGCTTTTGAGCCCCGCAAAAAAGCCGACGCCCAGCGCGACGATCGCCAGGATCGCCAGATACCGGCCCAGACTTCGCCCGATGCTGCGCAGCAGCAGCTTCCACGTACAGCGGTTCATGCGTTCACCACTCGATCTCTTCGACGGGAGTGGGATGGGCGTTGAGCTCCTCGGAGACGATGGTCCCGCTCTTGACCCGGATGACCCGGTCCGCCATGGCGCACAGCGCCTTGTTGTGCGTGATGATGATAACCGTCGTCCCGCTCTTGCGGCAGCTGTCCTGAAGAAGCTTCAAAATGGACTTGCCCGTCATATAGTCCAGCGCGCCGGTCGGCTCGTCGCAGAGCAGCAGCTTCGGGTTCTTGGCGAGGGCGCGGGCAATGGCCACGCGCTGCTGCTCGCCGCCGGAGAGCTGGGCGGGGAAGTTTCTGGCTCTGTCGTGCAGCCCGACCTCGTCCAGCACAGAAGCGGCGTCGAGCGCGTCCCGGCAGAGCTTGGCCGCGATCTCCACGTTTTCCAGCGCGGTCAGGTTGGGGATCAGATTGTAAAACTGAAAGACAAAGCCGACCTCGGAGCGGCGAAAGGCGGTCAGACGGCGCTTGTCGTAGGCCGAGATATCCTCGCCGTCAACGAGGATCTTCCCCTCGGTGAGGGAGTCCATGCCGCCGAGGATGTTCAGCAGCGTGGTCTTTCCGGCGCCGGATTCGCCCACGATGACACAGAGCTCCCCCTTTTCGACGGTGAAGCTCACGTCCCGCAGCGCGGCGACCTCGACCTCGCCTGAGCGGTAAATCTTTTTCACATGCTCAAATTGAATGAACGCCTCGCCCATGAGAAGCCTCCGTTCCCCGACATGCTTTTTTCCTGATATGTCCAGTATATCAGCGGTGTTGCGGCCGTGTCAACAAGCCGCCTTGCGTTTGCGGGGAAAGTGGTGTATGATGCTCCGGAAAAGGAGCGATGCAATCCATGCCGAATGAAACAGTACTGAAAAAATACGCCGAGCTGATCGTAAGGACCGGCGCGAATGTACAGCCCGGGCAGGTCGTCCTGCTCACGGCCTCGGTGGAGCAGCACGCCTTCGCGGCGCTGGTGATCGAGGCCTGCTATCGGGCGGGGGCGAGACGGGTCAACGTCAACTGGGAGTCGGACGCGAAGACGAGGCTCGACTTCCTGTACGCGCAGCAGGAGGAGCTTGCCAGGGTCCTCCCCTGGGAGGAGGAGAAGGCCAGACAAATGACCGAGGACCTGCCGTGCAGGATCTTTCTGGAGTCGGAAGACCCCGACGCGATGGCCGGGATCGACTCCGAAAAGCTCTCGGCCGTGACCCGGGACCGCAGGCGAATCCTCAAACCCTTTCGGAATGCGATCGAGGGCAGGCACCAGTGGATGGTCGCCGGCGTGCCGGGTGAGAAGTGGGCAAAAAAGTGCTTCCCCG
>CADCLH010000061.1 GCA_902802215.1 Oscillospiraceae bacterium
TCTCCTGCTCATGTGCCCGGATGAAGGAGAAAGCCGCGCCCTGTCGGTCGGAACCGATGCGGTCCTTCAGTTCAATTCTCATCCTCCGGCTCGTCCTTTCCCTTATACTCGACACAGAGCATCGTCAGGTCGTCGAACTGTTCGGCGTCCTTTACGAAGTTGTCCACGGCTTTGCGGACATTTTTCAGCAGCTTCTCCGGCGAAGCCTCGGGGTCATGATTGAGCGCCTCGACCAGCCGATCTGTCCCGAACAGCTGATTATCGGCGTCGGTGGCCTCCGGGACGCCGTCCGTATAGACGAACAGCTTCGCGCCGGGCTCCAGCTGCACGCTGTAATTCTTGTAGCGCACGCCCTCCATGCCGCCGATAACAAAGCCGTGCTTGTCTTTGAAAAGCTCAAACTTGCCGTCGGCATGCCGAATGACCGGGTATTCATGTCCCGCATTGGACGCTGTGAGCTTTCCGGTGGACATCTCGAGAATACCCACCCAGACGGTGACGAACATTTCCTCCTGGTTGTTGGCGCAGAGGGAGTCGTTGGTTTTTTTCAGGATCTCCGCCGGAGAGATGCCGAGCATGGCGCTGCTCTGCAGGACGATCTTGGAGACCATCATAAACAGCGCCGCCGGCACGCCCTTGCCCGAGACGTCCGCGATCACCAGGCAGAGGTGGTCGTCGTCAATGAAGAAGAAATCATAGAAGTCGCCGCCGACCTCCTTGGCCGGGGTCATGCTGGCAAACAGATCGAGATCGCTCCGCTCCGGGAAGGCCGGGAAAATGTGCGGCAGCATATCGGCCTGAATACGCGTAGCCAGGGTCAGCTCCGCGGTGATGCGCTCGTTCTTTGCCGTGACCGTCGTCAGGTGCTTGATGTATTTTTTCAGCGAATCGGCCATTTCGTTGAAGCGGATGGCAAGATCGCCGATCTCGTCGTTGTTTCGCACCACCGCGCGATAATCGAGATTGCCGCCGCTGATCACGCCGACGTCTTTTCCGAGCTCAATAAGCGGCTCGGTCAGCTTCGCGGAGAACTTGCGCGCCGCGGACAGGACCAGGAGCAGGATGACAAGCACGACGGCAAGAAAGACCATAATCAGGGTCAGGACGTTTGAATCCATGGTCTTGACCGGCGCCAGGATCAGCTCCTGCGGCACATGGATGCAGAGCATCCAGTCCACGCTTGTGATCGGTGTGAAGGCGTAGTAGGTTCCGGTCCGCGCCATTTCTACGCCGGTTCGGCGGTTGAGGATCTGGCTGCGCACCGTCTGATCCATGTCCGGATCGTCCTGGATTGAGTTGATCGCAGCCTCGGGCGCGATCGCATTGCCCTTGCTGTCCACGAGGAAGGCGTAGGCGTTTTCGCCGAGGTCCAGCTCAACCACCCGGTCGTAGAGGTCGGCGATCAGAATATCCATCGCCACGACGCCGGCGGGCTTGCCGGAGGCGTCGTAGAAAGGCGCGGCGCAGCTGATGGTGAGACCGCGGCCGAAGGAATCCTCATACACGTCCGTGAAGCAGGGCTTCTCCTTTTCCATGGCGAGACGATACCAGCCGGAGTCGCGGAAATCCGCATAGACCTCTCCGTTGTCCTCCGCCGCGCTGATATCGGCGTTCTGATCGTAGGCGATCATGACGCCGCTCTCCGTCTCCAGATAGATGGACGTGATCAGACCGCGCTCCTCGATCATGACCGGATGGAAGATCTGCTCGGCGTTGCCCAGCAGGTCGATCTCCGTTTTCACCCGACCGAGCGACAGGCTCTCCGAGGCGAGCGCCCGCTGCAGCGTATAGACGCCGCCGTTGTTTTTGTCCGGCGGCAAGACCGGATGCGCGACGTATTCCTCGGGCGCGACGTAGAGCTGGTGGAGATACTCGGCAAAAGCCTCGATATAACCCGCGTACTTTCCAAGCTCCGAATCCGCAAGCAGCGCTTTGCTCTGGACCCGCTCGGAAAGGGTGTGCTCCATCCGCGTAAGCAGCGCCTCTTCGCTCAGATGCTTGATGCGCTGCATGCTGAAAACGGCGATCAGGCCCGACAGGAGCAGCGCGCCCACGGCGATCGTAAGAACGAGCTGCTGGACCTGCGCGCTGATCGGACGTCTTTTTTTCTCACTGTCCATAGTATCTCCCTCTTTTTTCATATTATAACACTATATGGATATTGTTCTCCCTGTCCGTATGGGTGTGGTCATAATAAGCCGCGCGGAGCGCCCGATGTCTGAGCAGCTTCAGACTCAGGATGTCGAGCTCGTCCTCCTCCGGGCCGATGTGGAAGGGGTTATACGCCCCGCCGCAATAGCTCAGCCGGAGCGATATCGTATCCGAAAAGAGGACGGAGCCCTCGATCTCCGCATCCGGCAGCGCCTTGAAAACGCGGATGCTCAGCTCCTCGAGACAGCTCTCCAGTTCAAAGACCCGTTTCATGCCGATCTTATGGCGCAACGCCGCCATTTCGATCGACTCGTTGACTTCGATCAGCGACTCCGGCGAAGAAGTGAGCGAGAACGAGAGGTCGTACGGTATGGCATGACCGGGAGGGCAGATCGGCTTTACGCAGAGAATGCTGGACAGCAGGATATCGACCACAAGCCCGACGATCAGGCTCTGAGAGGCATAGGCCGCGAAGACCCGCACAGCGCCGTCCGTACCGATCAGAGGAAGCGCGGCCAGAGCGGCGCAGACCGAAAGGGACAGGACCAGCAGCAGCAGGCGCAGCAGATCCCGGCCGGTCTTAAACGCGGGACGGTGAGCCTTGGGCAGCCGGTACCAGAGCAGCCAGATTCCGACGCCCACGATGAGATTGGCAAGACACTCGGCGGCGACATACTGCCACGGAGTCGAAAGGATCAGCGCGCCGATCACGCAGCCGACGCAGGTGCCCAGGACCGCATACAATCCGAAAAACAGGCCGGCCGTGGCGGGGATAAAGTTCTTCAGTCCCACGATCGGGCCGAAGCTGAGATAGCCGGTCAACTGGACCGCAAGATCCAGAATCAGATACAGAAGGGTCGTCAGGCCAAAGCAGAGCCGAGCTCCCCGATCAGGCTTTTGCATGCGCGCGCCTCCTTTTCAGCCGTCCGTAAATGCTGCCGTCCGCCGCCAGAATCCCGAGGACCATCACCAGCGCGCCGACAGCCCGCATGGGCGTGATGAGCTCCCTGGGCATTCCGAACAGCGCCGCCATCACCGGAGACATCATCATGGTCATGACGACCTCGCTGGAGAAGATCAGGGAAGTGTTGAGCGGACTGACATAGCGCAGCGCATAGATCTGCACGACGCCGTAAAGGCCGCGGATAAAGAAGCTGATGTAGATGACGCCGGCCCAGAACGCCGGGTCGAGCGGAAGGCTCATGCCGACCTGCCTGGCCTTGCATTCGGCCGACCAGAGCCCCCAGGAGAACAGGAAGGAGAAGAACATCTGCCCCATGGCGATCACGGACGGGTTGGAGTTGTGGGAAAAGCGGCCCAGCGTGAGGATGTAGAAGGAAAAGCTGATATCCGCCAGCAGCAGGAAAAGCACGCCCTTTCGCAGCAGGCCGGAGACATCGGCGTTCATCATCAGAAACAGGCCGATGAGCACGATCACGATCCCGGGGTAGCTGCGCCGGTCCGGCTTCTCCTTGAAAAACAGTTTTCCAAGGATAGGAACGAACACGAAATAGGCGGACAGCACGCTCGCGCTCACCGTCGCCCCGACGTCGGCGGAGCCGGCGAGCAGGAAGACGTTGAAGCACACGAGCTCCGCCGACAGCAGCAGCGACTGCCCCACCTGAAGCCCGTCGATGCGGGCAAGCTCCCGGTAGAAAAAGAGCAGCATGATCAGAAAGCCCAAGAGGTTGGTGACGCAGAGAAAAGAAAACTGCGAGACCTCCGCCGGAACGCCGGCCAGAAATGCGTATTGGATCGAAGCGAAAAACGTGATCAGCAGCAGAGAAATGTTGGCTTCCAGTTTGTTCATAGGCTACAGCTCCTCCGCGCAGAACTTGTTCAGCATCCGGTCGGGGCGGTAGGAAAGCTTGCATTCCCGCAGTCCTGCGATGCCGAGGTCCTCTTCAAAATTGATGTACTCGCAGCAGCTTCCGAGCTTTCCGAGTTCCTGATACATGAAGGCGTAGAGATGACGGATGTCTCTGTCTCCCTTCATGATGATCGCGTCGAAGACCTCATGCGACAGGGGCGCACCGAAGCAGTAGCCCCGGATCACACCGTCGACGGTCACAACGAAGCCCATGATGCCGAGCTCGTGCTGCTGCCCGAGCAGCAGGCGAACGCTGCGAAGCTCCCGCTCCAGAGCGGCCGCGTCGTGGGTCAGTTTGTTTTCGACGAGCCAGCGCTCATGGAAGCATTCCACCTCCCCCGTGATCTCCGGGGTCAGCGGCAGGACTTCCGCTTTTCCGGGGAGATCCCGGTAGAACAGGCGGATGCTGCGCCGCTTTCCGGCGAGCTCCGACCCGTTCAGCTCCACGAGCTTCCGGCTGCTGTACAGATACTCGGCCCAGTCCCGGTCGGGCGTGATGCGAAAGCGGCCAGGAAACGCCTGACGCAGGACCTCGGCGGCGTTTTCCGTCACGGGGAATAGCTTCAGCTTCATTCCCCGGCCGTGCGTATCCTCGAGAAGACGCTCGACCGCAGCCGGTACGCTCCCGGCTCCCATGGGCATCAGGCAGGTCCGGAAGTGCCCGTCGGAGAGATGATCCCTGCTGATGTACAGCATTCCGTTCTCCATGCATACGCTGTCCCCGTATTTTTCCTGAAGGGCATACATGGTCACAAAGGAATGCTGACACGAGCCCTCCCCCCAGCTTTTCGTGATCGCGTCGATCCGGGGTTTCAGCTCCATTTTGACAGGTATGAACTGCATCTTCAGGACTCCAAACACTCCGTCCTTAAACAGGGTCCCATAAGCTCCCGCATAAAGAACCATTATGATTTTTTATTATATCGCACGGGAGAGGCGAATGTCCAGTAAAACAGTCGCTTGTCCGCGAAATAATTGACAGAGGGGGGGGATGCGGAAGAACTGCCGCCACTGAAAAACGGTTGATTCTTCTTCACATCGGGGCTTTTACACGCGGCACGACTGTGCTATAATATAAAAAAATATTCACAATAGACCGACTTATGCGGAAGAAAAAGGAGGTTCACCGACGTGAAAAGCAACAGACTCGCGTTCGTAAACGGCCTTCTCCTCACCGGTGAGGAGAATATGACGCCCATCACCGGGCATACGCTTTTTGTAGAGGGCGACAGGATCCTGGATATCCGTCCAGACGGCGCATCCACTGACGGATATGAGGTCGTGGATCTGAACGGCGCCTGTCTGATGCCGCACATTCCCGCTACCGGCAAGCCGAAGAAAAAACAGGCCGACGCGAAAAAGCTGGTGCGCATCCTCACATCAAACGCCCTGATGCGCCGGATCTGCTATACCATGTGCGCCTCCTACGTCAGGCCGCAGCTGCTCAGCGGTGTGACGACGATCCGCTCCGTCGGCGGTGTGCAGAATATCGACAGCCGTTTGCGCGACGAGATCGCCGCCGGAAAGCGGGTCGGGCCGAGGATCCTTGCGGCGAACATGGCGGTCTCCGTTCCCGGCGGACATATGGCAGGCTCGCTTGCCTATGAGGCCCACTCTCCGGAGGAGGCGGCGGCTTTTGTCCGCACCATCGCCGCGGACAAGCCCGACCTGATCAAGCTGATGATCACCGGCGGCGTTCTCGATGCGAAAAAACGGGGCGAGCCCGGCGAGCTCAAGATGCCGCCGGAGCTTGTCAAAGCCGCCTGTGACGAGGCGCACCGCCTCGGTCTGAAGGTCGCGGCCCACGCGGAGAGTCCCGAGGGCGTCAAGGTCGCGCTCGAAAACGGCGTTGATACGGTCGAGCACGGCGCAAAGCCCGACGCGGAGATGCTCCGTCTGTTCAAGGAACGCGGCGCGGCCCTCGTGGCCACGCTCTCCCCCGCCCTGCCCTTTGCCCTCTTTGACCGGGAGCTGATCGGCGCGACCGAGGTGCAGCAGTATAACGGGCAGATCGTCTTCGACGGCATCATCGACTGCGCGAAGGCCTGCCTGGAGGCGGGGGTCCCCGTCGGGCTCGGCACCGACACCGGCTGCCCGTATATCACGCACTACGACATGTGGCGCGAAGTCAACTATTTTCATAAATACTGCGGCGTCTCCAATGCGTTCGCCCTGTACACCGCGACGCTCGGCAACGCGAAGATCGTCGGGCTGGACCGGGAGACCGGCTCCCTCGCTCCGGGCAAATGCGCCGATCTGATCGTCACGGTCGGCAACCCGCTCGAGGATCTCACGGCCTTGCGCAGCGTCAGCATGGTGGTCTCCAAAGGGCAGATCGTCGATATCTCCGGCCTCAAAAAATACCCCGCCTGCGAGCAGGAACTGGACAAGTATCTGTGAGGCCAAGGCCCTTTTGCCGCCGTCCGGACACGCTGAATCGAGCTGAAAAGGCAGGGAAGCCGATATGATGAACAGAATAGAAGAAGCAACCGTCTATGCCGCCATCATGCATCAGGGGAGAGTCCGCAGACTGAAGGGCGTCCCGTTTATCCTGCATCCGATGGAAGTGGCGCAGATCCTCTCCACCATGACGGACGACGAGGAGATCATCGCGGCCGGTATCCTGCACGACATCGTGGAGGATGCGGACGGCACGCTGGAGGAGATCGAAAGGCGCTTCGGAGAGAGAGTGGCGTCTCTGGTCTCCTTCCGATTAAACAATCTGCATTCGGGCAAAGAACCCAGCCTCACCTGGAAGCAGCGCAGGGAGGAAGCTCTGCTTCAGCTGAAAAACAGCCAGGATATCGGGGTCAAGATGCTCTGGCTCGCGGATATGCTCTCAAACATCCGCGCTCTGGCCGGGGCATACTCGGAGCTTGGCGAGGATGTTTGGAAGCTGCTCGATCCGAGCGATCCCGCCCTGTATTGCTGGTACTTTCGGAGCGTCGCCGAGCAGCTGGAGCTCTCCCTCAACAGGACCGGCGCATTCAAGGAGCTCATCAAGCATATCAATTCGGTCTGGCCGGGGACCTTTGACTCGGAAAAAGCCAAATACAAAAAGTACAAGGAGGTCTCCGTCGACGGCTGCAAGCTTATCGGACACGGCGCGAAGGGAGAAGTCTACCGCTATAACAGCGAGCTGGTCATCAAGGTCTACAACGATCAGAACACCTACCACGATGTCGAGCGGGAGATCGCGCTCAGCCGCAAGGCGTTTATTCTGGGGATCCCCACGGCGATCTCCTTCGGGATCGTCTCTGTCGGGAAACGCTACGGGGCCATGTACGAGCTGGTGGACTCGGAGACGATCTCGAAGCGCATCGCGCGGCATCCCGCAAACGTGGAGGCCTGCGCGAGAATCATGGCGGAGCTTGCCCATACGATCCACGGCATTTCGGTTTCGGAGGACGACGGCTTTCCGAACGCAATGGACAGACTGCGGGGCTATATCGACAGCGGGATCGCGCTTGAAAACAAAGCGCTCGCCGCACGGTGCACGGAGCTGATCGACTCCATTCCCGCTTCCCGAACGCTGCTCCACGGGGATTTCCATACGGGAAACGTGTTCCTGCAAAGAAACGAACCGCTCCTCATCGATATGGATCGGCTTTCCGTGGGCGATCCCTTCGTGGAGCTCAGCGACCTCTGTTACTTCTACCTTGTCATAGGAGAATTCGACCCCGACAACGTCAAGGATTTCATGGGGTTTTCGTATCAAACCGCGCAGCAGTTCTTCCGCTCTTTCCTGACGCACTATCTGGACACGGAGGAGGAAGCCCGTCTCCGGGACGTGACGGATAAAACCCTGCTTGTGAGCTACGCGCGGATGATCCACAGGGTCCGCAAGAAAAACGATCTTTCCGAAGCGGACCGGCAAATCATTGCCCGCTGCGTCGAGAAGATCGCCGCGCTGGCGGAAAAGCTGGACACCCTTGCCATTTGACGCGGCGTTTTGCGCGTCGCGCAAAGAGAGCCTCCCGCTTACCGGAAGCAATCCGGCAAGCGGGAGGCTCTCTTATCATATCCAGTCGGTCAAAGCAGATCCTTGTGGCTTTCGTAGAACTCGCGGTAGTCCTTCAGCATGTATTTGAGCAGGTTCGGCGTGTCGAGCTGGTAGGGGCACTTGGAGGCGCAGCTCCGGCAGCCGATGCAGTCCTCGATTTTGTTCATCTTGGCCTGCCACTCCTCGCTCATATACTGCTGCCAGGGGGAGCGGCGCAGCAGCATGTTCATGCGCGCGCAGTTGCGGATTTCGATCCCCACGGGGCAGGGCATGCAGTAGCCGCAGCTCCGGCAGAAGGAGCCGGAGAGCTCCTGCCTCTCCTTCCGGATAAAGGCGTCGAGCTCCGCGTCCATCTGCGGGTCCTCCTCCGCGGCTTCGAGCCACTGCTCAAGCTCCTCCATACGCTGAATGCCCCAGATGGGCACCACGTTGTCGTACAGGTTCATGAAGGCGTGGCAAGCGCGGACATTGGTCAGCATGCCGCCCGCCAGTCCCTTCATGGCGATATAGCCCATGTCGGCCTCCTTGCATTTGGCGGCCAGCGCGAGATCGCGCTCGGAGGAGATATAGCTGAACGGGAATTGCAGGGTCTCAAAAAGGCCGGAAGCGATGCAGTCCTCCGCGACCTGAACGCGGTGGGTCGTAACGCCGATGTGACGGATCCACCCGCGCTCCTTCGCCTCAAGCGCGCCCGCGTAGGCCCCGTCGGGATCGTCCGCGTCGGGGACCTCCGGCACCTGGTGGAACTGGAAAAGGTCGATGTAGTCCGTCTTCATCATTCTGAGGCTGTTTTCGATATGCGCAAGCACGCCCGCCTTGTCCCGCGCGGCGCTTTTGGTGGAGATCACGATGTCCCCGCGCACGTCCGCGAGCGCGAGTCCGATCTTCTCCTCGCTGTCGGTGTAGGCGTTGGCGGTGTCGTAGTAGCGGATGCCGCCCTCATAGGCCGCCTGAAGCAGCTTCACGGCGTAGTCTTTGTCGCAGCGCTGCAAAGGCAGGCACCCCATCGCGGTCTTGGTGACGACGAGGCCGGTTTTGCCGAGCGTCAGTGTTTTCATCTCTGGTCCCCTCCTTTTTTCTTTATCTTAGCATACTTTTCCCCGAAACGGAAGCGCCGGAATCATGAAAATGCCGGGCCGACAGTCTGGAACGGCGCAGCGGGAGCCGCGTTTTCATCCTGTGCTCCTGCGCCGCGCACAAGTTTTCCCCCCTCCCCGCATATGCTTGTGCCGAGGAGGGATGTGCATTGAATTGGAAAATGATTGTTCGCCGGAACAAGAGCGTTTTATCCGCGGTCGGATTTGTCGCCGCGGTCGTCCTGATCCTGTGGGCGGTGAATACGCCGATGCTGGTCGGCGTCGCGGCCTCGAAGCGGGATCTGCCGGTCTACAGTGTGCAGCGGGATGACAAGCTCATCTCCATCAGCTTTGACGCCGCCTGGGGAAACGAGGACACCCAGACGCTCATCGACATTCTGGAAAGCTACGGCGTCCGTACGACCTTCTTTGTCGTCGGGGACTGGGTCGACAAATACCCGGAGTCGGTACAGGCCCTGCACGAGGCCGGACATGAGGTGATGAACCATTCCTCGAGCCACGCGCACTTCTCCCGCCTCAGCAGCGGGGAGATCACGAAAGACATCACGGCCTGCAACCAGAAGATCGAGGCTGTGACCGGGGTCAGTCCCACCCTGTTTCGCTGCCCCTACGGCGAGTATGACGACCATGTGATCCAGACCGTCCGCTCCCTCGGCATGACCGCGATCCAGTGGGACGTGGACAGTCTGGACTGGAAAGGGATCTCGCCGCAGGAGATCCAGCGGCGGGTGCTTGACCGCGTGCAGCCGGGCAGCATCGTGCTCTTTCACAACGCGGCGGAGAACACGCCGGAGGCTCTGCCGGGGATCCTGGAGTCCCTGCTTGCCGACGGATACCGGATCGTCCCGATCTCTGAGCTGCTGCTGCAAGGCGACTGCTTTATCGACAACAGCGGCAGACAGTGCCGACAATAGGCAGAAACAGGCTCCGCAGTTCGGCGAACATGCGGAGCCTGTCTTATGAAAGTTCAGCCGACGACATAGCTGAAGAACGCCTCGACCTCCGGGAGTGTCTCGAAGCGCGCCATGTACAAATACCGGCCCATCTGCGGCCAGTCGATCGGCGGCATCTCCTCGATGCGGACGATGCTTCCGCCGTACGCCGCCATGATCTCCTCGTGGGTATGGGTGTAGTGATGTCCGTTCTTCCGCGCGGAATAGGCGCAGTAAAACTGCTTGTCCGCGGCCGGGACCCAGCGTCTGTCCGTCGTGACCATATCCGCGTAGATCTTGTAGACGTCCACCGAGTGCGCGTAATTCATCATATCGGGATCGCGTCCGCCGGCGGGTCTCATATTGACCTCGAGCGCGACAAAATCGCCCTTTTCGCCCAGACCCTTGCGGCCCTTTGCCAGACAGAAGAATTCGAGATGGATGAAGCGGCGGTCCACGCCGAAGGCCTTCGCGGTCTTCCGGCCGAGCTCGCGCAGCTTGGGCGCGGGCTCGGGGGCCGTGTAGTAGAAGATGTCCAGATCGTTCAGCACGCAGTCCATCACCGGCGCATAGACGGACATCGACTCAAACAGCGGCTCCCCTTTCGAGTTGAGAACGGCGTCGTAGGAGCAGATATCGCCCTCGATGAACTCCTCCATGACATAGGGCACCAGCGGAAGGCGCTCATAGAACGCGTCCAGCTCGGCGTCATTGCTGAGCTTCCAGGTGTCGTTGGCGCCGACGCCGTTGTCCGGCTTGACGATCACGGGATAGCCGACCTCCCGCACGAAGGCCCGTCCGGCGTCCGGGGTCGAGACGATATGCTGGCGCGCGGTCGGGATCCCCTCCTGCAAAAACACCTGCTTCATCAGGGATTTTTCCTTGATGGGCCCGATCCGGTCGCTGCGGGTGCCGACGGCGATGTTGAAATCCGTGCGGAGCCTGGCGTCCAGTTCGAGCCAGAACTCGTTCATGGATTCCAGCCAGTCGACGCGGCCGTATTTGAATGTAAAGAAGGCCACGGCGCGATAGACCTCGTCGTAGTCCTTCAGAGAACCGACATAGTAATACTCGGTCAGCGCTTCCTTCAGCCCGTTCTCGAGGCTGTCGTAGGGCGCCTCGCCGATCCCCAGCACGTTCACGCCGTTGCGGTGCAGGCGGTCGCAGAAGAAGGAGCTGGTACGCGGGAAATTGGGGGAAATAAAGATAAAATTCAAAACCATGCCTCCTGTGTCTATGGTACGGGCATTATAGTATGTTTTTATCGATTTGTCCAGAGTTGCCGCAGACAGTGCATCTGTCCTGCTTGGCATTTCGCCTTTCGCATGGTATAGTGTTATCGCAACAAATACTGACGAGGTGGTCTCCATGGAGTTTTATCTTCCCGTCCGTCTGCTGACCGGGCGCGGCGTCGTGGCGCAGAACGCGGCGCGTCTCGCCTCCTTCGGACGGCGCTGTCTGATCGTCACCGGCGGCAGCGGCGCGAAGCGCTGCGGCGCGCTGGACGACGTCGCCGCGGCGCTCGGATCGCAGGGCGTGCAGTACCGCATCTTTGACGGCGTCCGGCCGAATCCGTCCGTGTTCTCCTGCGTGGAGGGCGGACGGCTTGCGCTTGATTTCGGCGCGGAGTTCATCATCGGGATCGGCGGCGGCTCGGCTCTGGACGCGGCCAAGCTCATCGCCGTCAGCGCGGCGAATCCGTCTCTCGATGCGCAGGGCCTTTACCGGAAGAACTGGTCCAATGCCCCGCTGCCCGTCGTGCTGGTCGGCACGACCGCCGGCACCGGAAGCGAGGTCACGCCGGTCGCGGTCATCACCGATCCGAGCGGACGCAAGAACAGCTTCCACGGCGAGGACTTCTATGCGGCGCTCTCCCTCGGGGACCCCCGCTATACCGAGTCCCTTCCCCTCTCCGTTACGGCCTCGACCGGCGTCGACGCCCTGGCCCACTGTTTGGAGAGCCTGCTGAGCAACACCGCCACCGACGTCTCGCGCGCCTTTGCGCTTCAGGGGATCGCGCAGCTGCTCGCCCCGCTGCGGACGGTCGCCGGCGGAAGCCTCCCCTCCGTTCAAGAGCGGGAGGTCCTGTATCACGGCTCGATCCTCGGCGGCATGGCCATCAGCGTGACCGGCACGGTTTTCCCGCACAAGCTCGGCTACTGGCTGACCGAAGAACACGGTCTGCCGCACGGCTTCGCCTGCGCGGTCTTCCTCCCCGCCCTGCTGCGTCACGCGGACGCCAGCATGGGCGCGGAGCTTCGCGCGCTGCTCTCGCGCTCCGGGACCGACCCGGAGTCCTTGACCGCTTTGATCCAGGCGCTCACGCCGAGGCCCGATTTCACGCTCACGGAGGCTGAAGCCGACGCGCTTGTCCCCCGCTGGGAGAACAACGCGGCGCTGAGCAAAACGGTCGGCGGCGTCAGCCCGGACGAGCTGCGCGGCATCCTGCGTGAGCTTTTTGTCCTTTGAATGATCCCGCAAGCGAAAGCGGACTGCCGTTCAAGACAGTCCGCTTTTCTTTTTTTGTCCGAGCGTCAGAAGCCACAGCAGCAGGATCCCCGTGAGCGCGCCGGAGAAATCCAGTCTCGTCGGCCGAGGCCGCCGCCAGCGCGCAGAGCGCGCTGTATCCGATGCTTTTGAGCGATCTGCCCCGATTGATGAAAAACAGCGCAGCCAGTTCCAGGCCGAGAATCGCATACTCCGTGAAATGGGCGAGCTTACGGATCACATGCTCATCGGGGCCCTCCATGCTTAGAGACGAAAAGATCGGCGTCAACAGCTCGACAACTTTTCCGCTGAACGCAGCCGAGTTCTCACGGGACAAAAGCGAGTTTCCCCAGATAAAGCACAGCGTCAATACAAGCAGCACGCCCAGCAGGGTATTCCAAAGCCGCTTTCTGTTCCGGGTGCTCATTCTTTGTACTCGAACATCAGGTCGTACATGCTGACGGTGTCGCCGTCGCGCACGCCCATGGCCTCCATCCGCTGAAAGACGCCCGCTTCGCGCAGGATGCGGTCAAAGTACATGCGGCTTTCGTAGTCGGAGAAGTTGACCGTCGCCACGAGGCGCTGGAGCCATGGCCCCTCAACGAGCCACATGTCGTCGAAGTGCTCGATGGTGAGCTCGCCGGAGGTGTCGACCTTCGGCTCGGGCGGGACGTAGTCGGCCTCGTAGCTGGCGATGGGCGGCAGCTCGGCCAGCCGCGCCGCGCAGGCTTTCACGAGCTCGCGCGTTCCCTCGTGCGTCGCGGCGCTCATCTCAAAGAAGCTGTAACCCTGTCCCTCTACATGCTTCCGCAGGCGTTCAAGCTTCTCGCGGTCGCCGCCCAGCAGATCGCACTTGTTGGCGACCACGATCTGCGGCCGCTCGGCAAGCTCCGGGCTGTACTCGCGCAGCTCCGCGTTGATGGCCTCGAAGTCCTCGACGGGATCGCGGCCCTCGCTGCCGGAGACGTCGACAAGATGGACCAGGAGCCTGCAGCGGTCAATGTGCCGCAGGAAATCGTGGCCCAGGCCCGCGCCCTCGGACGCGCCCTCGATGATGCCGGGGATGTCCGCCATGACGAAGGACACGCCCTCGTCCACATAGACCACGCCCAGATTGGGGAAAAGCGTGGTGAAATGATAGTTGGCGATCTTGGGGTGGGCCTTGCTCACCACCGACAGCAGCGTGGATTTGCCCACATTGGGAAAGCCGACGAGACCGACGTCCGCCAGCAGCTTGAGCTCGAGCGTGATGTCGTGGCTCTCGCCGGGCAGGCCGGGCTTGGCAAAGCGCGGCACCTGGCGCGTCGGGGTGGCAAAGTGCATATTGCCCCAGCCGCCGCGGCCGCCCCGGGCGGCGACATAGTCCTCCCCGGTGGACATGTCGTGCATGATGGCCCCGGTCTCGGTGTCGCGGATGATGGTGCCGCGGGGGACCTTGATATACAGCGTCTCTCCGTCCTTTCCGTAGCAGCGCTTGCCCGCGCCGTTGGCGCCGTTGCCCGCGACGTACTTGCGCTTGTAGCGAAAATCCATCAGCGTGGACATGTTCTCGTCCACGGTAAAGACAATGTTGCCGCCGCGGCCGCCGTCGCCCCCGTCGGGGCCTCCCGCCGCGACGTATTTCTCCCTGTGAAATGCTACGGCGCCGTCCCCGCCCTTTCCGGCGTGGACGCTGATGCGGGCCTTATCGACAAAGGATGATGCCATGCTGCCTCCTCTCCCCGCCTGTCGGCGGATCTCATGGAAAAGGCCGGACGAAACGTCCGGCCTGTCAGGTCAATTACTGCGCGATTTCTTCGTAAACAGAGACCTTTTTGCGGTCCTTGCCCAAGCGCTCAAACTTCACGGTGCCGTCCACAAGGGCGAACAGCGTGTCGTCCTTCCCCTTGCCCACGTTGGTGCCGGGGTGGATCTTCGTTCCGCGCTGTCTGACAAGGATGTTGCCGGCGAGGACAAACTGTCCGTCGGCTCTCTTGGCGCCAAGACGCTTGGACTCACTGTCGCGGCCGTTCTTGGTGGAACCCATGCCTTTTTTATGTGCCATTCGGTTTCTCCTCCTTTTGTCAAAATCAGTTGCGGAACAAATCAGGCGTTGATCGCTTCGATCTGAACCTTGGTGTAGGGCTGTCTGTGGCCCTGCGTTCTGCGGTAACCCTTTTTGGGCTTCATCTTGTAGACGCGGATCTTGGCAGCCTTGCCGTTCTTCACGACGTTGGCGGTAACGGTCGCGCCGTCAAGGACGGGCTTGCCGAACACCACGCTCTCGCCGTCGATCACGGCCAGGACCTGATCGAACTTGACAGCCTCGCCGGCCGCGGCGTCGAGCTTCTCAACGAAAATGACGTCGCCCTCGGCCACGCGGTACTGCTTGCCGCCGGTCACGATGATCGCATGCTTCATGGAATGTTCCTCCCTCTTTACAGGACTCGCTCTTAGGGTGGAGGGCGGACCTCGTCTTGCTTACCCCTTCAATGCGGCTTAGATAGATTACCATGCCGCGGCGGCAATGTCAACAATTTTTTTGCCGGAATTTCAGCTATTTTCACAAGGAAGCGCTGTCCGCGCGGAATCAGCCGACGGCCTCCACGCTGTCGACCGGCATCAGGATCAGGCTGCCGTCCTCTCCGCTCTGCGTGAGGTAGCGGGCCTGCTGTCCGTCCGCATCCCGCCAGGTGATTTTCAGATTGGGCATGCCGTCCGGAATGTCCGTCACGAGCTGCAAAGCGGAATCCTTCAGGCTGCTGCATGACCAGAGCTGCGCCAGGTCGTAGAAGTACCCGGAGTAGGCCACGGACGTGATCTTGACGTCCCTGACCTCGCCCTCCGCTTCGAGATAGACCGTCTGTCCCTCGCCGGACACCTTGAGCATATCGACGATCTGGGTGCTTCCGTCCGTCATATCTTCCGCGGACAGCGCCCGGAAGCTGCCGGAGGCGGTCCCCTTCTCCGGGAAGAAGCGGCTGTCGATGCGTCCCTCCAGCTCCGCAAACGGGATACGGAAGGAGATCATCCCGGCCGCATAGCTGCTGATCTCATACAGGTCGGAGAAAACGACCATGCCGTCGTAGTCAAAGTACCACGACCCGTCGCGCAGCAGCGCGCCGAGCGTCGTATTCACGGCGTCGGGGTCGATAAAGCCCTGCGTACGCTCCTGGATATCCGCGTCCGTCTGCGCGATCTGAAGGAGCTTCCCGTTCAGGAACTCTCTCAGTCCGGCCCTGTCGTCGCTGATATTGGCCAGGGTGAGCTGCTCGCCCGTGGCAGGATCGAAGCAGTAGGTCCGCTCGGAGTACATGCCGTGCGCGCCGCCGGTGTAGCTGGATTCGTTGTAGGCCAGCACCAGCACGCGCGCGTCGTTGCGGAGGACGTCCACGCTCAGAGCGCTGCTCAGCTCGAGCGGGGCGTGCTCCATATCCTCCTGGGACGCGTAGTAGTTGAAGTTGTCCTCGGCGAGCGTGAGCATGTTGTTGTAGCCCGTTCCGTAGCCGTCGCCGTAATCCTCGCCCGTGTAGAAGGATTCCTCCTGCAATCCGATGAACTCGTTGATCTTGACAGCGGCCTCGGGGTTTTCCTCGATGATGACCGTCGGGGTATCGTAAGAGAAGCGCAGGATCAGCAGCTCGCCGGACTGGGGATCGTAGGCGTCCTTTTCGGTCCTCTTGTTGGAGACGATCACGCTGCCCTTCAGTCCCTCGGCCGGGACGCTCTGTCCCTCCTCAGGAACGGGCGCCGCTGTCGGAGCCGGGGTCGGCGTCGCCGTCACGGGCTCCGGGGTGGGATCGGCCGTCGGCAGCGGCGGAAGGTCGATCTTCGGCACGCCGGCGCAGGCGCACAGGCTGACGCACAGCAGCACAGCCAGAACGGAAGAAAGAAGCTTTTTCATATTCATCCTCCTTTTCAGTATGTCAGACGAATGCATCGGGAAAAGGTTTCATTGCCCGGCGTCCGGATCGGGCACCCGGCAGGACAAGGCGGAATTGGTATAGCGCGGGTCCTCCGTGACCTCGCGGATCACCCGGAAGCCCGGCGGCAGAGAGAACGTCTGCCCCTCTTCCTCCAGCTCGACCTCCAGCAGGGCGTAGTCTTCCCAGAAGGGAAACACGTCGATCTCAAACGTCTTTCCCTCAAAGGGCAGACAGAAGCGGCTTTTCTCGATCGGCCGTCTGTCGGGATCGGCGCGCGTCAGCAGCGCCTCGTAGGCGTCCTGCCCGATCGTATCCTCCAGCTCCACCCGCCGTATCGCGCTGATTCGTTTCTTCGTCGTGTGGGTATACTCCGTATGATCCCCAAAGGTCCGCGCGCGCACGCGTTCGGTCGTGCCCTCCGCGCCCAGAAGATAGGTCTGCACGATGTCGGAGCGCTCCGTCCCGGCCAGCAGGCTCTGCTCCGGCATGGCGATCAGAAACTTGCGTTCGATCTCGAAGCCGTTCTTGTTCACGGTCGTCTCACCTCAATCCGCATGTCCCGCGACGCTCTCGATCTCCTGCAATTCAAAGCGGTAACGCTGCGGGCAGTCGGGATACTTCGTCCGATCCACTTCGCCGAGGAACATTTCCTTCGGTCGGATCCACAGCGAACCGTCTCCGTAGAGCTTTCGATAGACCACATATTCTTCACCGGTCTCCGAATGCCTCGCCACGTCCTCGACGAGATAGCAGTCGCCCTTGAAGTGACGGTAAACCCGTTTCAGCTTCAGTTCACGCATGGTTCATCCTCCGTATTTCTGCGCCGTGCGCTCCCGAACGGTCTCAGCTCCGCCATCAGGACCGCCGCAAAGACCAGCGCGAAGCCGAGGGCGATCTTCGCCGTCACGACCTCATGGTAGAACAGGATCGAAATCAGCACGCCGAACACGGCCTCCAGCGTCATGATCATCGCGGCGGTGGTGACCGGGGTATAGCGGATGCCCCAGGCCTGCAAAAAGAAGCAGACGGCCGTGCACATCACGGTCAGGTATGCGATCGACAGCCATGCCTCCGCCGGGACGTTCACGGGCGGGCTTTCAAAGAGCAGCGCGCCGATCCAGCAGATGCAGGCGGCCACGGCAAACTGGATGGTCGAGAGCGTCGCCGCGTCGCCGCTGTCGCTGAAGCGCTCGATCAGCAGGATATGGATCGAATAGAACACCCCGCAAAAGAGCGTCAGCAGATCGCCGACGTTGACGTCGGTAAAGCCCTCGCTCAGCGAGATGAAGCCGATGCCCGCGACGCAGAACAGCGCCGCGATCAGATGCGACAGCTCCGGCCTGCGCCGGTACACGGCCCAGGAGAAAAAGGGCGTGAGCACGCAGTAGGTCGAGGTCAGAAAGGCGTTCTTCCCCGGCGTGGTGTAGACCAGCCCGTAGGTCTGGACGATGTAGGCGGCGGCCAGCGCCGCGCCCATCCACGCGCCGCCCTTCAGGCAGCGGGCGCTTGCATGTCTGACCGAGCGAAAGGTCACGCACAGCATAATCAGGGCGGAGAAGGTGAAGCGGAGCGCCAGCACCCAGAGGGTCCCGATGCTGTCGAGCGTGTTTTTGAGCACGACAAAGGACGTGCCCCAGAGGATGGCGGTGACAAGCAGCGCGAGCTTTCCCAACAGCGATTGGTTCTTCTTCATGGGGTCCTATCGTTTCTCCATATGCTGCGCCGCGGCGCGGAGCATCAGTTTCTTTGTGCCGACCTTCTCGAAGCGGATCTCCACCAGAAAGTCGCCGCCCATCGGCGTCATCTTGAGGATCTCTCCGTCGCCGAAGGCGGTGTGGCGCACAGAGTCCCCGGCGGCGAACACGGGCTTGGCGCTCTTTTGGGCGCCGGTCGGGGCGGAAAACGCGGGCTTTCTCGCCTCGGGCGCCGGCCTCGCGGACGTCTGCCTCGCCCCGAAGGCGCCGCTCTGGAACGACGGCTTCGGGCGCTCGGAATACCCGTAGTGTTTGGGGACGTTGCTCCTGATATGT
This sequence comes from Oscillospiraceae bacterium, assembly GCA_902802215.1. Classification (GTDB taxonomy): domain Bacteria; phylum Bacillota; class Clostridia; order Oscillospirales; family Oscillospiraceae; genus Limivicinus. The sequence continues at coordinate 18,476 of CADCLH010000061.1, forward strand.
TCCGCCGGGATCTCGGAGACGAAGCGCGAGACCCGGTTGGCGGTGGTCCGGCCGAAGAGCATGCGCTGATGAGCGGAGCTCAGATAGAGCCGTTCCTTGGCGCGCGTGATGGCCACGTAGCAGAGCCTGCGCTCTTCTTCCATCTCCTCCGGCTCGCCGATGGCGCGGGTGCCTGGGAACAGGGTCTCCTCCATGCCGACGAGGAAAACGACCGGGAATTCCAGTCCCTTGGCGCTGTGGATGGTCATCAGGATCACGGCGTCGGCGTCGGCGTCATAGTTGTCCAGATCGGTATAGAGCGCGACGTTTGCCAGATACCCTTCGAGCGTCAGGTCGCCGGACTCCTTCATATAAGTGAGGATGCTGGTGCGCACCTCGCGCACGTTCTCGGCGCGGGCGGTATCCTCGGTGGTGTTCTTCTCCTCGAGCGCGCGCACGTACCCGGTCTTTTCGAGCAGCTCGTCGAAAACAAGTTCCGGAGAATGCGTTTCGCTGAAGCTCTTCAGTTCCCGGATGGTGTTGGCAAACAGCCGCAGCTTGACGGCAGAACGCTGCAGCTCGTCATAGCGGTCCGCGTCCGTGAGGATGTCGAACATCGGGCAGGCCTTCCGCTGCGCAAGCTCGGCGACCGTCTCCACGGTCTTTAAGCCGATCCCGCGCGGCGGGCTGTTGATGATCCGCGTCAGGCGCAGATCGTCCGACGGCGACGCGATCAGGCTCAGATAGGCCAGGATATCCTTGACCTCCGCGCGGTCGAAGAAGCGCGTGCCGCCGATGATGCGGTACGGGATGCCGCTGCGCTTGAAGGCGTATTCAAACTGGTTGGACTGGACGTTCATGCGGTAGAGCACCGCGTGGTCGCGCCAGTTCATCCCGCGTCCGTAGTCGGCCAGAATGGTTGAGGCGACGAACTGCGCCTCATCCCGTTCGTCGTCGGCGAAGTAATGCGTCAGCAGCTCTCCGCCGTCCTTGTTCGTCCAGAGCTCCTTGCCCTTGCGGCGGGCGTTGTTCGCGATCACGGCGTTGGCCGCGTCCAGAATGTGGGAGGTGCTGCGGTAATTCTGCTCCAGCCGGATCACGCGGCAGCCGCGGTACTGATCTTCAAAGCTCAGGATGTTTTCGATCGTCGCGCCGCGGAATTTATAGATGCTCTGATCGTCGTCCCCGACGACGCAGATGTTCCCCCAGCCCCCGGCGAGCAGCGAGGAAAGGCGGTACTGCAAACGGTTGGTATCCTGATATTCGTCGATCAGCACATACTGAAAGCGACGCTGCCAGTGCTCCAGAACATCCGGATTCTTTTCCAGCAGGAGCACGGTGTTGAAGATCAGATCGTCGAAGTCCATCGCGTTGGCCGCAAAGCAGCGCCGCGCATATTCGGAGAAGATTTCGGCAATCTTCTTTCTGCGGATATCTCCGGAGGCGTTAGCCTGCTGCCGGTAGTCCTCCGCGGACAGTCCCTCGTCCTTCGCGCGGCTGATCTCCGAGAGCACGGCCCTGGGCGGGTACATCTTCTCATCCATATCGAAGTCGCGCAGGATATGCTTGACGAGGCTCTGGGTATCCGAGGTGTCGTAGATCGTAAAGCTCCCCGTATACCCGAGGCGCTCGGCGTCCCTGCGCAGAATGCGCACGCAGGCCGAGTGAAAGGTGCAGGCCCAGATATCGTCCGCCTGCTCCCCCAGCATCAGCGAAAGCCGCTCCTTGAGCTCCCCCGCCGCCTTGTTGGTAAAGGTGATGGCGAGGATGCGCCAGGGGTCCACCGGCGAGACGGCGGCCAGTCGTTTGGCCTCGTCTCCCCCGCCCTCCAGCAGCATGAGCGTTTTCTCGTCCGCGTCGGCCGGGATGTCCTCCCCGTCCCCCGCTCTGCCGTATTTGAGCAGCTTTGCGATGCGGTTGATGAGCACGGTGGTTTTCCCGCTTCCCGCCCCCGCGAGGATCAGCAGCGGCCCCTCCGTCGCCAGCACGGCCTCCTGCTGCATGGGATTGAGCGAGGGAAAATCGCTCAGGATCAGGCGGTGAACCGCCTCATGATATCGTTTTTCAAAATCTGTCATCATGGATGTGATTCTACCACATCCTTTGTTTCGGCACAAGCTCGATTCGGAAAAACTTGCGCCGGACCCCAAACTGCGATTGACTTTTCCGGAGCATACCTTTATTATGTTAACATGTGTGTTTGCTTATGCGCAGAGAAAACGACCGGAGGGCAACAAGTGTGACGAGTCCTGAAAACAAACCCAAGAAACCCGTCTCCCGCGGCATGCGGGCGCTGATGCTCGGAATTCCGGCGACGGTGCTGCTGTTCTCGCTCGTTGTGCTTCTGCGCGCTTCTCTGCTCGGGAGCCAGGAAGGTGCTGCCCTTCCTCCAACCGCAGAGCCTGCGGCTGCTGCATCTGCACCGCAGGCGGAGCTCTCGCCCGCGCAGCCGCGCGGTCTTCGGTTGAAGGCCTTTTCCAGCGCCGCGGATCTGTATGTTGTTCTCAGCGACCCCGAGGGCGCTGCGCTTCCGGACGCCTCCTTCTCCTTTACGGTCGTCGCGCCGGACGGCTCGCTCCGGTCCTGCCCCGCTTCGGCGGAAGGGACCCTGTACCTCACGCAGCTCGAGCCCGGACTCTACACCGTGCGTCTGGAATCGGACGGCAAGTATACCGCGCTGCCGGCCGCGATCGAAGTCCTCGCGCCGCCCGCGCTGCCCGTCTCCGAAAACGGCGGTTTTCAGGATGTGGACGGCCTGACCTATTATTTCAATCGAAATGGAGAAGCCGTCACCGGCCTGCGGCAGATCGACGGCAAAATGTACTATTTCAATCTGTACGGCGTCAAGGCGGCGAAGCTCGGCATCGACGTGTCCTACCACAACAAGGGCATCAACTGGCCCGCGGTCAAGGCGCAGGGCATCGACTTTGCCATCCTCCGCGTGGGCTACCGCGGCTGGGAATCCGGCCTGCTGTGGGAGGATGACCGCTTCGTGCAGAACCTCCGCGGCGCGAAGGGCGCGGGGATCGACGTCGGCGTCTATGTCTATTCGACCGCCGTCAATCCCATTGAAGCGCGGCAGGAGGCCGATCTCATCGTCGGCTCGCTGTGCGGGATGAAGCTCGAATATCCGGTCTACTTCGACACCGAGCAGTCCGGCGACTACCCGCTGGGCCGCGCCGACCGGATCTGCAAGGCGAACCGTGCGCCGATCATACAGGCCTTCTGCAACCGGATCCGGGACGCGGGCTATACGCCGGGTATTTACTCCGGGCTGAACTACCTGAAAAACCACGTCGACCATTCCATGTACGCGCCCTATACGACCTGGCTCGCCAACTACACCCGCTACAACCGCCTCCCCGACTTCCCGTATGAATACGACATGTGGCAGTTCACCGACGCCGGATACGTCAACGGCATCCGCGGCATCGTGGACATGAACGTCATCTACTGAACGAAAATGAACAAAACCCGGTCAAACGACCGGGTTTTGTCTTATGTTTCCCGCAGGCTTTCACGGAGGCGGTCCAGCGCGCGGCGCTCCATGCGGGAGATCTGCACCTGCGAGACGTGCAGCACATCGGCGCAGCGCTGCTGTGTCAGCCCGTGAAAAAAGCGCAGGGCGATCACCTGCCGTTCCCGCTGCGGCAGGCGCTCGAGGGCCGCGTGCAGCGCCACATGCTCGACCAGCCTCTCCTCCGCGCCGTAATCTCCCAGCACCAGCTCCAGCGTGAAGCCGTCCTCCCCGCTCTCGCGCTGGATGCTGTCGGCGGGACCGGTCGCCGTCTCGGCAAAGGCGATCTCCTCCGCGCTCAGCCCCGTCGCCTCCGCCAGCTCCGAGAGCTTCGGTTCGCGGCCCATGCGCTGCTCGAGCATCAGACGCGTCTGACGGATCTTCGCCGCCTGCTCCTTGATGCTTCGGCTGACCTTGATCGCCCCGTCGTCACGCAGGAAACGGCGGATCTCTCCGGAGATCTTCGGCACCGCATAGGTGGAAAAGCGCGTCCCGAAGCTCTCGTCAAAGCCCTCGACCGCTTTGAGGAAGCCGACGCAGCCGAGCTGATAGAGGTCGTCCGGCTCCGCGCCGCGGCCGAAAAAGCGCCGTGTCACGCTCCAGATGAGTCCGGTGTTTTCCTCGACCAGACGCTGCGCGGCATCCCGGTCTCCGTTTTTTGCCCGGCGGAGGAGCGCGGGCATGTCCTCGTTCATACGCGTACGGCGCGCGGGCTGAAGCATTTCTGCATCACGACCGTCGTCCCCTTCCCGGGCGCGCTTTTTCCAGATCGTCGATACCGCGTCCCCAGTCTCGCACGCTGACCTCAAAGACGCCGCCCTCGAGGATGCGCAGCTTCATGCAGATCACGCCGATGCTATCCGGGTAGGCGTGTACGATCGCGTTTGTCACCGCCTCGGATACGGCGGTCCGCAGGTCGCCGAGCTCCTCCATCGTCGGATCGAGCTGGGCGGCGAAAGCCGCCGCCGCGGCGCGGGCGAAGCTCTCGTTGCTGCTTTTGCTGGGGAATTCCAGCTTGATGCTGTTGATTGCCTTCATATGTTCCTCCTGTTATCGGCTCATGGCGATGGGGACAAGGCGCGCGATGCCCGCCGCGTCGATCACCCGCTGCGGCTGCCTTGCCGGGTCCTCGATCCAGGCCCTGCCGCCGAGCGCGCTCATGCGGCGGCTGATCTTGATGATGACGGCAATGCCCGAGGAATCCATGAAGCTCAGCCCCGCGAGGTTGAGCGCGCAGTCGCGCGGAATGTATTCGTCGAGGAGCTCTTCGATCCTGTGCATGGCGCTGCGCGCCTCATGATGGTCCAGCTCCCCGATCAGATAGATCGTCAGTCTCCCGGCGTCATAGCTTGTTTGTATGTCCATCTCCGGCTGCTCCTTTAGATAAAAGAATAACACCGCACGTCATGTGCGGTGTTATTGTATCGTATCGTGTTCGTAAATGCTGTCGGATGCTGACTGCCGCGGCACGTTCGCCGCTTTCCTGTGCTTTTCTCAGCCGAGGTTTTCCAGGCTGATTTTGAGGTTTTCGATCAGCGCCTCGAGCTTGGCCTTCTTCTCGCGCTCGACGTTGACGACGGCCTCCGGCGCGCGGGTGACGAAGTTCTGGTTGGCGAGCTTCGCGTTCTGTCCGGCGAGCTGCTTTTCGGCGTTGGCGAGCTCCTTGTTGATGCGCGCCCTCTCCTTCTCGAGATCGACCAGCTCCGCCATGGGCATGAACATGCGGGCGTTGTCGGTGATGACGGAGACCATGCCCTCGGTGTTCGCGGGGGCGGCGTCGGTGACGCTCACCTCGCTCGCATAGGCCAGCTTGCGGATATAGCCGGCGCCGGCCTCAAAGGCGGCCTTCCGGTCGGTGACGATGATCAGATGCGCCTTGCGGGAGGGCGGCACATTCATGTCGCTGCGGCGGGCGCGCACAGCCTTGATCGCGTTCATGACCATCTCAAAGTTCACCTCGTCCTCGGGGAAGCTCAACTCCTCGCGGAAGACCGGGTAGCTCTCGATCATCAGGGCCTCGCCCTCGTGCGGCAGCGCCTGCCAGATCTCCTCGGTGATGAACGGGGTGAAGGGGTGGATGAGCTTGAGGATCTCGGTCAGCACATAGAGCAGCACTTTCTGCGCCGTGAGCTTCGACTCCTCGTTGTCGCCGTTGAGGCGGGGCTTGGTCAGCTCGATATACCAGTCGCAGTAGCTGTCCCAGATGAAGTCGTAGATCTTGCCCGCCGCGACGCCGAGCTCAAAGCTGTCCATGTTGTCGATGACCTCTTTGGTAAGGTCGTTGAGCTTGGAGAGGATCCACTTGTCCTCGATTTCCAGCTTTTCGGGCAGCTCGTTTTTGTCGATGGTGAGGTTCATCATCACGAAGCGGGACGCGTTCCAGAGCTTGTTGCAGAAGTTGCGCATGGCCTCGCACTTCTCCACATAGAAGCGCATGTCGTTGCCGGGCGAGTTGCCGGTGATGAGGTTGAAGCGCAGGGCGTCGGCGCCGTACTGGTCGATCATGTCCAGCGGGTCGATGCCGTTGCCGAGGGACTTGGACATCTTGCGCCCCTGGCTGTCGCGCACCAGGCCGTGGATGAACACGGTCTTGAAGGGCTCCTCCTTCATCTGCTCCATGCCGGAGAAGATCATGCGGGCGACCCAGAAGAAGATGATGTCGTAGCCCGTGACCATGACGGTCGTGGGATACCAGTATTTGAGGTCTTCCGTCTGCTCGGGCCAGCCCAGCGTGGAGAAGGGCCAGAGCGCGGAGGAGAACCAGGTGTCAAGCACGTCCTCGTCGCGGCGGATGTTCTTGCTGCGGCAGGCCTCGCATTCGCAGGGGTCCGTGCGCCCGACCGTGATGTGACCGCAGTCGTCGCAGTACCAGGCCGGGATCTGATGGCCCCACCAGAGCTGGCGGGAGATGCACCAGTCGTGCACGTTCTCCATCCAGTTGAGATAGGTCTTGGTGAAGCGCTCGGGCACAAACTTGATGCGCCCGTCCTTGACGACGTCGATGGCGGCCTTCGCCAGCGGCTTCATCTTGACAAACCACTGGGGGCTGGTCAGCGGCTCGACCGTCGTGCCGCAGCGGTAGCAGCAGCCGACATTGTGGCTGTAGGGCTCGACCTTGACGAGGAAGCCCTGCTCCTCGAGATCGGCGACGATGGCCTTGCGGCACTCGTAGCGGTCCATGCCGTCGTACTTGCCGCCGTTGATGATGCGCGCGTCCTCGTCGATGCACTGCACCTGCTCCAGACCGTGG
>CADCLH010000062.1 GCA_902802215.1 Oscillospiraceae bacterium
CGCGCTGTCCATGACGCAGAACGCGGCCTGGTACGTCTCCCGCGCCGCCGCCTGGTCGCCGGAGCTGGAGCAGAGCGCGGAGGCGCTCAACAGCGCGGCCTTCAGCCTCTCGGACGTGGCCGAGACCCTGCGCGATTTCCGCGAAAGCCTCGACTTCTCCCCGGAGGAGTACGACAGTCTGGAGACTCGTATCGCGCTTTTGAGCAAGCTCCAGCGCAAGTACGCCCGGGACGAGGACGAGCTGATCGTCTATCTTGACGAGTGCCGGGAAAAGCTTGACGGCATCCAGTACGCCGACGAGCGCAGCGCGAAGCTGCAGCGTCAGCTCGCCGAGGCGACGAAGCGCTGCGGCAGCGAGGCCGCACATCTCCGCGCCGCAAGGCAGGAGGCTGCGGCGCTGCTGGAAAAGCGCATCCGTGCCGAGCTTCGCGAGCTTAACATGCCGTCGGTACGCTTTTCGGTGGAGTTCTCCCCGCTTGAGGGCGAGCCGGGCTTTGACGCCAACGGCTGCGACCGCATCCGCTTTCTGATGTCCGCCAACGCGGGCGAGGCGCTCGGCCGTATCAGCCACATCGCCTCCGGCGGCGAGCTCAGCCGCATCATGCTCACCCCGTGCCGACCATGGTCTTCGACGAGATCGACACCGGCGTGTCCGGCATTGCCGCCCAGCGTGTCGGGGAAAAGCTCTGGCATGTCTCGCTGGGCAAGCAGGTCATGTGCGTGACCCATCTGCCGCAGATCGCGGCGATGGCGGACCGGCACTACCTGATATGCAAGGAGGAGCGCGGGGAGCGGACCTATACGGACGTCCTCCCGCTTGACCGTGACGGGCGCAGGAGAGAGCTCGCGCGCCTGCACGGCGGCGACAATATCACGGCGCTCACCCTCGCCAGCGCGGAGGAACAGCTGACCGCCTGCGAGCGCTTCAAATCGCAGAAATCTGATACTTGACACCCTGGATCGAATACAGTATAATCCCACATGTTAACGCGACGACGGACAGGAGTAAGCCGCCCACAGCCCGCGCAGAGAGCCCCTCGGCCGGTGAAAGAGGGGAGAGGCAGGCGGTTGAATACGGTCCCGAGCGGCACACCGAACGCGATGGCAAGTAGGCTGTGACGGGCGCGCCCGATAAAGCGCAGGAGTGCTTCTGCACTCGCCGAGGCTTTTCCCGCGAGGGGAGAGCGTTCAGAGGTGGTACCGCATCAAATGCCCTCTGTCCGAACGGACAGGGGGATTCGTTTTGCCGGAAAGGGGGAGAGACATGACCGTAAGAGAAAAGGCGCTCGATTTCCACGCGCGGGGCTTCAACTGCGCGCAGAGCGTTCTGTGCTCCTGCGGAGCCTATACCGGGCTTGATGAGGAGACGGCGCTGGCCGTTTCCGGCGGCTTCGGCGGCGGCTGCCGCTGCGGCGAGATCTGCGGCGCGGTGACCGGGGCGGTCATGGCTGCCGGACTGTGCTGCCGCTACTCCACCGAGGGCGATCAGGAGACAAAGGACAAGATCGCGGCTCTGAGCCGCGGGCTGACCGCCGCCTTCCGCGAGCGCTTTGGGGCGCTGCGCTGCGAGGAGATCAAAATCGACACCGAGCACTGCAACGCCTATATCGCCTGGATGGCGGAGCAGGCGGAAGAAATCTTAAAGGAAATCAAATAATATCAAATACAGGAGAGAACACAACATGGGAATCTACGAAGAACTGAAAGCCAGAGGTCTGATCGCGCAGGTCACGAACGAGGATGAGGTCCGCGAGCTGTTCAACAACGGCAAGGCCGTCTTCTACATTGGCTTTGACTGCACCGCCGATTCGCTGCATGTCGGCCATTTCATGGCGCTGAGCCTGATGAGGCGTCTGCAGCTTGCCGGCAACAAGCCCATCGCCCTCATCGGCGACGGCACCACGCTGATCGGCGACCCCTCCGGCCGTACCGATATGCGCAAGATGCTGACCAAAGAGGACATCCAGTACAACGCCGAGTGCTTCAAGCGTCAGATGGAAAAGTTCATCGACTTTTCCGATGGCAAGGCCCTGATGCTCTATAACTCCGAATGGCTTGTCCCGCTCAACTACATCGAGCTGCTGCGCGAGGTCGGCGCCTGCTTCTCCGTGAACAACATGCTGCGTGCCGAGTGCTACAAGCAGCGTATGGAGCGCGGTCTGAGCTTTTTGGAGTTCAACTACATGATCATGCAGTCCTACGACTGGTACTACATGTTCCAGCACTACGGCTGCAACATGCAGTGCGGCGGCAACGACCAGTGGAGCAACATGCTCGGCGGCACGGAGCTGATCCGCAAGAAGCTGGGCCAGGACGCCCACGCTCTGACCATTACGCTGCTGCTCACCTCCGAGGGCAAGAAGATGGGCAAGACCGCCGCCGGCGCCGTCTGGCTCGACCCCAACAAGACCAGCCCCTTCGACTTCTACCAGTACTGGCGCAACGTCGCGGACGCGGACGTGCTCAAGTGCATCCGCATGCTGACCTTCCTGCCTCTTGAGCAGATCGACGAGATGGACAAGTGGGAGGGCAGCCAGCTCAACAAGGCCAAGGAGATCCTGGCCTATGAGCTCACCAAGCTCGTCCACGGCGTGGAGGAGGCCGAGAAGGCGCAGGCTGCCGCCAGGGCGCTCTTCGGCGGCTCCGAGGGCGGCGACGTCCCCACCACCGAGCTGAGCGAGGCCGATCTTACCGACGGGCAGCTCGATATCCTGAGCATCCTGGTCAAGTGCGGCCTGTGCGCTTCCAAGTCCGATGCGCGCCGCAACGTCCAGCAGGGCGGCGTCGCAGTCGACGACGCGAAGGTCGACGACATCGGCGCAAGCTTCGACGCGGACGTGCTCCGCAGGGGCATCGTGGTCCGCCGCGGCAAGAAGAACTACAACAGGGTCGTTCTGAAATAAGGCAAAAGCCGTGAAAAGAAAACGTGAGGCGTTTCCGCCTCACGTTTTTCGTTCGATATAGAGGATATTGCTGACAAAGGCGGCGCTGTGCCGGGCGACATAGTCGTTGAATTCCTGCCGCCTCAGGTAGTACAGCCGCCCCCACGAGGAAATGCGCAGCCAATCCTCGTCCATGCCCGTCACCGTGAAATAATGGGCGTGGGCCCCGGCGGTCGCGCGGAGCTCTCCGGAGGGAAGCCGGGAATAGAAGTTGGCTCTCTCACGCCGCCAGAAGAGAGGCAGGTTGGGCCCGACGGACATGATGACCGGGAGATCCGCGCGGAGCATGGCCTCGATCCTGTCCCAGAGCCGCGTATGACCAAAGCACCACTTTGCCGTATAGGGGAGCTTCCAGCGCCGGAAAAAGAGCTGCATCCCGGCCGCGAGCATCAGGCCGTTGATCCCGGCGTAGGGGATCATGGGGAAATAGCTTTTTCGCATCCGCTGCAAACAGGCGTCATAGGCAGGGAAGGGGAGAGGGCCCTCGTGCGGCAGGTCCCGAAACGGCGGGATCTCCGCCTCGGGATGATAGCGGTCCAGGTACAGCAGCAGATCCGTTGCGGCCACCACGCCGCAGCCGCAGCGCTTCATCATGCGGTCGTGAGAGAACTGCTGACCGCCTCCATAGGAGCCGTGCCCGTCAAAGCTGACGGAAATATAGGGATGTTGCAGGGAGAGCATACAAATCACCGCGCTTATTATACAGGAAAACGATAGCGTCTTCAACAGGAAAAACACCTCGCACCGCATGCGGTACGAGGTGTTTTGGCATTACGCCGGGATTACTTCGCCAGAACCTTTTTGAGCCTGGCGTAGCGGGGCAGGGAATCGACCAGCGGGAGCACGGGCTCGCCCTGAATGAGGGGGAGCACATAGTCGATGAACTCCTGCTTGAGGCCGTTGCCGTCCTCGTTGATCCACTCCAGCGGGACCTTCTTCTCGTAGTTGGCGACCTTGGAGAGGGGGAGCAGGACCAGCTTGCAGTGGTACTTGCCGTCGACCGTCTCGCGCTCGAAGGCGACCATCTGACCGGTCACGCCGTTGACGGCCTGCACGACCGCTTCACGGCCGGCGGCGCAGGCCTCCTCGATATCGGTGGCGGAGGCGAGGTGCGCGCCGCAGCGCTGGAGCAGGCTGAGCTCGATGCCGCGGACCTTGGCGCCGGTGTGGTGCTTGACGATCTCGGCAAGGGAAGCGGCGAGGCCGCCGAGCTGGGCGTGGCCGAAGCCGTCGGTCGCGGATGTCTTGGCCTCGGAGACGAAGCTGCCGTCGGCGTAGTGGATGCCCTCGGAGACGGCGACCAGCACCTTGCCGTTGGCCTTGTAGATCCTGTCGACGTCGGCGAGGAACTTGTCCATGTCGAAGTTCAGCTCGGGCAGATACACGAGGTCGGGGCCGGAGCCGTAGGCCGTGGCGAGCGCGGCGCTGGCGGCCAGCCAGCCGGCGTGACGGCCCATGATCTCCACGATGGTGATCATGCCGTTGTCGTACACGCGGGCGTCCTTGTTGATCTCCATGCAGGAGGTGGCGATATACTTGGCGGCGCTGGCGAAGCCGGGGCAGTGGTCGGTGCCGAACAGGTCGTTGTCGATGGTCTTGGGAACGCCCATGACGCGGCAGTCATAGCCGACGGACTCCATATAGCGGCTGATCTTGTTGCAGGTATCCATGGAGTCGTTGCCGCCGTTATAGAAGAAATAACGAACGTTGTACTTCTTGAAGATCTCGAGGATGCGCTTGTAGTCGGTGTCGTCCGTCTCGGGGTCGGCGATCTTGTAGCGGCAGGAGCCGAGCTCGGAAGAGGGGGTGTTCAGCAGGAGCTTGAGTTCATCGGGGTCTTCCTCGTCCATAACGAAGAGCTTGTCGTCCAGGACGCCCTTGATGCCGTGGCTTGCGCCGTAGACCTTGGTGATCTCCTCGGCGTCGAGAGCGGCGCGGATGACGCCGTAGGCGCTGGCGTTGATGACTGCGGTGGGGCCGCCGGACTGGCCGAAGATGCAGGAACCGATCAATTTTTCAGACATTTTCTTTCCTCCAACAAATATTGAAAATATTTCTTTTTTGTAAAAACTACTTATTGATTCTACCACGCAATGAGGATATAATAAGAACGAAAATTTGTAAATGTGCTTTTTGTACAAATTTTTAGAAAAATGGATAGGAGAAAATGAATTATGCCACTCGTAACCACAAAAGAGATGTTTGCGAAGGCCTATAACGGCGGTTACGCCATCGGCGCCTTCAACGTCAACAACATGGAAATCGTCCAGGGTATCACCGAAGCCGCCGGCGAGCTGAAAAGCCCTGTCATTCTGCAGGTGTCCAAGGGCGCCCGCGCTTACGCCAATCATACCTATCTTGTCAAGCTGGTCGAAGCTGCCGTGCTCGAAAATCCCGAGATCCCCATCGCTCTGCATCTTGACCACGGCGATACCTTTGAGCTCTGCAAGTCCTGCATTGACGGCGGTTTCACCTCTGTCATGATCGACGCCTCCTCCAAATCCTTCGAGGACAACATCGCCCTGACCCGTCAGGTGGTCGAGTATGCCCATGACCACGGCGTGGTCGTCGAGGCCGAGCTCGGCACGCTGGCCGGCGTCGAGGACGAGGTCGCCGTGGAGCACGGCCATGAGAGCTACACCCGCCCCGAGGAGGTCGAGGAGTTTGTCAGCCGCACCGGCTGTGACTCTCTGGCCATCGCGATCGGCACCTCTCACGGCGCGTACAAGTTCAAGGCCTCCCAGTGCACCCGCAATGCCGACGGCGTTCTGGTCCCGCCTCCGCTCCGCTTTGACGTTCTGGAGGAGTGCATCAAGCGTCTGCCCGGTTTCCCGATCGTCCTGCACGGTTCTTCCTCCGTCCCGCAGGAGTTTGTCAAGATGGTCAACCAGTACGGCGGCAACATGCCCGACGCGATCGGCATTCCCGAGGAGCAGCTGCGTCAGGCTGCCAAGCTTGCCGTCTGCAAGATCAATATCGACTCCGACATCCGTCTTGCCATGACCGCGAATATCCGCAAGTACTTTGTCGAGCATCCCGACCACTTCGATCCCCGTCAGTATCTCAAGCCCGCCCGTCAGGCAGTGAAGGATATGGTCGCCCATAAGATCGTTCACGTTCTGGGTTCGGACGGAAAAGCCTGATTCGCTGACCTCGCCAAGATGATCAGGGAGGTGGCAGAATGAGCCAGGGACAAAAAAAGAAACAGCCCGCGAGGGTTGATCCAGCGAAGGTTTCCGCCACACTTAATAATTTTTTGGTTATCAGACTTGTCGTAGCTTCCGTTATCTTTGCCGTTGCATTGATCCTGACCATTCCGGAATTTCTCAGGATTTTGCTGCTGGTGCTTTCCGCCGGGATCGCGGGTTATGATATCATTCTCAACGCCGTTGACGCGGTACTCAACGGCGACTATGTCGCCGCGCCCGTTCTGCTGCTCCTGATTTCCATCCTTGCGTTCTTTGTGGGCTTTGCCACCGAAGGCGCCGCGCTGATCCTTCTGTACCAGATCGGTCTGCTCCTGCTGAATTTCACCAAGGAGCATACGAAGAGAGCGGCGCTGGACCTGGTTTCGGACCGGGAAGAGGATGTCATCGCTCACATGCGTGAGCTGGCGAACGATGAGGAGAGCTGCTCCATGGCGATTGAAACCGTCATGAGCAGCAGCGCCGGAATGATCCTGCGCATTGCGATGCTGCTTGCGGTCGTGTATGCGATTGCGCTTCCGCTGTTTACGAGTTTCGGCTTTCTGATCTCCATCCACAGGGCGCTGATTATCCTGCTGATCGCGACCCCCATGTCGGTCGTGGCGTCCATTCCCGTCGCGGGTCTGGTCGGTCTGTGCTGCAGCGCCGGACGCGGCCTGGTTTTCAACAACGCATACAGTATGGAGGCCATGGCGGACGCATCCGTCGCGGTCATCGACAAGAGCGGCGTCTTTACCGACGAGTGCCCCCGTGTGATTTCCATGTACTCTGAGGTGCTCGATCAGGACACCTTCCTGAACTTTGTGGCGCATGCGGTCTATTACTCCGAGCAGCCTGTCGCGAACGCGATCTCCGCTGTTTATGACCGTGATTATCGCCTGGACGTAATCAAGGATTTCCGCGAGATCCCCGGATACGGCGTTGAGCTCTCCATCGACGGGATTCCCGTGACCTTTGCCACGGCAGACTATCTGCGGGGCAGGGGAATGGAGCTTCAGGCGTCTGAGGACGCCGCAGGGCAGACCTTCTATATGGTCGTCGCCGGCAGAAAGATGGGCAAAGTCGTCATCAGCTCCGACGTCAATCCGAATTTGGAAAACCTTGTCCCTGAGCTGAAATCCGCCGGGATCGGGCGCTGCATTCTCCTGTGTGAGGACGGGAAGGAAGCAGGGCAGGCTTTTGCGGAGGCCATGAATTTCTCGGAGATGTACGCCCAGTGCACGCCGAAGAAGAAGCTCGAGATCGTCGACGAAACCACGCGCAAGTCGAGGGGCGCCGTCATATTCCTGTATTCCAACGGCATGGAGCAGCACAGCTCCGCCGCTGTGGATATCCGGGTATCCAAGCGCGCCAAGTATGCCGATGCGATCGTTTCCGCGAATGAGCTTGACAGTCTGCCTGTCGTGAAGCAGATTTCCAAACGGGTTCGCGAGATCTGCATCGAGAACGCGCTGTTCGCGTTTATCGTGAAGTGCATTCTGATCTTCCTGAGCATCATCGGTTACTGCAATCTCTGGCTGGCCGTTGTGCTGGACTTCGCGACCGCCATTGCGACGGTGCTCAATACGGTGCGCATCACAGGACCCTCGCTTCACGCCAATCTCAGGTATAAGCTTGGAAAGTAAATCAAATACCGGCAAAAGGGGACGGCTGCTCAAATGCAGCCGTCTTTTTTCTTGACAAGCGAGACAGAAGCGTGTATAGTATGGTCAGGCTATCGAATCACGTATAATATAAATTAAACGAGATTCGCCGGGTTGGTTTGGCGTTGCAGCGCTGTCACCGCTGGACATGATACCAGATTGTCCACAGCGCTGTCAAGCGTCAGCGACGCCGCTTCCATTGAACCCGGCGTTCTTCGGCGGTCTGTGCGAGCATGTCGGCCATTGCATAAATCACCGTCACAGTCGCGTTGTCATGGTTGAGCGCTCGGCGCACTCTCTCGATATCTCCATACTGGTGCATCAGGTGCACGGCGTAGGTTTTCCGGGCCGAGTGTGTGCCGAGGTTGACCGGCAGCCGAAGCGCGCGCTGCACCCGTTTCAGATCGCGCCAAACCGCTTGCCGGCTGCGGTGTCGCTTCGGATCGTTCGGACTTGGGAACGCCCACGGGCTGCCCTCGCTGTGGCGCTCGATCTCAGCGCGCAGGCCGTCAGGCAGGCCGCATTTCATGGGCTTCCCGGTCTTGCTCTCGTATACCGTGAATTGCCGTGCCAGCTTATCACGCGGCAGAGCCAGCACATCGGACACCCGTAAACCCGTCCGCAGCATGACCTGTATCACGCGGCGGTTGTCCGGCGTCAGCGCCGCAAGGATCAGCGGAAGCTGCTGCTCCATGATGCTGTCAGTTCTTGCTATGGCTTTCTTCCTCCCTTCGGACGCTGCCGCTCTCCGGCCCGGCTTGGGCTTCGCCGGGGCTCGCCCAGGCGGGCCGCGCGGCAGCGCTTCACAATCCCCAAAGTGTCAAATACATTCCGTTATCGCCGATTACCAGCTGTATTCGTCGGCGTCTCCCTCGAAGATCACGCGGAGAGGCCGAGGGCGGGCCGGGCTGTCGCCCGTGCCCTGCCCTCTGCCCTCCAGCGTATACAGCGCGTCGCAGAGGTTCTTGACCTCTGCGCCGCTGCTGTCGCTCTGGATCGCTGCGGCGATCCTCTCGCGCAGCATCCGGCGCAGCGTGGGCTTACTTGGCATGGCCTAGAAGCTCCGCAATTGTGGTAGCAATCTCCACCTGCTCCCCGCTCAGTTCCAGCCCGACGCCTGCCGCCGCGCCGACCTCGGCGATTATCTCGGGGCAAGTCCTCGTGTGGTCCTCGGTGATGTAGCCGCACGGCACCCCGAGGGCGCGCAGCGTCTCGGCGTCGGCTTCCAGCAAGGGCCGGATTGCCCGCTTCATCCGGGACCAAAACACTTTCGGCGAGAGCTTGCGTTCTCGCATGGCCATCACGGCCAAGTCGGAGACGGTCACGGAGTATTGCGGGAATCGGGACATAAGGCCGTACAGATCGCAGAGCAGGATAAAGTCCGCAACTGCGGGTTTGCGCGTGTCGATCTCAAAGAGCTGCACCAGTTCGGCAGCGTCTCGGAAGTATTGCATTTTCATTCCTCCATGTCAATGTTGATGCATCGAGCGCCAAGGCGGTCGATGCGGTATTCATGGCCTGCGCACTCCGCGCGCATGGCCTCGAAGTCGGTGTCGCTGTATGCGGCCTCTGGCCTTCTCAGGCTGCCGCCTGAGAAGTACCATCGACCGCCGATTTTCTCGGAGTCCTTGCCGATGTACTTACAGACATAGGCGACCGCCTTACGATAGTCCCCTTGCAGCTCTAGGGCGGTCGTGAAGCCGTACTTCCACCCGGGGAGATTATACACCACCTGTCCGCCCTCGGCAAGCCAGCGGGCGCGCTCGCGCGCGCTGCGGGGGCGCTGCGGCTTGCCCCCGCCTGCGCGCTTGATCGTGCCGCTGTCCACTCGGGGCAGAACGTCATTCACAAGGCCGTGGAAATGAAGCGCTCCGTCCTTGTGCCGTTCCGGCACAAGGACATACACGAGGCCGCGCCGCTGCACCTGATGGCTTAGCCATCGGCGCAGCTCTCGGCCCGTTATCGCTTCGTCACGGCGGTCGATCTTGGAGGCGTCGAGGGTGAGCGTCACGAAAAGGCGGAAGTCATTGGAGCGTCCGAGGTCGGCGACCGCTGCGCGCGCCCTGCGTCGGGCGCGCTCGCGGTCCTCATCTTCCCCGTTCCTGTCCGGATTTTGGGACAGGGTTCTATGCTCCTTCTCCCACTTGTCCGCGATCTCCCAGCCGGGTTCCCGGAATATAGGACGGTCTGAGACCGTCACGACCTGGGACCCGTCCGGGTAGGTCTTGACCCGGGTGTTGTGCTGTATCTCGGCTATGGTGGTCTTGTCCTGCATACACTATCACCGTTCCTGTGTCGGACAGCCTGACCGCCGCCTCTCTCCCGGCGTTCGGCGGCGTCATACTGTCCGTATATCAAGTAGAGCCCCCGGCCTATGGCCGAGGGCTCGGGCCGCCCTTTGATCGCTGCGCGATCAGTGAGGGCGGCGGCCCTCAAAGGGTGGTGACAGCTATGTGATCTTTCCCCGCTGCAACTCGGGGAAAGACTCTGATAAAAATAAGATGTGCTCGCTTGTGCTCGCACTTTATTCAGATTGCTCGCGCCGCTCGCGCGCCTTTGGCCGCGCGCGCTCTCGGCGCTCGCTCGCATCACCGTCCGCAGCGCTCGCGCGCCAAAGGGCGCGCGCTCGCGCTGCTGCCTTTGGTGCAGGCCGTGACGCACTCAGGCGGCCCGGCTCGGGGCCCGCTCCGTCCGGCGCGTCTCGGCCTCGGCGCGCTGCCTCGGCTCGCCTG
>CADCLH010000063.1 GCA_902802215.1 Oscillospiraceae bacterium
AAGGAAGTGAAAGCCTTGGCGGAATCGTATGACGTCATCATCGTCGGCGCGGGAAACGGCGGCCTGATCGCGGCCTGCACCCTGTCGCAGATGGGATTTCGGACGCTGCTGCTGGAAAAGCACAACCTGCCGGGCGGCTGCGCGGCGAGCTTCGTGCGCGGGCGCTTCGAGTTTGAGGCGTCCCTGCACAACCTGCCCTATGTGGGCCCCGGCGCGGAAAACGGCGATATCGGCATGCTCTTCAAGCGCTTCGGCGTCGAGCGGAAATTCTATCCCATCCCCGAATCCCTGCACTTCATCGTGGACGGCCCGGAGCCTTTCGAGTTCAAGGCGGGTGTCGGGCGGGAGAGCTTCGCCCAAGCGGCGGAGGCGGTCTGCCCCGGCGCAGCTCAGGCCTTCGGGCGCTTCACTGAAATGTGCGACGATCTCAACCGCGCGCTCGCAGCGCTCTCCGCGGCCCGCGGGAAGCCCGATCCGGCCGTGATGGCCCGGGAGCATCCGAACTACTGCCGCCTCGCCTCCAGCACGGTGGACGAGATGTTCGACGCCCTTGAGCTGCCGGAGCTCCTGCGGGACATCCTTTCGGTCTTCGCGCTCTATCAGTGCGGCGACACCTCCAAGATCGACGCGGCCCGCTTCATGCTCATGACCGACTCCTTCATCACCGAGGGCGCGTCCCAGACCGATCTGCGCTCCTTCGGCCTGTCGACCGCGCTGGCGAACAGCGCCCGGCGCTTCGGCTGCGACGTCTGGTACAACTGCGAGGTCGCGGAGATCTGCACGGAAAACGGCGCGGTCTCCGGCGTGCGGCTCGCCGACGGGCGCAAGCTGAGGGCAGAGCGGGTCCTGTGCAACATCATGCCGCATCTGGTCTACGGCAGGCTCCTGGACCCGGCGGCGGCCCCGGTGCTGGAGCTGAAAAAGGCCAACGCCCGCACCCTGGGCGCCCGGGCCTTCTGCGTGTTCCTGGGTCTGGACCGCGACTGGCGGGAGCTGGGCTTCAAGGACTACGCCACGTTCATCAACAGCTCCCTCAAGAACGCGGAGAACATCCGAAACGGCGGCAGCCGGGACGCAAGCGGCGACATGAGCGTGAACGTCCTCAACGCCGTGGTGCCGGACGCCTCCCCGGAGGGGACCTGCATCGTGTACCTGACGGCCATGTTCAACGCCGACGCCTTCGCCGACGTGACGCCGGACAACTATACCGAAATCAAAGAGGCCCACGCCGAAAAGCTCATTAAGCGCGCCGAGCGCGTGCTGGGCGTGGATATCCGGAACCACATCGAGGAGATCGTGATCTCCACGCCGGTGACCTACGCGCGCTATCTCGGCACGCCGCAGGGCGCGGTGTTCGGCTACTCGCCGGAGGACTGGGACGGCATGATGAGCCGGAACATGGGCGAGCAGGCGGAGAGGACCGTGCCCGGCCTGTACTTCGCGGGCGGCCACGGGGCGCGGCTCTCGGGCTTTTCGCCCTCGTACATGTCGGGCTTTACCACCGCGATGCGCATCGCCGGTGAAATGAGAGGAGGCGCCCCGCATGAGTGAGGATCTGATGCGTTACGCGGCCAGAATGGATATCCGGAAGATGGGCGCCATCATGCCCCGGCGCATGGCGCACATCGCCCAGGGCGCGCCGGTCCCGCCGAAGCTGGACTACGCCGCGAACCTCACGGCCAAGGCCCTGCACCCGGCGTGCCAGAAGCTCACGGTGGCCGAGGTCATCGAGCGCGAGGCCGGGGCGAAGAGCTTCGTCCTGCGCGCGAAAGAGGGCTGCGATCTGGCCCGCTTCCGCGCCGGACAGTTCCTGTCGTTCTCGCTGGAGATCGGCGGCTCGACGGTCACCCGCGCCTACTCCCTCTGCTGCCCGCCCTCCTGGGCGAAGCAGGGGCAGTACATGATCACGGTCAAGCCCTCGGAGGACGGCTTTGCCGGCAACTGGATCTGCGCAAACTGGACGGTGGGGACGGAGGCGACCGCCTCGGCCCCGCTGGGCGAGTTCAGCTATACCCGCCTCCGGGACGCCAGGCACATCCTCGGCGTCTGCGGCGGCAGCGGCGTGACGCCCTTCTACGCCATGGCCTGCGCCCTGGCCGAGGGGAGCGAGGACTTCTCCCTCACCCTGCTCTACGGCAGCCGCGACAGGGAGAGCATCCTTCTGGGGGCGGAGCTGGCGGCGCTGGAAAAGCGCTGCGAGCGCTTCCGGCTGGTGAACGTGCTCGAGGACGAGGACGGCTACATCGACACGGAGCTTCTGAAAAAATACCTGCCGGAGGAGGACTGCTCCCTCTTCGTCTGCGGCCCGGCGGCCATGATGCGGGCCATGGAGGCGGCGATCGCGCCCCTCGGCCTGCCGGAGCGCCGCATCCGCCGCAAGACTTACGGCGTGACGGAGGCCGCGCTGGAGACGGACTGGCCGCGCGAGGCCGCGGGAAAGACCTTTACTCTCACGGTCAAGATGCGCGACGAAGTGTTCACCATCCCCTGCGCCGCGGGGGAGAGCGTGCTCGTCGCCATGGAGCGGGCCGGGCTGGAGCCGCCCTCCCGCTGCCGCAGCGGGGAATGCGGCTGGTGCCGCTCCCGTCTGGCCGCGGGCACGGTCTATGTCCCGGCGCGCACGGAGCACCGGCGCAAGGCCGATCTCGCCTACGGCTACATCCACCCCTGCTGCAGCTTCCCGACCTCCGACCTGACGCTCTGCGTGGGGTGCGAGTGAGATGAAGGACGAAAACCTGCCCCTGACAAAGGGCGAGCGGACCAAAACAAAAATTCTGGAAAAGGCGGCCGACCTGTTTTCGGAGAAGGGCTACACCGCGGTGACCATGAAGGACGTCTGCGAGGCGGCCGGGCTCTCCCGCGGCGGGCTGTACCGCCACTTCGGCTCCACGGCGGAGATGATGATCCTGCTGATGCGGGCCGAGCAGGAGCGCGCGGACCGGGAGGTGGAACGGGAGCGCAGCGAGCACATGAGCGCGGTGCGCATGCTGGACGACTTTCTCACGCAGCACTATTCCTTCATGCTCTCCCGCCGGGGACGGCTGGAGCTGGCCATGAACCAGTTCGCCCAGTCCGACGAGGCCGGACGGGAGGAAGACCGGCGGCGCGTCGACGCGGCGGTGCAGCGCACGGCGGCCCTGATCCGCCTGGGACAGGAGGAGGGGAGCTTCCGCGCGGGCGATCCCGGGCAGCTGGCCTTCCACGTCATCATGGCCATCGGCGGTCTCAGGAGCATGGCGCCCCTGATGGATATCAGCAAACCCTTTCTGCGCGGGCAGTTGGCTGCCATCCGAGGCATTCTCCTGACGGAGGAGGCCGCGGCGCAGGCAGAATCAAAACGAGAGGAGGAATGACCCTTGTCAAACAAATACGATCTGGTGATCGTGGGCGGCGGCAACGGCGGCATGATGGCGGCCTGCCGCGCGTCCATGATGGGCCTGAAGACACTGGTCATCGAAAAGCACAACATGGTCGGCGGCGCGGCCGCCAGCTTTGTGCGGGGCCGCTTCGAGTTTGAAGCCTCCCTGCACGAGATCCCGGATTTCGGTCAGGGCGCGCAGCGCGGAAATCTCGGCAGACTCTTTGACGAGCTGGGCATTCAGGTGGACTGGCTGCCCATCCCCGACGCCTTCCGCACCGTTGTCGCCGAGGGCGACAAGATCACGATGGATGTCACCGTCCCCCACGGCAGAGAGGCCTTCATGGCCTGCATGGAGAGCCAGAGCCCCGGCTGCTCGAAGCCGCTGGAGCTCTACTTTGAGGGCGCGCGGGAGCTGGAGCGCGGACTGGCCTACCTCGGCGCGTCCCGCGGCAGACCGGACCCCGAGGTGCTGCGGCGCGACTATCCGCTCTTCTGCAAGATCATGAGCATGTCCACGGCCGAGTTTATGCGCGCCGTCGGCATGCCGCAGAAGATCCAGGACATCATCGGCGCCTACTGGCCCTATCAGGGCTCCGATCTGGAGACCATCGACGCCTCCCGCTACCTGCTGATGACCGAGGGCTACTTCCTCGCGGGCGCGTACATGCCGAAGCTGCGCTCCCACGAGATCGCCAACGCCATCCAGAAGCGGGCGCGCGCGGGCGGCTGCGACTTCTGGTACGAGACGGAGGTCACGAGGATCCTCACGAAGAAGGGCGCGGTCTGCGGCGTGGAGACGAAGGACGGGCGCAGGGTCGAGACCTGCGCCGTCATCGCCAACGTTTTCCCCGACGTCGTCTACGGAAAGCTGCTGGACGACAAAAGCCTCGTCCCCGCCTTCGAGCGGAAGAAGATGCAGGCCAGAAGCTACGGCTTCCGCGGCTTCTCGGTCTATCTGGGGCTGGACCGCTCGGCGGAGGAGCTGGGGATCCGGGACTACAACGTCTTCATCAACTCCAGCGCCGACACCAGAGAGCTCTTCCGGCAGGCGGCGGCGCCGGAGCTGCCGCTGGGCGGCAGGGCGGACAATCTCAGCTGCACCTGCCTGAACGTCGTCAACCCCGAGGCCACGCCCCCCGGCACGGCGCACTTCGCCATCACCACCGGCTTTGCCGCCGACGCCTGGGACAAGGCCGTCACGCCGGAAAACTACGTCCGCGTCAAGCGCGAGATGGCCGACATGATGATCGAGCGCTATGAACAGGTGATGGGCGTCGATCTGCGCAATCACATCGAGGAGATCGCCATCGCCACGCCTGTGACCTTCGCCCGCTACATGGGCACGCCGCAGGGCGCCATCTACGGCTATCATTCGTCCCGCTGGGACGGCATGTCCGCCCGCACGCTGGTGGGCGGAAGCGAGCCCACGGTGCCCGGCCTCTTCTTCGTCGGCGCCCACGGCGCGAGGCTGAGCGGCTTCCTGCCGACCCTGACTTCGGGAGATCTCACGGCCAAACAGGTCATGGGTTATGTGATGGGAGGTGGAAAAGCATGAGCGAGGAACTGAGAAAAGCCCTGGAGTCGGTGCCGGCGGAGGACTTTGCGAAGATCGTCCCCCAGCGCCGCGCGGCCATTGAGGCCGCCCCCGACGCAGAGCCCGTCTGGGAATACCAGACCAACCGGGTCGCCAAGGCCCTGCACCCGGAGAAGCAGTACGTCACCATTGCCGAAATCAAGGACCGCCCGGGCGCCAAGAGCTATACGCTGGTCCCCGACCCGTCGCGGGGCACGGAGAGTCTGGCGTATTTCCGCGCCGGACAGTATGTGAGCGTGGATCTTGAGATCGGCGACAGCGTCCTGACCCGCGCCTACACCCTCGCCTGCTCGCCGGGGGACGCGCTGCGGGGCAGCTACACCCTCACCATCAAGCGCAATCAGGACGGCTTCGCCTCCAACTTCATCCACGACAACTGGAAGGAGGGCATGAAGCTCTCCGTCTCCGGCCCGGACGGGGACCTCAACTACGAGCCCCTGCGGGACGCAAAGCAGATCGTCGGCCTCGCCGGCGGCAGCGGCATCACGCCCTTCTTCTCGCTGGCCAACGCCATCAAAGAGGGGATCGAGGACTGCTCGCTGACCCTGCTCTACGGCTGCCGCAGCGAAGCGGAGATCGTATACCGCGAGGAGCTGGACGCGCTGGCGGAAGCCTGCGAAAAATTCCGGGTCGTGTATGTGCTCTCCGACGAGGACAAGCCCGGCTTTGAGCACGGCTTCCTCACGGCGGAGCTGATCCAAAAATACGCCCCGGCGGAGGATTACAGCATCTTCATGTGCGGGCCGCAGGCCATGTACCGCTTCTGCGACGGCGAGGTGGAGAAGCTGGGGCTGCCCCGCAGGAGGGTGCGGCACGAGGCCTACGGCGAATACCACAACGCCGACCGCGACGACGGCTTCCCGCAGGACGCCGTGGGCAAGACCTTCCAGCTCACCGTCGAGCTGCCCGACGGGCAGCGGGTCATCCCGGCCAAAAGCGGCGAGAGCCTGCTGGTCGCGCTGGAGCGGGCCGGCATTCACGCCCCCAGCAAGTGCCGCAGCGGCGAGTGCGGCTTCTGCCGCTCGCGTCTGGGCGAGGGCAGCGTGTACGTCCCCTCCGTCATCGAGTACCGGCGCGGCGCGGACAAAAAGGACGGCTACGTCCATCCCTGCTGCAGCTTCCCGACCTCCGACTGCCGGATCTTTGTAAACTGTGATAAAGGAGAGGTGAAACGAACGGTGAAAGACGTCAGGAAAAAAGAGCGGACCGTCTCCGTCATCATGGCCGTCATCCTTTCGGCCGTGATGGGCGCGCTCGCCACGACGCTGGTGCGCAAGAGCCTGAACCCCCAGATGCTGGCCTCGATCCCGGCGGCGGGCATGTACGTCTCCAACATCCTCGAGTCCATCGCCGTCGGCGTGCTGCTGGTGCTGGTCGCCCCCTTCGGCAAGTGGGGCAAGGCGCTGGCGGCCAAACACAACGCCTTCCCGCCGAGCATGAAGTTCTCCCTGCTCAACTGCCTGCCCATCTCCGTCGGCAGCTCCGTCATCGTGAGCTTCATCGTCAGCCTCATCAACACGGCCCAGGCCCACGCCAAGATCCCGCCCCAGGTCGCGCCGCCGCTGCTCGCCATGTGGCTGCCCGCCTGGCTCAAGCTGCTGATCCCCTCCATCCTGGTCAGCTATGTGCTGGCGGTGGTGATCTCCCCGTTCGTGGTGCAGGCGGTCGGTCTCGGCGGTCCTCCCGCGGGCGCCGGCCCCGGCGGACCCCCTGCGGGCCCCGGCGGTCCTCCCCGGAGCTGAGCAAGGTCTGCAAAGGAACAGGTCCGTGAGCACATTCACGGACCTGTTCCTTTTCCGGCCGGGAGACGGACGAGAATCGGCCGCCGCCCTTGCAATTCCCCGTCCCATCATATATAATTCATATATAATAATATAGACTTGAAAAAAATTCCATTTGCTCCGCTTCGGCCGATACGATCTTACCCCCGGGGGGGGAGGAGGAACACATCGATGAAAAAGAGAACACTGTCACTGGCCCTCTGCCTGATGATCGTGCTCGGCCTTGTGCTGCCTCTTACGGCCCGGGCGCAGGAGCCGGAGCGAAAGCTCGTGCGCGTGGGCTGGTACGAATCGACCTACTGCTACCGGGATCAGTACGGGCAGCGTCGCGGCATCGCCTACGAGTATCAGCGCAAGATCGCCGCGCATACCGGCTGGACCTACGAGTATGTGGAGGACAGCTGGCCGAACCTGCTGCAAATGCTGATCGACGGCGAGATCGACCTGCTCAGCGACGTCTCCCGGACGGAGCAGCGGGCCGAGCTCATGCTCTTCCCCACGCTGGCCATGGGCGCGGAGTCGTATTACCTCTACATCGACGCCGACAACAGCGTCATTGATCCGGAGAAGCTCCAAAGCCTCAGCGGGAAGCGGGTCGCCGTCAACAAGGGGAGCTTTCAGGAGGGGCTGCTCCGGGACTGGATGGCGAAAAACGGGGTAACGCTTGAAATCGTCGAGCTGACGGACAACGAAGCGTACACGATGGACATGCTGGCGCAGGGCAGGATCGACGCTCTTGTCTCGATGGACAGCTTCGGCTCGCAGGAGCGCGTGGTCCCCGTGACGAAGATCGGCGCGTCGGACTACTATTTCGCCGTCAACAAGGCCCGCCCCGACCTGCTGCCCGAGCTGAACGCCGCCCTGACGGCCATTCAGGACGAGGACCCCTATTTCAATCAGCGTATGTTCGACCAGTACGTCAATCTGACAAGGACGAACGCCTTTCTCACGCCGCGGCTGGAGAGCTGGCTGGAAAGCCACGGGGCGGTCCGGATCGGATACTGGGAGGACTACCTGCCCTTCTGCGCCTCGGACAGGCAGACGGGAGCGCTCACCGGCGCGCTGAAGGACTGGCTGGCCCATGCGTCCAACTGTCTGAAGAACGCCGAAATTTCGTTCGAGGCCGTGCCCTATCCGACCACGGACGCGGCGCTCGCGGCCATGAAGCGCGGGGAGATCGACTGCGCGTTCCCGATCAATCTCAGCACCTACACCGGCGAGGCGATGGGGGTCCTGACGACCAACGCGATCGCGAAGACCGAGATGAGTCTCCTGATGCGCACGGAGGGGCGGGCGGAGATCACGCCGGGGAAGAAGCTGACGGTCGCCGTCGACGTGGGGAACACCAATTATGTGACGTTGATCCGGGACAATTTCCCGGAATGGACGATCCTCTCCTGCCCCGGCACGGAGGCCTGCTTCCGTGCCGTCTCGGAAAACGAGGCGGACGGGGTCCTGGCCTGCAATTCCCGCATGGGCGACTACGAGCCCCTGCGCGAGAAGCACCGGCTGGTCGCCATCCCCATCGGCGAGACCATGGGGCTCTCCGTCGCGGTGAGCGAGGACAGCCCGGAGCTGTATTCCATTCTGAACAAGATCTCGATCCTCAGCTCCGGCGAGGAGATGGATTACGCGATGGCTTCCTACATGTACGCCGACCAGAAGATCTCCTTCCTCGACTTTCTGAAGGACAACTGGCTCGGCGCGGTCGCCGTCCTCTTCGCGGTGCTCTTCGTCATCCTCTTCCTGCTGTACCGCAACCTGGAGGCGGAGCGGAGGGCGAGCGAGCAGCAGAAGCTGCTGGACGAGGCCGCCGAGATCGCGGAGCTGAAGCAGACGATCGCTTCCCTGCTGGACAACATGCCCGGCATCAACTTCACCAAGGACGCGGAGACCGGCGAGTATCTGGCCTGCAACCAGGCGTTTGCGAATTTCGCGAACCGGCAGAGCCCGAAGGAGGTCGTCGGGCTCACCGCCGCGCAGCTCTTCGACGAGCAAACGGCGGCCCATTACGCGGAGGACGACAAGCTGGCCCTGTCCATGGACGAGCCGCTGATCTTCCATGAGGACGTGCCTGACGGCGCCGGCGGCCTGCGGCAGATCAGGGTCACCAAGCTCAAATACACCGACGACGCCGGACGGCTGTGCGTGCTGGGCATCCGTCAGGACGTGACGGACAGCGTGCGCATCCGGCGCGAGGAGGCCACGACGAAGGAGGCCTACGAGAAGGCGCGCAGCGCCGGCGTCGCCTATCTCCACATCGCCGAGGCGCTGGCCCGCAGCTACACAGACCTGTATTACGTCAATCTGGACACCGAGCAGTACATCGAGTACCGCACCGAGGAGGACAGCGGCAGCCTCGCCGAAGTGCGGCGCGGCTGGCACTTCTTCGAGCAGTGCCAGGTGGAGGCCGGACAGCTGGTTTACCCCGAGGACCGGGATGCGGTGCTCCGGGCGCTGGACCGGAAGACGCTCGTGAAGGCGCTCGATCAGAACAACACCTTCTCCCTCACCTACCGCCTGATCGGAGAGCAGGGGCCGACCTATGTCAGAATGAAGGTCACCCGCATGAAGGACGACGACCGCTATATCATCCTCGGCATCACGGACGTCGACGACGAGGCGAAGCAGCGCAACGCGGCCGCGCGGATGAAGGAGGAGCAGACCGCGTACGCCCGGCTCCGGGCGCTGGCCGGCGAATTCCTCAGCATCTACATCGTGGACCCCGAGACCAACCGCTATCGGGTATTCAGCGCCGACGCCGGACTCGAGACCTTCTCGCTGCCGAAGCAGGGCCCGGATTTCTTCACGGAATCCCGGGAGCGCATCCCGAACGTGATCTATCCGGAGGATCTGAACCGTTTCCTCTCGGCCTTTACCCGGGAGACCATCCTCGCGGACATCGAGCGCCACGGCATCTTCACGCTGAGCTACCGCCTCATGCTCGAGGGCAAGCCCCGCTATGTGCGGCTCAAGGCCGTCATGGTGGAGGAGAAGGAGGGAACGCGCCTGATCGTCGGCGTCAACGACATCGACAAGCAGGTCCATCAGGAGGAGACCTATGTCAAGAACCTGGCCCAGGCGAAGATCGAGGCCAGCGTCGACGCCCTGACGGGCGTGAAGAACCGGCACGCCTATCTGATGGCGGAGGA
>CADCLH010000064.1 GCA_902802215.1 Oscillospiraceae bacterium
GGCACCGACGGCGTCGGCACCAAGCAGCGCATCGCCCAGCTCATGGACCGGCACGACAGCGTCGGCATCGACTGCGTTGCCATGTGCGTCAACGACATCGTCTGCTGCGGCGCAAAGCCGCTGTTTTTCCTCGACTACATCGCCATCGGGCGCAACGTGCCCGAGAAGGTCGCCGCGCTGGTCTCCGGCGTGGCCGAGGGCTGCGTGCAGGCCGGCTGCGCCCTGATCGGCGGCGAGACCGCCGAGCACCCCGGCACCATGCGTCCCGACGACTACGACCTCGCGGGCTTCGCCGTCGGCGTCGTGGACCGGGAGAAGATCCTCGACCCGTCCGCCGTGCGCGCGGGCGACGTGCTGCTCGCCCTGCCGTCGAGCGGCGTCCACTCCAACGGCTACTCGCTGGTCCGCAAGGTCTTTGACCGCTTTGTCCCCGAGCTCGGCACGACGCTGGGCGACGCGCTGCTGACCCCGACGCGCATCTACGTCAAGCCCGTGCTCGCAGCGCTCGCAGCCGCCGAGGTCCACGGCGTCAGCCACATCACCGGCGGCGGCTTCTATGAGAACATCCCCCGCTCCATCCCCGACGGGCTGTGCGCAAAGGTCGAAAAGGCCGCGGTGCGCGTCCCGCCGATCTTCGAGCTGATCCAAACGCTCGGCAGCATCCCCGGACGCGACATGTTCAACACCTTCAACATGGGCGTCGGGATGTGCATGACGGTCTCCGCCGCGACCGCCGACAGCGCGCTCGGCGCGCTGCGGGAAAGCGGCGTCGACGCCTATGTGCTCGGCGAGATCGTCGAAGGCGGCGAAAAGCTGCTGCTCTGCTGATTATCGGAAAGGAACAGACCGACATGAAGAAAGCCAGGATCGCCGTGCTGGTCTCCGGCGGCGGCACGAACCTGCAGGCGCTGATCGACGCGCAGAAAAACGGCGTGCTCCGCAGCGGGGAGATCGTGCTGGTGATCTCCAACAACGCCATCGCCTACGCGCTCACCCGGGCGCGGGAGGCGGGCATCGAGGCGCTGACGATCACAAAAAAGGACTGCGGCGGTCAGGAGGCCTTCGAGGACGCGATGCTCGAGGCGCTCAAAGCGCGCTCGATCGACCTGATCGTGCTCGCGGGCTTTATGAGCATCCTCAGCCCGCGCTTCGTCTCGCACTATGTCAGGCGCATCATCAACGTCCACCCCTCGCTGATCCCCTCCTTCTGCGGCAAGGGCTTCTACGGCCTCAAGGTCCACGAGGCCGCCCTCGCCTACGGCGTCAAGGTCACGGGCGCCACGGTCCACTACGTCAACGAGATCCCCGACGGCGGCAGGATCCTCCTGCAAAAGGCCGTCCCCGTTCTGCCCGGCGACACGCCCGCCGCCCTGCAGAAGCGCGTCATGGAGCGGGCGGAATGGATCATCCTGCCCGAGGCGGCCGAGCTGGTCTCCTCCAAGATCATCAAAGAAAAGGAGTACAGACAATGACGGATTTTCTCGCGTTTCTGAGAAACAACCCCTATCCCGGCAGAGGCATCGCCGTCGGCCGCGGCCGCGTCTACTACTTCATCATGGGCCGCAGCGAGAACAGCCGCAACCGCATCTTCTCCCTGACCGACGACGGCATCCGCACCGAGGCCTTTGATCCCTCGAAGCTCACCGACCCGAGCCTCATCATCTATCATCCGGTGCGCAAGATGGGCGACAGCCTGATCGTCACCAACGGCGACCAGACCGACACCATCCGCGACATCGGCGACTTCCGCGCGGCCCTCGCCACCCGGGAATACGAGCCCGACGGGCCCAACTGGACGCCCCGCATCTCCGCCATCCTCAACGCCGACGGCAGCTTTTCGATCTCGATCCTCAAGCGCGTGGACGGGCGCTGCCTGCGCTGCTGCTACGACTACGAGGGCTGCGACGAGGGGAAGGGGTACTTCATCAGCACCTACAAGGGGGACGGCTCCCCGCTGCCCAGCTTCGAGGGCGAGCCGATGGTGATCGACATGCCCGAACCGGAGGCGGTCTGGGAGGCCCTGAACGCCGACAACAAGGTTTCGCTGTACAGCAGCATCGGCGGTACCGTGAAGCTTTTCAATAAACATCTGGGAGATTGAGCGATGAAAGAATTTGAACTCAAATACGGCTGCAACCCCAACCAGAAGCCCGCGCGCATCTACATGAAGGACGGCTCCGAGCTGCCGGTCACGGTGCTCAACGGCCGCCCCGGCTACATCAACTTCCTCGACGCGCTCAACTCCTGGCAGCTCGTCAAGGAGCTGAAGGAGGCCACCGGTCTGCCCTCCGCCGCCTCCTTCAAGCACGTCTCCCCCGCCGGCGCGGCCGTCGGCCTGCCGCTGAGCGAGGTGGACAAGAAGATCTACTTCGTCGCCCCCGACGCCGAGCTGAGCCCCATCGCCTGCGCCTACATCCGCGCCCGCGGCGCCGACCGGCTCTGCTCCTACGGCGACTGGGCCGCGCTCAGTGAGCCCTGCGACGCCGCGACCGCCGCCTATCTCAAGGACGAGGTCTCCGACGGCGTGATCGCCCCGGGCTATACCGACGAGGCCCTCGCCATCCTGCGCACGAAGAAGAAGGGCAAATACAACGTCGTGCAGATCGACCCCGCCTACGTCCCCGCCGAGCAGGAGTGCAAGGACGTCTTCGGCGTCACCTTCGAGCAGGGGCACAACAACTTTAAAATCGACGAAAGCCTGCTGCAAAACATCGTCAGCAAGAACAGGGAGCTGCCCGAACAGGCGAAGATCGACGCTATCGTCGCCCTCATCACGCTAAAATACACGCAGTCCAACTCCGTCTGCTACGTCAAGGACGGGCAGGCCATCGGCGTCGGCGCGGGACAGCAGAGCCGCATCCACTGCACGCGCCTGGCCGGACAGAAGGCCGACAACTGGTATCTGCGCCAGCACCCCAAGGTGCTCGCATTGCAGTTTGTCGACGGCATCCGCCGCCCCGACCGGGACAACGCCATCGACGTCTACACCTCCGACGAGTACGAGGACGTGCTGCGCGAGGGCGAGTGGCAGCGCGTTTTCAAGGTCAGGCCCGAGGTGCTGACCGCTGAGGAGAAGAAGGCCTGGATCGCCACGCAGAGCGGCGTGACCTGCGGCTCCGACGCGTTTTTCCCCTTCGGCGACAACGTGGAGCGCGCCCGCAAGTCCGGCGTGCAGTTCATTGTCGAGCCCGGCGGCTCCATCCGCGACGACCATGTGATCGCCACGGCGGACCGCTACGGCATGGTGCTGGCCTTCACCGGCATGCGCCTGTTCCACCATTGAGGTGTCAAGCATGAAACTGATGGTCATCGGAGGCGGCGGCCGCGAGCACGCCGTCATCCGCAAGCTGAAGGAAAATCCCGCCGTCACGGAGATCTACGCCCTGCCCGGCAACGGCGGCATCGCCGCCGACGCGACCTGCGTTCCGATCGGGGCAAAGGATATCGAGGGCATCGTCCGCTTTGCGCGGGAGAATGCGATCGACTACGCCGTGGTCACGCCCGACGACCCGCTGGTGCTGGGCTGCGTGGACGCGCTCGAGGCGGTCGGCGTGCCCTGCTTCGGCCCCTGCGCCAAGGCTGCCGCCATCGAGGGCAGCAAGGTCTTTGCCAAGGACCTGATGAAGAAGTACGGTATCCCCACGGCCGCGTATCAGAGCTTTTCGGACATGGATGAGGCGCTGCGCTTTCTCGACACCGCGCCCATGCCCACGGTCGTCAAGGCCGACGGCCTCGCGCTCGGCAAGGGCGTGATCATCGCAAAGACCCGCGCGGAGGCCAAGGCCGCCGTCGTGGAGATGATGCGGGACCACAAGTTCGGCAAAAGCGGCGACAAAATCGTGATCGAGGAATATCTTGAAGGTCCCGAGGTCTCGGTCCTCGCCTTCACGGACGGGAAGACCGTCGTGCCCATGGTCTCCTCCATGGACCACAAGCGCGCAGGCGACAACGACACCGGGCTGAATACCGGCGGCATGGGCACCGTCGCGCCGAATCCCTGCTACACCGAGGCGATCGCCGCGCGCTGCATGGAAGAGATTTTCCTCCCGACGATCCGGGCCATGAACCTGGAGGGCCGGACCTTCAAGGGCTGCCTCTACTTCGGCCTGATGCTCACGAAAAACGGGCCGCGCGTCATCGAGTACAACTGCCGCTTCGGCGATCCCGAGACGCAGGTGGTGCTCCCCCTGCTGGAGAGCGACCTGCTCACGATCATGCGGGCCGTCACCGAGGGCCGTCTCAGCGAGGTCGAGGTCCGCTTCCGCCGGCAGTACGCCTGCTGCGTGATCCTCGCCTCCCGCGGCTACCCCGAGCACTACGAGAAGGGCTTTCCGCTCACGATCCCCGAGGCCGTGCGCGGGCATGTCTATGTCGCGGGCGCTGCGCTGAAGGACGGCGAGCTCGTCACCAGCGGCGGGCGCGTGCTCGGCTGCACCGCCGTGGCGGACACGCTGCCGCAGGCGATCGCGCAGGCCTACGCCCTCGCCGGACAGATCCGCTTTGAAAACGCCTATTGCCGTACCGACATCGGGCAGCGCGCCCTGCGCGCCCTCTGGGGGGAATGAGATGGTATACAGAGTCTTTGTGGAAAAGCGCCCCGGGCTCGACAACGAGGCCCGCGCGCTGCTGAACGATGCGCACAGCCTGCTCGGCATCCGGGGGCTTGAACGGGTGCGTCTGTTCAACCGCTACGACGCGGAGAACATCACGCCCGAGCTCTTCGATTACGCCATCCGCACCGTCTTCTCCGAGCCGCAGCTCGATCTCGTCTACCCCGAGCCCGACGCGGACGAAGCCGCCGCGGTCTTCGCCGTGGAGTACCTGCCCGGTCAGTTCGACCAGCGGGCCGACTCCGCGGCCCAGTGCATCCAGATCATCTCCCGGGGCGAGCGCCCGCTGATCCGCTCGGCCAAGGTCTACGCGCTGTACGGGTCGCTGACCGACGCGGAGATTTCCGAGATCAAAAAATACGTCATCAACCCCGTGGAGGCGCGCGAGGCGTCGCTGGAAAAGCCCGCGACGCTCGCGCTCGACTACGCCGTTCCCACCGAGGTCGCGGTGCTCGACGGCTTCAACGCGCTGGACCGCGCGGGGCTTGAGGCCTTCGTCAAGGACTGGGGCCTCGCCATGGACGCGGACGATATCGCCTTCTGCCAGAGCTATTTCCGCTCCGAGGGCCGGGAGCCGACCGTCACCGAGATCCGCGTGCTGGACACCTACTGGTCGGACCACTGCCGCCACACCACCTTCAACACGGTCATCGACAGCATCCGCTTTGACGATCCCCTGCTCCAGAGCGCGTACGAGGACTATCTGCGCACGCGCGAGAGCCTCGGGCGCACGAAGCCGGTCTCTCTGATGGACCTCGGCACCATCGCCGCGAAGGCCCTCAAAAAGGCCGGGAAGCTCGACAGGCTCGACGAGAGCGAGGAGATCAACGCCTGCACCGTGAAGATCGATGTAACGGTGGATGGCGTGACGGAGCCTTGGCTGCTGCTGTTCAAGAACGAGACCCACAACCATCCCACCGAGATCGAGCCCTTCGGCGGCGCGGCCACCTGCATCGGCGGCGCGATCCGCGACCCGCTCTCCGGCAGGGCCTACGTCTACGGCGCGATGCGCGTCACCGGAGCGGCCGACCCGCTCACGCCCGTGAGCGAGACCATCCCCGGCAAGCTGCCCCAGCGCAAGCTGGTGACGACCGCCGCCGCGGGCTATTCCTCCTACG
The DNA here is from genome assembly GCA_902802215.1 of Oscillospiraceae bacterium. Lineage (GTDB taxonomy): Bacteria > Bacillota > Clostridia > Oscillospirales > Oscillospiraceae > Limivicinus. The sequence goes on from CADCLH010000064.1 coordinate 5,729, forward strand.
GAAACCAGATCGGGCTCGCCACCGGGATCGTGGACGAGCTGTATCACCCCGGCTACGCCGCCAAGCGTATGGAGATCGGCGCGGTCATCGCCGCGGCCCCCGCCGCGAACGTCCGCCGCGAGACGCCCGCCCCCGGCGACGTGGTGCTCCTGCTCGGCGGGAGCACGGGCCGCGACGGCATCGGCGGCGCGACCGGCTCCTCCAAGGCCCACAACGCCCACTCGGTCGAGACCTGCGGGGCCGAGGTGCAGAAGGGTAACGCGCCCGAGGAGCGCAAGCTTCAGCGCCTGTTCCGCAGCGGCGAGGCCTGCCGCATGATCAAGCGCTGCAACGACTTCGGCGCGGGCGGCGTCTCCGTCGCCATCGGGGAGCTCGCCGACGGGCTGGAGATCGACCTCAACGCCGTGCCCAAGAAGTACGAGGGCCTGGACGGTACCGAGCTCGCCATCAGCGAGAGCCAGGAGCGTATGGCCGTCGTGGTCGAGGCGGAGAACGTGCAGCGCTTCCTCGCCCTCGCCGCCGCGGAGAATTTGCAGGCCTGCCCCGTCGCCGTCGTCAGGGCTGAACCCCGGCTCGTCATGAACTGGAACGGGAAGCGCATCGTGGACCTCAGCCGCGCCTTTCTCGACACCAACGGCGCCGAAAAGCACGTCAGCGCCGAGCTCGCCGCGCCCCGGCCCTTTGAACGCAGCGTTCCGGAGGATTTTGCTTCCGGTATGCGCGCGCTGGCCTCCGATCTCAACTGCTGCTCCCGCCGCGGCCTGAGCGAGCGCTTCGACTCCACCATCGGCTCCGGCACCGTGCTCATGCCCTTCGGCGGGAAGAATCAGCTCACGCCCGTGCAGGCCATGGTGCAGAAGATCTCGGTGGAGTACGGCCGCACGGACGACTGCTCGCTGATGGCCTGGGGCTACAACCCCTATATCACGGAAAAAAGCCCCTATCACGGGGCTTATCTGGCGGTCGTCGAGTCTGTGTGCAAGCTGGTTTCATCCGGCGCGGCGTTCCGGGACGTCTATCTGAGCTTTCAGGAGTACTTCGAGCGCCTCGGCAAAGACCCGAAGCGCTGGGGCAAGCCCGCGTCCGCCCTGCTCGGCGCGTTCGAGGCGCAGATGGGCCTCGGCGTCGCGGCGATCGGCGGCAAGGACTCGATGAGCGGCTCGTTTGAAACGCTCGACGTGCCGCCCACGCTGGTCTCCTTCGCCGTGACGACGGCCAAGACCGGCGACATCGTCTCGCCCGAGTTCAAAGCAGCCGGTCACCGCGTGATCCGGCTGGCCCCGGAGTACGGTCCGGACGGGCTGCCGAAGGCCGCTTCGCTCCTTGCGCTGTTTGAGCGCGTGACAGAGCTGCTGCGCTCCGGCAAGGCTGTGAGCTGCTACACGCCCGGCATGGGCGGCGTCGCCGAGGCGGTTATGAAGTCCGCGTTCGGCAACGGCTTCGGCTTCCGCTTCGCGGAGGGCGTCACTTTGGATCGCCTTTTCGCTTACGATTACGGCGCGTTCCTGCTCGAGGTCGCGGAGGACGTGCCCGGCGAGGAGCTCGGGACGGTCACCGGCGACGGGCTGTTCACCCTCGGCAAAGAATCCGTCTCCGCGCGGGAGCTCCTGGGGCTCTATGAGGACAAGCTTGAAAGCGTGTATCCCTGCAACATCCCGACGGCCGATCAGGCTATGGAGACCTTCACCTGCCGGGCCGTCTCCCGGCCCGCTCCGGTACTCCGCTGCGCGAAGCCGAAGGTGCTGATCCCCGCCTTCCCCGGCACCAACTGCGAATACGACAGCGCCCGGGCCATGCGCGACGCGGGCGCCGAGGCCGAGATCCTCGTCGTGAACAACCTCTCCGCCGATTCGATCGCCCGCAGCGTGGAGCGCTTTGCCGACGCGCTCAAAAACGCGCAGATGATCTTCATCCCCGGCGGCTTTTCCGGCGGCGACGAGCCGGACGGCTCGGCCAAGTTCATCACGGCCTTCTTCCGCTCCGCGGCGGTGCGGGAGGGCGTGACCGAGCTGCTGGACAGGCGCGGCGGCCTGATCTGCGGCATCTGCAACGGCTTCCAGGCGCTCATCAAGCTCGGCCTCGTCCCCTACGGAAAAATCATCGACACCGACGAGAGCTGCCCGACCCTGACCTTTAACCGCATCGCGCGGCACCAGAGCCGCATCGTGCGCACGCGCGTGGCCTCGAACAAGTCCCCGTGGCTTTCGCTGACCGAGCCGGGCGAGATCTACAGCGTACCCATCTCCCACGGCGAGGGGCGTTTCCTCGCGAGCGAGGACTGCATACGCGCTCTTGCGGAAAACGGGCAGATCGCCACGCAGTACGTCGATTTTGACGGACACGCGAGCGCGGACGTGCATTTTAATCCCAACGGCTCGGCCTATGCGGTCGAGGGCATCACCTCGCCGGACGGGCGCGTCTTCGGCAAAATGGGCCACGCCGAGCGCATCGGCGCCGGGCTCTATCGAAACGTCCCCGGCAATTACGATATCCGAATGTTTGAAGCGGCGGTCCGCTACTTCCGGGAAGGAGAATGAACATGGCTTACAAAACCGACATTGAAATCGCCCAGGAGTGCAGGATGCAGCCCATCGCCGAGGTCGCGGCGCGGGCGCATATCGACGAGCGTTACCTCGAACAGTACGGGCGCTGGAAGGCCAAGGTCGACCCGGCCCTGCTGCGCGACGCCGACAGGCCCGACGGCAAGCTGGTGCTCGTGACGGCCATCACGCCCACGCCCGCGGGCGAGGGCAAGACCACGACGACCATCGGCCTGTCCGACGGGCTGCGCCGCATCGGCAAGGACGTGATCGTCGCCCTGCGCGAGCCCTCGCTCGGCCCGGTGTTCGGCATCAAGGGCGGCGCGGCCGGCGGCGGCTACGCCCAGGTGGTGCCCATGGAGGACATCAACCTCCACTTCACCGGCGACTTCCACGCCATCGGCGCGGCCAACAACCTGCTGGCCGCCATGCTCGACAACCACATCCAGCAGGGCAACGCTCTCGGCATCGACCCGCGCAAGATCACCTGGAAGCGCTGCGTCGACATGAACGACCGGCAGCTGCGCTTCGTGGTGGACGGTCTCGGCGGCAGGGCCAACGGCACCCCTCGCGAGGACGGCTTCGACATCACGGTCGCAAGCGAGATCATGGCCGTGTTCTGCCTCTCCTCCTCGATCACCGACCTGAAAGAAAGACTGGGCCGCATCATCGTCGGCTATACCTACGATGACCGGCCCGTGACCGCAGGGGATCTCAAAGCGGTCGGCGCGATGGCGGCGCTTTTAAAGGACGCGCTCAAGCCCAACCTCGTGCAGACGCTCGAGGGCACGCCCGCCTTTGTGCACGGCGGACCCTTCGCCAACATCGCCCACGGCTGCAACAGCGTCATGGCCACGCGCATGGCCCTGAAGCTCGGCGACTACTGCGTGACCGAGGCCGGCTTCGGCGCGGACCTCGGCGCGGAGAAGTTCCTGGACATCAAGTGCCGCGCCGCGGGACTGACGCCCGACGCGGTCGTCGTCGTCGCCACGGTGCGCGCGCTCAAAATGCACGGCGGCCTGCCCAAAAAAGCGCTGGCAAATGAAAATCTCGCCGCCCTGGAGAAGGGCGTCCCGAATCTGCTGCGCCATGTATCCAACATCCGGAACGTCTACGGCCTGCCCTGCGTCGTGGCCGTCAACCGCTTCCCCACCGATACCGACGCGGAGATTGCCTTCATCATTGACAAGTGCCGCGCGCTCGGCGTCAATACGGTGCTCTCGACCGTCTGGGCCGAGGGCGGCAGAGGCGGCGAGGCGCTGGCGCGCGAGGTCGTGCGTCTGTGCGAGGAGGAGCGCGGCGGTTTCCGTTACTCCTACGAGCTCGACGGCAGCATTGAGGACAAGATCCGCGCCGTCGTCACCAGGGTCTACGGCGGCAGCGCGGTGAACATCCAGCCCGCCGCCCAGAAGCAGATCGACCGGCTCACGGCGCTCGGCTTCGACAGGCTCCCGGTCTGCATCGCCAAGACCCAGTACAGCTTCACCGACGATCCGACGGTGCCCGGCGCGCCCGAGGGCTTCACCGTGACCGTGAAGAACGTCAAGGTGTCCGCCGGCGCGGGCTTCGTGGTCGTGCTCACGGGCGACATCATGACCATGCCCGGTCTGCCGCGCGTCCCCGCCGCCGAGAAGATCGACGTCGACGAGAACGGACGCATCAGCGGACTGTTCTGAGCCTGAGCGCCCCGGGAGAGGCGTTTTCAGCGGGCCGGGGCTGCCGCGGCTTCAAGCCTTTTCGTTGACCGCCGTGTCCGTAAAGCTCTCGGCGACCTTGCGGACCTCGTCGGAGGCGTCGACGAAGGCCTGCACGATCGAGGGATCGAACTGGGTTTGTAGCTGCGCCGGGAGACCAGCGCGTCAAACACGTCGGCGACCGCCATGATGCGGGCCGAGAGCGGGATGTCCTCGCCGGCCAGACCGCTCGGGTACCCCTTGCCGTCCCAGCGCTCATGGTGATAGGCGGACAGGTTCCTGGCCTCCTGCAAGTAACCGGTATCGCCGCCACCGACCACCTGAATGGCCTTCTCGATGATCTCGCGTCCGGCGGTGGCGTGGGTCTTCATCTGCGCGTATTCCTCGTCGGTCAGCCTGCCGGGCTTGTTGAGCAGCGTGTCGGACACGTGGATCTTGCCCACATCGTGCAGAGGCGCGGAATTGACGACGTCGTTGCAGAATTTTTCGGAGAGCTGGTCGGTGTATATCCCCAGTCTGTTCATATGCTCCATGATGATCCGGGCATAGGCGGCGGTCTTGCGGACATGGTCGCCGGTGCACTGGTCGCGGCTCTCCACCATGTCGGCAAGCACCCAGATCAGGCCGTTCTGCATGCGGTTGATCGTCTCGGTCTGCGTCTGGAGGTCTTCCACATAGCGCACGGTGTCGTCCATCGTCTTTCCGACAGCGCCGTACAAGCTTTCGATCTCGTCTCCGGTGCCGATGTCCAGCTCGCGGAAGCGCTGCACGGAATCCGCGCGGGCCGCCTCGCTGTCGTAGGCGAAGGCGCCCGCCGTCAGCGTCATGGTGTTGATCGGCAGGATGATGTTGTACTCCGCGATCCAGAGGCCGATGAAGAGGATCAGCAGGAACACGCCGAGCGACAGCGCGATCACGCGAGCCATGAAGCTTGCCTCGTTCGTGGAGAGACGGTTCATGGAGATGTCGGTGCAGGCGTAGCAGACGCACTGTCCGGTCGAGTCGAAGACGGGCTCATAGACGGTCATCAGCCAGCCGTAGGTATCGTCGGTGATGAGCGGCTCGATGCGTTTGCCCGCGAGCAGATCGGGGATATAGTCCTCAAAGGATTCGTCGAAGGGGATGATCGTTCCGGGTTCGGAGCCGGGCACGCCTTCCGTGTCGAGGTCGAACACCACATGGCAGCCGTCGGGAAGGATCTTGTAGATGTAGATATACTCCAGATCGGGCGAGCAGCTGCGGATGTTTTGCAGCTTGGCCTCGGTCTCCAGATAGCCCTCCGCCTTCTCGCCGAGCTCCATATACTCGTCGACGCGGTCGGGATCAAAGGCCGTGGCCGCCAGCTTCGCGACGCCCGTCGCCAGCGTCTGGTTTTCGTCGATGATCGTGTTGTGATACAGGGCGTCGAACACGACCGTAAAGCCGAGCGTGATCGAGACGATCGCAACCGCGATCAGAAGCAGCAGCTTGGTCCGCATCGACAGCGAGCGGAAGCGGGGGTGGCTGGCCGCCTCCTTCAGCTCGCTTGGCAGAGGGGCCTGCCACCAGCCCTCAAAGTGAAAGAGCGGACGCCATTTCTGCGGGATCAGACGCAGGATACCCAGCGACATCAGCACGATCAGGGTCTTGTCCGGCAGATCCATGATGATGTCCGCGATAAACTGGGACCAGAAAAGGGGGACGCCCATGCCGTACAGCCGGAGGGACAGACCGCCGCTCGGGTTGGCAAGGTTTATGGAAAACGAATACAGATACCAGGTCAGCAGAGAACCGAGCGCGCCGCCGATCAGCGTGAAAACCGGCACCGTGAGCAGCGCGCGGAATTTTTTGTCCCAGTAGCCTCTCGAGGCATAGAACGCTGCCGCCACGCCGATCAGGGCGTTGATCGAGCCGTAATAGATGTTGGTGACGTCGCTGAAGCCGTTGAGGAGGTTGGTCAGGTATCCGGTCAGAATGCCCGGGAGATACCCGCCCAGAACCGCGGCCAGCACCGTACCCAGCGTGTCGAGGTACAGGGGCAGGCCCAGGGCGGCCGCCGCCTTCGAGACAAGCATATTCAGGGCGATCCCCGCCGGGACCAGCATCAGCGAAAACCACGGCGCCTTCCTCCGACGGACGGGGCCGCTGCGCACAGCGTCTTCCATTTTACACCTTCCTTTATGGATCCGGGGCAATACAAGCGTGTTATCAAGTAAAATGATAAGCTACTATACCATGGAAAGAGGGATTATTCAATCGCCTGTTTCGGGCTGCGAACCATTATTCTTTTCGGATTGCGAAAAAAACTGTTGACAAAGCAGAGGGTTTTTGCTATTATGACAAAGCGCTCAGGGATCTGGAACAGATCGAACACAGGGCGATACCGGTAAGACGCTGGTGTAGCTCAGTCGGTAGAGCAGCTGATTTGTAATCAGCAGGTCGGGGGTTCGAGTCCGTCCACCAGCTCCAGCCGGGCGCAAGAATATGGGGGAATTCCCGAGTGGCCAAAGGGGACAGACTGTAAATCTGCTGGCAATGCCTTCGGTGGTTCGAATCCACCTTCCCCCACCA
>CADCLH010000065.1 GCA_902802215.1 Oscillospiraceae bacterium
GTTCGATCTGACCGAGGGGCGCTTCTCCGCACAGGAGGCCTCCCTTTACGCCGCGAGAAACGACGCCGTCGACATGGCGCGGCAGATCCGCCGGCTTCTTGACGATCCGGCGCTGCGGGAACGGATGGGCCGCTTCGGGCGCGAGCGTATCGTGGGCGAGCTCAGCTGGGACAAGACCAGCCGCGCCCTGCTCGAGGGCTACGAGAAATTCTTCACCGGGCAATTCGACGCATAAGCGAAAGCATCCTGACAGGCTTCTGTCAGGATGCTTTCGCTTATGCGTCGAGCTGTTGGCTGCGGTACCACTGCTCGGCCATCAGGATGTTGAACGTGAGCTGGTGCTTTTTGCGGTTCTTCCGGAAGAAGTCCCAGACGGCGAGCACGGTCTTCTCATCCAGCCAGCCGTCGCGGGCGAGGCGGCTGTGCTCCAGCAGCTCCCGCGCGTATTCATAGGTGCTCCCCTCCAGCAGCCATTTTTGCAGCGGCACATAGAAGCCCTGCTTCGGCCGGTCCAGCATGCTCTTCGGCACATACCGGTACAGGATATCGCGCAGGATCCGCTTGCTGACGCCGTCGGCGTATTTGAAGCCGGTCGGCAGCGTCCAGGCAAATTCCAGAAAGTCCCGGTCCAGCATGGGGATGCGGCTCTCCAGCGACACGGCCATGCTGGCGCGGTCCAGCTTGTAGAGGATATCGTCCGGGAAATAGTATTCCATGTCCGCCAGCTGCATGGCGGCATAGGGGTCCTTCAGCTTCGCGCCGACCTCGCCCAGCGGCGTGACGGAGGCGCCGGGGACCAGCCGCTGCGTCTCGATATCCCGGCGGTACTGGATCATCTCCCGCACCTGATTGATGTTGTCGGCCTTCAGGCAGGCGGCGGCCTTGTAGAAGAAGGGCTTTCGCGTCAGCCCCAGCCCCTCGAGCGCGGCCCCGGCCGGGCGGCGCAGGACGGCGGGCGCGGCGCGGACCCGGTCCCAGAGCGCCGGCGTCTCCCAATAGCGCTCATAGCCGCAGAAAAGCTCGTCCCCCGCGTCTCCGCTGAGGGAGACCGTGACCTTCGAGCGCGCCAGACTGCTGACGAAATAGGTGGAGATCAGGGAGGAATCGCTCAGGGGCTCGGAGAAATAGTAAGGGAGTCTGGGAATGAGCTCCTTCATCTCCCGCTCGGTGAGGATGAGCTCCGTATGCTCGGTCCCGAGATGCCGCGCGATCTCCTTCGCCGCTTCGGACTCGTTGATTTTGGGGTCGTCATAGCCGATGGTGAAGGTCTTGACCGGCCTCGGCGAGAGCTTCTGCATGAGCGACACCACCAGCGGACTGTCGATGCCGCCGGAGAGGAAGGCGCCGACCGGCACGTCCGCGACCATCTGATCCCGGATCGAGTCGGTCAGCAGCGCCTCCAGGCGCTCCTTCGCCTCCTCGTATGTGCCGGAGAAGGGCTGCGCCTCCCCGCGCGCCGCCGTCTCCGTCAGCGACCAGTAGGGCGTGATCTCCGGCGCGTCGAAGGGCGCGCGGAGGGTGAGGATGCAGCCGGCCGGGAGCTTGAAGACGTTTTTATAGATGGATCTGGGCGCCGGGACGTATTTGTACATCAGAAACTCGGCCAGCGCATCCCGGTCGATCTCCCGCCGGAAGCCCGGAATGCACAGGAAAAGGGCGAGGTCGGAGGCGAAGGTGAAGAACGGCCGGCCTCCGCCGTCGTCCGCCATGCCGTAATACAGGGGCTTCTCGCCCATCCTGTCGCGCGCGAGCCGCAGCACCTTCTTCTCCCGGTCGTACACGGCGAGGGCGAACATGCCCTTTGAGAGCCGGAGCGTCTCCTCCAGCCCGTAAGCCTCGATGGCCTCCAGCAGGATCTCCGTATCCGAGTGACCGCGGAAGGCCGCGACGCGGCCCTCGGCAAGCAGCCTGCCGCGCAGCAGGGCGGCGTTGTAGATTTCCCCGTTATAGCTGATGACAAAGCGGCCCGAGGCCGAGAGCATGGGCTGCGCGCCCGATTCGGACAGATCCAGGATCGAAAGGCGGCGGTGCCCCAGCGTCCAGCCGGACTGCTCGTCCAGCCAGAAGCCCTCGGCGTCCGGCCCGCGATGGCGCATGCGGTCCGTCATGGCGCGGATGAGCTGTTCCCGGTCTATGCGGCTGTTGTAAAACCCGGCGATACCACACATGGTTACACCCTCCCGGAGAGGAAGTATCATACTAGTCGCTGATAAATAGCTTTAGAATTTTACCGAGTCAGAATTGTGTCAGGCAAGGCGGCGGCCGCAGGGCATAATGGAGATATATGGCCAAGGCCGCCAACGCGGCATGGCGCGATTCTGGCCGGTAAAAAATGAAGGGTTTTATCAGTGACTGGTATCAGTATTCCGTGGTGAGCATGCTGCGCGTGAGGGGCTTGTCCTGCGCGGGGTTCGTGTTGATGTTGGCCCAGCTGATCCCCTCATAGTTGCCCTCGTAATCGAGCGTTTTGAACTGCCGCACCAGATCGACGATGCACTTGTCGGGCCAGCGCTCGGGCAGGTCGGCATACTCGGCCTCCTTGTTTGTCACCACCAGCACGTCGCAGGCGGAGCAGACCGCGTCCAGATCGTCGGAGATGATCTGATGCAGGTGAGGGAGCTTCGCCTGAATAAAACCGGCGTTGGTGCCGGTCAGCTGCGACAGGCGAACGTTGCGGTCATAGATGTGCAGCTCATAGCCCTTGCCGAAGAGCGTCTGCGCCACGTCCACGATGGGGCTGTTGCGCAGATCGTCGGTGCCGGCCTTGAAGCTCAGGCCGAGGATGCCGATTTTGCGCTGTCCCTTGCTCTCGATGATCTCGACGGCGCGCTTCTTCTGGAGCTCGTTGGACTCGTCGATGCTGTTGATGACGGGCACGTCCACATACAGGTCGTGCGCCAGCGTGCGCAGGGCCTTGGAATCCTTCGGCAGGCACGAGCCGCCGTAGGCGAAGCCCGGCTTGAAGTAGTAGGGGGAGATGTTCAGCTGCCTGTCCTTGCAGAAGATCTCCATGACCTTGTGGCTGTCGATATCCAGCTCCTTGCAGATGTTGCCGATTTCGTTGCCGAACACGATCTTGAGCGCGTGGAAGGTGTTGTTCACATACTTCATGATCTCGGCCACGCGGATATCGGTGCAGATGAACTCGGCGGGGATGTCCTTGTAGATCTCCCGGAAAACCGCCTCCGCCCGCTCGCTGTCCGTACCGACCAGGGTCAGCGGGGGATTCAGATAATCCTGCACCGAGGTCCCCTCGCGCAGGAACTCGGGGTTGGACACGACGGTGAAGTCCCGGTCCCGCTCCTTTCCGGACGCCTCGGCGATGATCTCGCCCACCTTCTGGTTGGTGCCGGGCAGGACCGTGCTGCGGATGGCGACGATGTGGAAAGCGTCCTTTTCCCGGATCCCCTCGCCGATCTGCTGCGCGACCCGGAAAATGTAGCTCAGATTCAGGTGGCCGTCTTTTCCGCTCGGCGTGCCGACGCAGATAAACGAGACGTCGCTGTGCTTCACGGCGTATTTGTAATCCGTCGTCGCCGTGAGCATCCCGCTCTCGTGCGCCGCCCTGACGAGCTCCTCGATCTCCGCCTCGATGATGGTGGGCTTGCCGGCGTTGATGAGGTCGACCTTCCCCTGCGTATGGTTCACGCCGATCACCCGATGACCGAGCTTCGCGAGACAGGCCGCGCCCACGCAGCCCACATAGCCGAGTCCAAAAATGCTGATTTCCATGACGGTTTCTCCTTCTCTATATTCGATACAAAAATCGAAGCCGGGGATAAGAATCGCTTGTGTATACTATATCACCGCTTCGGCAGGATGACAATCGCGAAAAGCGCCCGGAGCGGGCGGACAATGAAATCTGTTGCCTTTCGCCGCGGGAGGGTGTATGCTGAAAACGGGCCCGTTGTCGACGGAAGGGCGAGCCGGAGGGAACGCGTATTTCCGCCCTTCGGCACAGACGCGCGGAGGACAGGAGGAGAGGAACGATGAAAAAAAGCTTCACATGCTTTACAGCGGCCGCGCTGGCGCTCTCCCTCCTTGCGGGTCTGCCCGTGCGCGCGCAGGCGGAGAGCAGCGCCGTTTATGAGGCGGAAGCCGCCCGGCTTTCCGGGAGCAATCAGATCGTCGAGGACTCCGACGCCTCGCGCGGCAGGGCGGTGGGGCGCTTCGCCGATGACGACAGCGGTCTGGTGTTTCAAATCAGCGTTCCGAGGGACGGATCCTATGACCTCGCTTTTACCATGAAGGGGATCGGCGGCGGGAAAGCGAACCTCGTCTGCGTCGACGGCGCGCCTGCCGGGGAGATCAGCTGCAAGGGCGAGGAATACAGCACGCCCGTCCTGCTCAAGACGCCCCTCTCGGCCGGAAGCCATGAGATCTCCCTGAAAAAAGAGCAGGGCTGGATCTGGCTGGATCGCCTGGAGGTCACCGAAACCACGGGGATCCCGAAGTCCGTCTACGATGTGAAGCCGCAGCTCATCAACCCCAACGCCACCCCCGAGACGCAGCGCCTGTACCGCTTCCTGCGGGACTGCTTCGGCCGTTATACGCTCTCGGGGCAGTTCTGCCACGGGGGGATCGACGGGGAAGAGATGCAGGCCGTCTATTCCGTGACCGGGAAATATCCGGCCATCCTCGGCCTGGACATGAGGGATTATACGCCGAGCCGCACCTACTACGGCGGCGACTGCCATGAGGTGGAGTATGCGGTCGCATATCACGAGCTCGGCGGGATCGTCAGCTTCTGCTGGCATTGGAACGCCCCGCCCAACACGATGAACATGGGGACCAACGACAAGGGCAACCCCTACTGGTGGAAGGGCAGCCGCACCGGCAGCTCGACGTTCAACATCCGGCGTATCCTGCTCGATGAGGATCCGGAGGGAAAAGAGGTCGTCGACCACGATATCAGAGCCGTCGCCGAACAGCTCAAGCGGCTGGAGGAGAAGCACGTGCCGGTCCTGTGGCGGCCTCTCCACGAGGCCTCCAACGGGTGGTTCTGGTGGGGCGCCTGCGGCGCGGACTGCTACAAGCAGTTTTGGATCTACCTGTACAAGCAGCTCACGGAAAAATACGAATGCAACAATCTGATCTGGGTCTGGAACGGGCAGGACCCCGAATGGTACCCGGGAGACGAGTATGTGGATATCATCGGGGAAGACATCTACGTCCAGCCGAGGCAATACTGTGCCCATATCGGCAAGTTCGCCGAGCTCACAGGGTATCCCGGGACGCCGAAGATCATCGCGCTTACGGAAAACGGCGTTCTGCCGGACATCGACGCATGCGCGGAAAACGGCGCGCTCTGGTCATGGTTCTGCACCTGGGAATACGAGTATGTCGTGAAGGACGGTCAATACTCTCCCGAATACACCGACGCCGACACGCTGTACAAAATCTATCATCACCCGAAAGTCCTTACCCTGGACGAGCTCGCCGGGCTGCGGCGGGAACAGAAAGGGTGAACCGCCGCAGAAATGCCCATGCCGACGCACGTCGGCATGGGCATTTCTGCGGCGGCGGTCGTCACCGGCCTTTGCTCCCCGCCGCCTCCGCGTCTTTGCCGCGGCGAACAGCGTCCGGCTCGATCTCGTTTTTCTTCCCCAACAGACCGCCGAGGAATTTTATCACCGTGGCCCAGACGATCCTCAGGTCCATGCCCAGACCCCAGTTGGCGATATACTCGGTGTCGAGCGCGACGATCTCGTCAAAGCTCATATAGTCCTTGTCGGGTCTGATCTGCCACAAGCCGGTCAGACCGGGCTTGACCGACATCCGCGCTCTGTGCCGATACTGGTACTTCTCCCATTCGTCGGGCGTCGGCGGCCGCGTGCCCACCACGCTCATGTCCCCCTTCAGCACATTGAAAAACTGCGGGAACTCGTCCAGACTCGTCTCGCGGATAAAGGCGCCGATGCCCTTTTTCTTCGTCCCGTCCGGCAGGATGCGGTTCCCGATCACGCGCGGGTCGAAATCCATCTTGAACATCATGCCGTCCGCGTGGGAGCTCTCTCCGGCAAGCGCGGCCTTGCGCGCTTCGGCGTCCATGTACATCGAGCGGATCTTGTACATCTTGAATTTGTGCCCGTTTTCTCCGATGCGCTCCTGACAGAAGATCAGAGGCCCGGGCGAAGCGAAATAGAGGAAGGGCGCGAGGATTACGAGCAGTACGCACGCTGCCGCGCTGCCCAGCAGCCCGACCACGATGTCAAAGCATCTCTTGGCGAACACGTCCAGAGGATTCATGAAGTTGATGTTTGCCGTCAGCACCTCATACCCGGCGATGCGCTCGATCATCTGCTTCCTCTCGTCGATGCCCTGTATCGCCACATAGAGATGGATCGTCAGCGCCATCTGGCGGCACTTGTCGATCAGATCCTGGGTCCTGTCGTCCGGCGAGGAATGGAAGAACAACACCTCGTTCACCCATTCCCGGCAGAGAAAGTCTGCCGCATTGTTCAGATTCGCGACCACGGGAACATCTTCAAACAGCTCTCCCTCGGCATCCCTGTCCACAAAAACCAGACCGACGATCTGATAGCGGAGGAAGGAATACTCCCGCATGCGCTCCAGGATCTCGCCCGCATAGCGGCTGTCCGTCACGATCAGAATGGGCTTCTTCACTTCGCTGGAGACCGGGCGCCTCCGCAGGGTCCTTTTCCAGAAAACGCGCGTCCCGTAGGAATAGATGAAATAGAGCAGCAGGACCAGAAAGAAAAAGCCCCGCGGATAGATCACCTGCTCCGACCGGAGCGCGCCGGCCAGCAGGACAAGGCCCAGGACCAGCAGAACATGCCGCAGCGTCATGCCGATTTCCACCAGGTATCCCCGCGTCACCACGCGGTCGAGCCCGTCAAAGGCGATCAGCACGCCGAGGTCTATCATGAGGATCAGAACGACGAAGCCGGGGACATTGGGTTCAAAAAAGGCCTTTCCGTTCGCACGGACGACCCAGATTCCCGTCATCAGGGAAAGAAGCAGGGAAAACAGATCCAGCAGAATAAAATCCGCATGCTTGATCCAACTGCGTATGGCCTTCTTGTACATGATCCCATACCCTTCTCTGTCTGTCGCGCGGGCGCCCTGATGCGAACTGCGGTACAGAAACGGCTTGGTAATATATGGCTCCCGTCAGTATTATTATATGCCCTTGCCGCCGTTTCGTCAATGCGGAAATCAAGCCGGCCCGCCGGGGCGCGGGGTCCGGAAACGGCGTTCGCCTCCGCCCGAAGGACAAGCGGTCAGCCAAAGAGGCTGGCCGCTTGTCTGTCAGAAAGACCCGTTTTGCGCCTCTCGGCGTAAAACATCGGAGCGCCGCGTTGCAGCATAAAAAAACATGGTTTTTATATCCCCCCCCCCGGGCTTCCGCCGACTGGGGGGACGTACTATAATATCTTCATATCCGCAGACAGAACGGGGCGTGAACCGTGAGGAAATATATCGTACAGAGATTCCTGCAGCTGATCCCGGTTTTGATCGGGATCACCTTTCTGTCCTTCGCCATGATGCGCATCGCGGGCAGCGACGCCATCACGGAGCTCTACGGCGACAAGGGCGGCGTGGCGCAGGAGATCATCGACGCCAAGCGCGCCGAGCTCGGGCTGGACAAGCCCTTTTTACAGCAGTACGTCTCCTGGCTCGGCGGGATGCTGACCGGCGACATGGGCACAAGCTACGTCTCCGGACGGGACGTGTTCAAGACCTTCACCTCCAAGCTCCCGGCCACGCTGCTGCTGACGGCGCTGTCCATCGCGGCGACGGTCGTGCTCTCGATCCCGCTGGGCGTGCTGGCCGCCGTGCGGCACGACCGCTTCACGGACTATCTGCTGCGCTTTTTGAGCTTCATCGGAAACTCCATGCCGAACTTCTTCGTGGCCATGCTGCTCATGGAGATCCTGGCCATCAAGCTGGGGTGGCTGCCGGTCATCTCCAGCGGGATCAGCCTGAAAAGCGCCCTGATGCCCACCCTGACGCTGGCGATCTCCATGTCCGCCAAGTATATGCGGCAGGTGCGCGCCACGGTGCTGGAGGAACTGAACAAGGATTACGTGACCGGCGCGCAGGCGCGCGGCGTGCGCAATCGGGTCATCCTCTGGAAGAGCGTGCTCAAGGCGTCCATGCTCACGATCATCACGCTGCTGGCGCTCTCCATCGGCAGCCTCCTCGGCGGCACGGCCATCATCGAGAGCATCTTCATGTGGGACGGCGTCGGCAAGCTGGCCGTGGACGCGATCACCATGCGCGACTATCCGCTGATCCAGGCCTACGTGGTCTGGATGGCGATCATCTACGTCCTCGTCAACCTCATCACCGACCTCTTGTACCACGCGCTCGACCCGCGTATCAGGCTGGGGGTGAGCGAAGGATGAATGAGCCAACTGTCAGGATTCAGAAAATCAGGAAGGACACCGTCAAAACGCGCCTGATCGTCTTCGGCGCGCTGGCGCTGCTCCTGCTGGTGTGCTCCATTTTCTCCGAACACCTCACGCCTTACGACCCCTATTTGCAGGATCTGACCAACGTCAAGGCGCCCCCCTCCGCCGAGCACCTGTTCGGCACGGACCGCTACGGGCGCGACATGCTCTCGCGCGTGATCGTCGGCAGCAGGACGAGTATCTACTCCACGCTCCTGCTGGTCGGCATCGTGACCGCGCTCGGCACGATGATCGGCGTGTTCTGCGGATGGCACGGCAAGTGGATCGACACGGTGCTCATGCGCATTTCCGACATGTTCCTCGCCTTCCCCGGTCTGGTCTTCGCCATGGCCGTGGCGGGCGTGCTCGGCGGCGGGCTGCAAAATGCGATCATCGCGCTGGTGGCGATCTCCTGGCCGAAGTACGCCCGCATCGCCCGCAGCCAGACGCTCGCGCAGAAGGAGACGTCCTATCTGAAGGCCGCGCGCCTCTCCGGCAGCGGGACCTGGAAGATCATCTTCAAGCACATCCTGCCGAACATCATCGGTCCGATCCTCGTCACCTCGATGCTGGACATCGGCACGATGATGATGGAGCTGGCGGGCCTGAGCTTCCTCGGCCTCGGCGCAAAGCCGCCCACGGCGGAGTGGGGCAGCATGATGAGCGATACGCGCAGTCTCCTGTCCACGGTGCCCTGGGTCACGCTGGCCCCCGGCTTTGCGATCTTCGTCTCCGTCATGATCTTCAACCTCCTGGGCGACACGATCCGGGACTATGCGGACCCGAAGAGCAGAGGGAGGTAGAGACATGGCCGAAATCCTGAGATACGAACACGTCGATATCACCTACAACGGTTTCAAGGCGATCAAAGACGTCAGCTTTTCCGTTTCCGAGGGCGAGATCCTCGGCATCGTGGGCGAATCCGGCTCCGGCAAGTCCACGCTCATCAAGGCCGCCATGGGCCTTTTGGGCGATAGCGGGCTGGTCACGCGCGGCGACATCTGGTACAAGGGCAAAAACCTGCCCGATCTCTCCGCCTCGGAGCTGTGCAAGCTCAACGGCCCGGAGCTCGGCATGATCTTCCAGTACGCGGGCAGCTCCTTCTGCCCGATCCGCACCGTGGGCGCCCAGCTCTACGAGAGCATGACCGAGCATAAGCACATTTCAAAAGAAGACTTCCGGATACTTGCGTTCGCGCTTCTGGAAAAGATCGGCTTGCGCATCCTCGACAGCTACCCCTTTGAGCTCTCCGGCGGCATGCAGCAGCGCGTCGGCATCGCCGCGGCGATGCTTTTAAACCCCAGCGTCCTGCTGGCGGACGAGCCGACCTCGGCTCTGGACGTGTCCGTGCAGAAGCAGGTCGTGGAGGAAATGCTGCTGGTCCGCAGGACCTTCGGCACCTCGATCGTGCTGGTCACGCACAACATCGGCGTGATCGGGGCGATGGCCGACAGGGTGCTGGTCATGCGAAACGGCGAAATGGTGGAATACGGCGAGACGCGGCAGGTGCTGGAGGATCCGAAGGAGGAGTATACCAAGCTGCTGATGTCCGCGGTCCCGAGGCTGAGGAGGGTGTGAGATGGAACCGATCCTGAAAGTCGAAAACCTCACCAGGGTCTTCACACGCAAGGGCCAGCCGGACTTCACCGCCGTCGACCATATCGGCTTTGAACTGTACCCCGGCGAATGCCTCGGCCTGATCGGCGAGAGCGGCAGCGGCAAGACCACCGTGGTCAACATGATCACCCGCCTGCTGGACGCCACCGAGGGCAGCATCGTCCTCGACGGCGAGGACATCACCCAAATGAGCGGCAAGGAGCTGCGCCGGGCCTACCGGAAGATGCAGATGGTCTTCCAGACGCCGACGGACTCCTTTGATCCCAGATGCACGCTGGGCGACGGGATCGGCGAGAGCCTGCGAAACCTCGGCATGAGCCGCGCGGAGACGA
This sequence comes from Oscillospiraceae bacterium, assembly GCA_902802215.1. Classification (GTDB taxonomy): domain Bacteria; phylum Bacillota; class Clostridia; order Oscillospirales; family Oscillospiraceae; genus Limivicinus. The sequence continues at coordinate 10,367 of CADCLH010000065.1, forward strand.
AACAGGAGGTCGCGCGCCTGCTGACCGAGTGCGGCCTCACGCCGGAATTTGCGGACCGCTATCCCCATCAGGTCAGCGGCGGCCAGTGCCAGCGCGCGTCGATCGCGCGGGCGCTGGCGGTGAAGCCCAAACTCCTGATCTGCGACGAGGCGACCTCCTCCCTGGACGTGACCATCCAGAAGGAGATCATCGCGCTCTTGAACGAGCTGCGCTGGCAGCGCGGGGCGAAGCTCTCGATCCTTTTCATCTGCCACGACATCGCGCTGGTGCAGCAGTTCTGCAACCGGGTGCTGGTGCTGTACAAGGGCAGGATCGTGGAGCAGGGCGTCCCGGACGAGATCATCCGCAATCCGAAGGACGCGTACACGAAGCGTCTGATCGAAAGTGTTTTGTGAGCAATCCTTGTGTTTGAGGGAACACAGGGCCAATTATCAAGCTGAGAGGTAAAACGAATGGAACAGATCAAGCATCGCGTGACCCATTACTGGTCTCACCGGGCAGAGGGCTTCGAGAAGCAGCGCCTGCGTGAGTACGACAGCGAGAAACGGGAGAGGTGGCTCAGGGAATTTCACCGCTATCTGCCGCAGGGGAAGACCCTGCGCGTGCTGGACATCGGCACGGGCACGGGCTTTTTCGCCTGCATTCTGGCGGCCGAGGGCCATGAGGCGACCGGCATCGACCTGACGCCGGAGATGATCGACCACGCCGAGCACATGGCGGCCGTGCTGGGGCTGGACGTGCGCTTCCGGCTCATGGACGCGGAGAACCCCGAATTCCCGCCGGAGAGCTTCGACGTGCTCGTGACGCGAAATCTCACCTGGACGCTGCCGCACATCGCCAAGGCCTACCGGGAGTGGTACCGGCTTTTGAAGCCGGGCGGCGTGCTGCTCAACTTCGACGCGGACTACAGCGCCGCGCTCGAGGACGAGGAGGAGCACGAGCTGCCGGAAAACCACGCGCACAAGCTGGTGCCGGAGTACATGCAGGCCGAGAACGACGCCATCACGATGGAGGTCGGCGCCTATCATCAGCCGCGGCCCCAGTGGGACGTGCAGCTTCTGGTCGAGGCGGGCTTCGAGCGCGTTCTGGTGGATATGGGCGTCTACAAGCGCATCTACGCCGAGATCGACGAGTTCTTCAACCCCACCCCGATCTTTACCATCGCGGCCTATAAGTAAGGTGAAACGTCAGGAAACCTGATTTCACAATATGTTCCCTCAAATACAAGAAAGGACAAGAATGCAATGAAAAGAACCCTTGCCATCCTCCTTGCTCTGACGCTGGCGCTCGGCCTGCTCGCCGGCTGCGGCGGCGGCAGCGCCTCCCAGCCCGCCGCGTCCTCTTCCGACAGCGCGCCCGCCTCAACCGGCAGCGCGCCCGCCGCGAAGAAGACCATGATCATCGGCGACACGACCTTCAACGCGGAAAACTGGGAAGAGACCATCGACCCGCACCGCACCTACAACGGCTGGCCCTGCATCCGCTACGGCGTGGGCGAGACGCTGGTGCACTACACCGACAACATGGTGCTGGAGCCCTGGCTGGCCACCGCCTGGACCAACGACGGCGACTGCACCTGGACCGTCACCCTGCGCGACGGCGTGAAGTTCTCCTCCGGCCGCGACATGGACGCGGCAGCCGTCAAGCAGTGCTTTGAACACCTGCTCGAGGTCCACGACCGCGCCCCTGGCGACACCAAGATCGTGAGCATGGAGGCCGACGGCCAGACGCTGACCATCGTCACCTCCGAGCCGAACCCCGCCCTGATGAACTACCTCGGCGACCCCTACGCCTGCATCATCGACGTGGACGCCTCCGACTTCGAGACCGGCGTCTCCGTCGGCACCGGCCCCTACAGAGCCGTCGACATGCTGATGGACGACCATATCACGCTCGTCCCGAACGCGTACTACTGGGACGGCACGCCGAAGATCGACGAGATCACCGTCCGCACCATCTCCGACCGCAACACCCTGGCGCTGGCGCTGGAGGGCGGCGAGGTCGACGCGGCCTACGGCGTGGCCTACGACGCCTACCCCAAATTCGAGAACCCCAACTTCCAGTTCTCCAGCATCCAGACCTCCCGCGCCTTCTTCGGCTGCATGAACATGACGACCCCCGTCATGCAGGACCCCGCCGTGCGTCAGGCCGTCGTCATGGGCATTGACCGCGAGGGCTTTGTGGCCGCTCTGCTGGAGGGTCACGGCGTTCCCGGCTACGGCCCCTTCCCCGAGGGCTTCAGCACCTTCGGCAGCGAGCACCTCAAGACCCAGGGCTATGATCCCGCGGGCGCAAAGGCCGTTCTGGAGGCCGCCGGCTGGGTCGACACCGACGGCGACGGCATCCGCGAGAAGAACGGCGAGAAGCTGGTTATCCGCTGGCTGACCTATCCCAGCCGCGCGGAGCTGCCCCTGCTGGCCGAGTCCGCCCAGGCCTCTCTGAAGGACATCGGCATCGATGTGGACATCAACTGCACCGCCAACCGCCGCGAGTTCCTGGCCGACATGAGCTCCTTCGACATCTATGCCTCCGCGCTGGTGACCGCCCCCTCCGGCGACCCGCAGTACTTCTTCACCACCAGCTGCGTGCCCGGCATGAGCTACAACTTCGGCGCGTACGAGAACCCCAAGGTCGACGAGCTGCTCCATGAGCTCTCCACCGAGTTCGACACCGCAAAGCGCGCCCAGCTCGCCATCGAGCTGCAGCAGACCATCCTGGACGACAACGGCTACGTCTTCTGCTCCTTCCTCGAAATGAGCATGATCTCCCGCAGCTACGTGTCCAACTGGACCGCCCACGCCTGCGATTACTACGAGGTCACCGTCGACCTCGACATCAACAAATAAGACCGGATATGAAAAGAGCAGCGGCCTTTGGCCGCTGCTCTTTCTGTTTGAAGGTATTTACTTTTCCTCCGCTTTCTTCCTCAGGCTGGCCTTGACGACGCCCCTGGGGTCCTTGACAAGCAGGATCACAAGCCAGAGGATCATGCCCAGCGCCACAACGGACAGGCCGAGGAAGGCGTCGTTGAGCATCTCGGCGGCTTCCGGCTCGAAGAAGGCCGCGCCGTCCTCAGCATAGCCGAAGATCGCGTCGCCCAGCCACATGAGGGAGGCGCCCCAGAAGCACACGCAGGGCACGCCCAGCAGCATGCTGTCATCCTTGCGCCGATACCACTTGATCGTAAAGATAATCGCGGCGAACACACAGATCAAAAGCGTCATGGTCTCCCCTCCTTACGCGGCGGCCTTGACGGGCTCGGGATCGGGGCGCGCCATGATTTTGTCCGCGGCGAACATCATGATCGCCCAGACGACGGTGACGATCACGGCCATGGTCACGCCGACGGTGCTCATCTCGTGGAGCATCTCCGCCGTGTCCCCGGGATCGTTCATCGCGGTCAAAAACGGGAACCACGGCACGACCTCCCCGTGCCAGATGTGCTCGTAGCAGAGCAGGAACGCGCCGCCCCACAGCAGCGACGCCAGGATCATGAGCTTCTTGCTCCAGGGGAGTTTGTTCTCGCGCCTGGTTTCGATCTCGGCGTTCTTCTCGAGCTTGACGGACTCCGCGCTCATTTCCCTGTTCTTCGCGACCCTCGCAGCCACCGTGACCACGACGGCCTCAGCGGCGGTGACTAAGAAACATGCCATCGTTCTTTCCTCCCAAAAAGTTTGGTTTGTATGATCGCAGGGGGCGTTATAACGCCTCCTGCATGCTTTTTATTGTAGCCTTTGCCCGTGCCCGCCGCAACCCGGGTGGGGGGATCGGATTTCTCCCGCACCCCGATCCCCCCGCCCGGTTCTTCCGTTCAATTTGACGATAATTAACAAAAAAACGAGAAAACAGGCTCCTGTTCATCCCTAAAAGCAGCCGTATTCCGTCATTTTTTTGGGAAAGCTGCATAAAAAAACCCCTCGGGGGGGATGGCCGAAGCCGACGCCTGTTTCCAAAAAGCATCCCCCCGGGGGGCTTCCGAAGATTCCTGCTTTCTGGTATCCTTTATTCAGATCAGATGCTTGATCGGCTGTCCGGGTTTCCCTCAATCCACGTGTCTCTTCACCTCTCCGACACGAAGACGGCCGAACGATCTCTCTTGCTAAGGCCCTCCGGACTGGTCACCCGGAGGGTCAAATGCTGTTATGGGGAAAAGGCTGCTGTTTCCGGCGGCGCCGCTCACCCGCAGCATCAAGACGGTCGCTGCGGCTTATCCCGTCACCTGGGGACTGACCGCGCTGTGCATGTGCGCATACTATTTATCTGTAAACGGAACGATTAAGAGAGAAACCGAACCCTGACGCCCGCGGGGGCGTATACGAAATGAGGGGAAGGCAGGATGCTCCTGCCTTCCCCTCATTTCGCTCTGTCCGCGCTTTGCCGCATCAATACTCGTATCCGAGGATGCTTCCCTTGATCCAGCCCCACATCGGGGAGTTGATCTCGGCCCAGTTGCGGCCGTCCACGCGAATGAATCGTCCGGTCGTGTTCGCCCAGGTGCCGTTCGGAAGCGATCCGATGATCGGCGTGTTCAGGCCAGGGGCGCTTCTGATCGCCGCGTTTCTGGAATCGCCGGTGTTGACGACACGGTACTCCCCGCCGCTTACGTTCTCCAGTTCCTGATCGTTCAGATTTGTTTTCTCAGCCATGATGCTGTCTCCTTTCGGTTCAGTCTGGCTACAGTATAGCACGGATACTGTCACAAAAGAAACACATTTTTTTCGGCTTTTGCCGCTTTCAAGCCGATGCCCCCGCTTGTGAGAATAAACAATTCGCGTGTCGCTTTTTGTGACAGCCTACAGATTTTTGTCAGGACAGTTTTGCCCTCTTTACGCGGGTTTTTCTCCGCGCTATAATGAGCTCAGCAAAGTGGCACGAGTGTCGCTTTTTTGAAGAGCGGAAGGGCGCGCCTGTGAAGAGTTTGGATTCCCTGCATCCGACGGATGCATGAAATACGCAATACAGCAGAGAAAGGAAGGGAACCTATGAAGAAAACGGAAAAAGACTTCGAGCAGTTGGCATCTTCGATCGTCGAGCTCGTCGGCGGAAAAGACAACATCGCTCACGCCGGACACTGCATGACAAGACTGCGCGTGACGCCGAAGGACGTCGGTCAGGTCAAGCTGGATGAGATCAAGAAGCTGGACGTGGCGGGCGCGCAGATGATCGGCGATCAGGTCCAGATCATCATCGGCAAGGACATTGAGGACGTGTACGACGCCTTCGTCAAGGCGTCCGGCGTCGAGAGGACGGCCGCGATCGACGAGAATCTGGACGCCGACCTCGTTCCGAAGAAGAAAAGCGCGAAGGAGATCTTCGGCTCGATCCTGCCGACCATCGTCGCCTGCGTCTTCCCGATCCTGCCGGCGCTGATCGCCTGCGGCATGATGCAGGCCTTCATCATGATCCTGGTCAACCTGCACATCCTCGCTGCGGATTCGCCGACCGTCGCCACCTTCACCTGGGTCTCCAACGTGGCCTTCTACTTCCTGCCGGTGCTGGTGGGCGCGGCCGCCGCGAAGAAATTCAACGTCAAGATGGCCATGGGCATCCTCATGGGCTGCATCCTGCTGGCCCCGGAATTTGTGGCCCTCTGCGAAGCGGGCATGGGCGCCACCATCCCGAATCCCGGCGGACCCCCGACCGTCATTCCGGGCACGGGCAACGCCGGCTTCCTGTTCGGCATGCCGATCTATCCGGCGACCTATTCCAATACGATCCTGCCGGTCATCCTGTGCGTTTGGATCATGGGCTATCTGGAAAAGTTCTTCAACAAAAGTTTCCCGAAGAGCGTCCGCATCGTACTGACTCCGCTGTTTGAGATGCTGGTCATGGTCCCGCTGGGGCTGCTGGTGGTCGCGCCGCTCGGCGCCCGCCTGTCCGTCCTGCTGATCGGCATCCTGATCTTCCTGTTCAGGACCCTCGGGCCGTTCGCGCCGGTGATTTTGACCGTCCTCATGCCGTTTATCGTCCTGACCGGTATGCATTTCAACCTCATGGCAGTCGCCATGGCGCTGGCCAGCGTGGCGCAGAAGAACATCGTCACGCATCCGGCCCTCTTCCTGATGAACTTTACGCAGGGCGCCGCGTGCCTCGCGGTCGCGCTGAAGACGAAGAACGCGGAAAGGAAGGCGCTGGGCTTCTCGTCCGCCTTCTCGGACATGGTGCCGGGCATTTCCGAGCCGGGCCTGTACGGCATCACCCTGAAGTACAAAACGCCGATGATCGCCGCCATGATCGGCTCCGGCATCGCCGCGTTTATCGGAGGCCTGCTCAACCTCGGCTCCTACGCGGGCGGCCCCCCCAACCTGTTCACGCTGGCGCTGTTCATCAATCCCGCCAACGGCGACATGACGGATCTGCGCAACGCCATCCTCTGCATCATCATCGGCGTGGTCATCACCTTCGTCCTGACCTTCGTGCTCTACAAGGATGAAAAGGCGGACCAGCTCGACGCGAAAGGATAACGGCGCACATGGCAAGATTTCCCGAAAACTTCCTCTGGGGCGGCGCCACCTCCGCCGCCCAGATCGAGGGAGGCAGATGCGAGGACGGGAAGGGCCTGTCGCATCTGGACTACGTCTACTTCCGCGGCGCGAAGATCCCCTGCAACTTCATGCTGACGGAGAACCTCAAAAAGGCCCGGGCCGAGGAGGCGACGCTGAACTTCCCGAACCGGCGCGGCATCGACTTCTATCACCGGTATCAGGAGGATATCGCCCTGCTGGCCGAGATGGGCTTCAAATCCTTCCGCATGTCGATCTCCTGGACGCGCCTGTTCCCGACCGGGAAGGAGGAAAAGCCCTGCCCGGAGGGCGTGGCATTCTACCACAAGGTGTTCCGCGAGCTGCACAGGTACGGAATCGAACCGCTGGTGACGATGGTCCATTACGAGCTCCCGATCGGCTTTGCGGAGGAATACAACGGCTGGGAATCGCCGGAGATCATCCCGTACTGCGTCCGGTACATGAAGTTCATCCTCGACGAGTACAAGGACGAGGTCACCTACTGGCTGACCTTCAACGAGATCAACATGGTCACGGCCGTCCCCTGGCTGGGCGGCGGGATCCTTCTCGACCGGGACGCCCCCGTCGAGCTGCCGAAGTCCTTCCGCCCGTTCCTGCCCATGCCGCCGGAGCTGGAGGCGCGCTGGAATCAGGCCTCGCACCAGGCTCTGCACCACCAGTTCATCGCCAGCGCGATGATCGTCAAGTACGCGCATGACACCGCGCCGCAGTGCAAAATCGGGAACATGTTCAACCTGCACCATCTGTATCCCGAGACCCCCTCGCCCCGGGACGCGTTCCGGGCGCACGAGGAGACCGAGTACAACCTGTTCTTCTGCGACGTCATGGCGAAAGGCTATTACCCGGCGTGGATCCTCGCGTACTACAAACGAGGAGACCGAGTACAACCTGTTCTTCTGCGACGTCATGGCGAAAGGCTATTACCCGGCGTGGATCCTCGCGTACTACAAACGGCACGGCATTCAGATCAAGTGGTACGACGGGTACGAGCAGATCCTGGCGGACGGGAAGGTGGACTTCATCTCCCTGAGCTACTATCTCTCGACCGTCGTCACCGGGGACCCCGCGAGACAGGAGCGGATCGGCTCCTTCATCCGCAGGCTGCAAAATCCGTATCTTGAGACCAGCGAATTCGGCTGGCAGATCGACCCGACCGCGCTTCGCATCTCGCTCAACGAGCTGCGCGACCGCTTCAATCTCCCGATCTACATCGTGGAGAACGGGCTCGGCGCCTTCGAGACCCTGGGCGAGGACAAGACG
>CADCLH010000066.1:0-17149 GCA_902802215.1 Oscillospiraceae bacterium
CGCAGGGCCTCGTCCGAGCCGGAGGCGCGGGTGTTGGTCAGGTGCTTGGTGCGGCAGACGTTGACCGGCACGTCGTCCGCCTTGGGGCAGACGCCGACCACCATCCCGGCGTAGACCTTCGTGCCGGGGACGATGAACATCGCGCCGCGCTCCTGGGCGTTCCAGATGCCGTAGGCGCAGGCCTCGCCGGTCTCCCAGGCGATGAGGGAGCCGGTGTTCCGCCTTGCGATCTCGCCCTTGTAGGGCTCGTACTTCTCAAAGACGCTGGCCATGATGCCCTCGCCCTTGGTGTCGGTCAGAAACTCGTTGCGGTAGCCGAACAGGCCGCGCGACGGGACCAGAAACTCCAGCTTCATGCGGCTGCCGACGGGCGTCATCTGCAAAAACGTGCCGCGCCGCGCCGAGAGCTTTTCCATCACGGAGCCCATGGACTCCTGCGGCACGTCGACGACGACGCGCTCGACCGGCTCGCATTTGACGCCGTCGATCTCCTGATACAGCACGCGCGGGGGCGAGACCTGAAACTCGTAGCCCTCGCGGCGCATGGTCTCGATGAGGATGGACAGGCTCATCTCGCCGCGTCCCGCGACATTGAAGCCGTCGGTCGAGCCCTCGATCTCGGTCACGCGCAGGGACACGTCCTTGAGCGTCTCGCGAAACAGCCTGTCCTTGATCTGGCGGGAGGTGACGAACTTGCCCTCGCGCCCGGCGAAGGGGCTGTCGTTGACGGAGAAGGTCATCTCCACCGTGGGGGCGCTGATCTTCACGAAGGCCAGCGGCTCGGCAAAGCCTTTGGCGCAGATCGTGTCGCCGATGGTGATCTCGCCGATGCCGCTCATGGCGATGATGTTGCCGGCGGACGCCTCGGTGACGGGGACGCGGCTGAGCCCGTCGAACTGATACAGGCTCACGGCCTTGGCGCGCGCGGGCGCCGCGTCGGGGTCGTGGTAGTTGCAGACCTCGATCTCCTGATTCTGGCGCACGACGCCGCGCTCGATGCGGCCGATGGCGATGCGCCCGACGTATTCATTATAATCTATGGAGCTGACCAGCATCTGGAAGGGCGCGTCGGTATCCATGTCCGGGGCGGGGATGTACTCGAGGATGGTCTCGAACAGGGGCTTGAGGTCGGTGCCCGGCACGTCGGGCGAGTAGCTCGCGGTGCCGTTGCGGCCGGAGCAGAAGAGCATCGGGGAATCGAGCTGCTCGTCGGTGGCGTCGAGGTCCATCAGCAGCTCGAGGATCTCGTCGACGACCTCGTGGATGCGCTGGTCGGGGCGGTCGATCTTGTTGAGCACGACGATCACGCGGTGGCCGAGCTCCAGCGCGCGGCTGAGCACGAAGCGGGTCTGGGGCATGGGGCCCTCGGCCGCGTCGACGAGCAGGATGACGCCGTTGACCATTTTCAGAATGCGCTCCACCTCGCCGCCGAAGTCGGCGTGGCCCGGGGTGTCGACGATGTTGATCTTGGTGTCGCCGTACCAGACGGCGGTGTTCTTGGCCATGATCGTGATGCCGCGCTCGCGCTCGAGGTCGTTCGAGTCCATGACGCGGTCCACGATCTCCTGATTTTCGCGGTAGACGCCCGACTGCTTGAGCATCTCGTCGACGAGCGTGGTCTTGCCGTGGTCGACGTGGGCGATGATGGCGATATTCCGCAGCTTATCCATATACAAAACTCCCTTGATGGTTTATCCTTTTCAACACAAAGAGAGATTTTAACATCCTCCCGGGCGTTTTGCAAGGATTTCTTTGCCAATTGGCGCAAAAAAACCGACCGCTTCCGCGGTCGGTTTTTTGCGCTTGTTTGGCAACTACTTGTAGTGGTGGGCGTCCTGCAGCACCATTTCCTTGACCTTGAGCAGACGCACCTTGGTGGCGTTCTCGTTCTCCTCCAGCTTCATGGTGATGTACTTGATGTTCTTCTCCAGATCGGGGATCATCACGTACTCGAGGGCGTTGACCCTTCTGCGGGTCTTTTCGATCTCCTCGGCCAGAAGCTGCATGGTCTTCTCGACCTGAGCCAGCTCCAGCATGTCCTCGAAGACCTTGGCCATGTGCTCGAGCGCGTCGTCCAGCTCGCCGCTGGTCTGCGCGAAGCCGTAGGGGTAGATCTCCGACGGGTCGCTGTTTTTGGTCGTGAAGCTGTAGAGGGGGACGTTGACCGACATGATGTTTTTGAACTTCATGTCGAGCTCCACGCTCTGGCGCGGATACAGCAGCGCCTGCTCCAGCATCTCGGGCGACATGATGGAGCTTGCCACCTGCAGGGAGGCAAAGGCCTCGGTCAGCCCCTCCTCCACGCGGGTGCGCAGCTGCTTGTTGCGCTTGACGACGTCCATGAACTGGCGCATCAGCTCATCGCGCTTGTCCTTGAGCAGCTTGTGCCCGCGCCGGGCGGTCTTGAGACGGCCCTTGAGCTGGTTGAGCACCATCCTGGTGGGGGTAATCGTCGTACCTGCCAAAAAGCATCACCTCCAGATTCGTAAAGTAAAGGGGATCACTCTTTGGGCCAGTACTTCTCGATGAATTCGGGCTTGATGCGCTTGAGCTCGCGCTTGGGCAGGATGCTCAGCAGCTTCCAGCCGATGTCCAGCGTCTCCTCGATGGAACGGTTGGTCTCGTTGCCCTGGCTGACGTAGACCTTCTCGAACTCGTCGGCGAACTTGGCGAAGAGCTTGTCGTCGTCCGACAGCGCGGCCTCGCCCAGGATGGTCATGAGCTCCTTGGCGTCCTTGCCGCGAGAGTAGGCGGCGAAGAGCTGGTTCATGGTGCCGGCGTGGTCCTCGCGGGTCTTGCCGACGCCGATGCCCTTGTCCTTCAGACGGCTCAGGGACGGCAGCACGTTGACCGGCGGGACGATGCCCTTGCGGTACAGCTCGCGGGACAGGATGATCTGACCCTCGGTGATGTAGCCGGTCAGGTCGGGGATGGGGTGGGTCTTGTCGTCCTCGGGCATGGTCAGGATCGGGATCATGGTGATCGAGCCCTTGTGGCCCAGACGGCGGCCGGCGCGCTCGTACATGGTGGCGAGGTCGGTGTACAGGTAGCCGGGGTAGCCGCGGCGGCCCGGGACCTCCTTCTTGGCGGCGGAGATCTCACGCAGGGCCTCGGCGTAGTTGGTGATGTCGGTCAGGATGACCAGCACGTGCATGTCCTTCTCGAAGGCCAGGTACTCGGCGGCGGTCAGGGCCATGCGCGGGGTGGCGATACGCTCGACCGCGGGGTCGTTGGCGAGGTTCGAGAAGACGACGGTGCGGTCGATGGCGCCGGTGCGGCGGAAGTCGTTGATGAAGTACTCTCGCCCAGCACGCGCGCCTGACGGGCGATCTGCGCGGCCAGGGCCGCGTGGGGCAGACCGGAGCCGGAGAAGATCGGCAGCTTCTGGCCGCGGACCAGGGTGTTCAGACCGTCGATGGTGGACACGCCGGTCTGGATGAACTCGGCGGGGTAGGCGCGGGCGGCGGGGTTCATGGGCAGGCCGTTGATGTCCATGTGGGCGTCGGCCAGGATGGCGGGGCCGGACGGCGAGCTGCTGCGGGTGGCCGAGGAAGCGGACCTTGGTCTCGGCCAGGTTGATGCCCTGCGCGGACTCGAACAGCTGGACGACGGCCTTGTCGCCCTCGACCTCCAGCACCTTGCAGCGGCGGACCTCGCCGTTGGGGAGCTCCAGCTCGCCCAGCTCGTCGTAGGTGACGCCTTCGACGTTCTCCACGACCATCAGGGGGCTTGCGATCTCTCGAATGGTTTTATATTCCTTGATCATTCTTCCTCACCTCCGGCAACGGCCTCTGCGATCTGCTGCTTCATCTCGGCGATCATGGCGTCGTAGTCCTCGCCGAAGGTTTTGGCGTCGGCCATCTTGGCGCGGCCGAGCTTCTCGCGCACGGGGATGGCGAAGAGCGCGTTCATGTCGGCCCCCTTCGCGAGCGCCTCGCGGCAGAGCACGTCGTACTCCAGCACCATGTCCAGAAGCCTGAACTGCTTGGCGTAGGAGGAGTAGGCGTCCTCGTCGACGAAGGCGTTCTGCTGCAGGAAGTCCTCGCGGATGCTCTTGGCGGTCTCCATCGTGAGACGGTCGGACGCGGAGAGCGCGTCCTGTCCGACCAGACGGACGATCTCCTGCAGCTCGCTCTCCTCCTGAAGGATGTGCATGGCCTTCTCGCGGTTTTGCATGTACTTCTCGCCGAACTGCTCGGTGTACCAGGCGCGCAGGGTGTCGAGGTACAGGGAGTAGGACGTCAGCCAGTTGATGGCCGGGAAGTGGCGGGCGTAGGCGAGGCTCGAATCCAGGGCCCAGAAGACCTTGACGATGCGCATCGTGGCCTGGGAGACGGGCTCGGAGATATCGCCGCCCGGAGGCGACACGGCGCCGATGGCGGTGACGGAGCCGCGGCGGTCGTCGGCGCCCATGCACTGCACCACGCCGGCGCGCTCGTAGAACTGCGCGAGGCGCGAGGCCAGGTACGCGGGGTAGCCCTCTTCGCCGGGCATCTCCTCGAGACGGCCGGACATCTCACGCAGGGCCTCGGCCCAGCGGGAGGTGGAGTCGGCCAGAACGGCGACGTCGTAGCCCATGTCGCGGAAGTACTCCGCGATCGTGATGCCGGTGTAGATCGAGGCCTCGCGCGCGGCCACGGGCATGTCGGAGGTGTTCGCGATCAGCACCGTGCGCTTCATCAGCGGCTCGCCGTTGCGCGGGTCCTTCAGCTCGGGGAACTCCATCAGCACGTCGGTCATCTCGTTGCCGCGCTCGCCGCAGCCGATGTAGACCACGATGTCCACGTCGGACCACTTGGCTGTAGACCACGATGTCCACGTCGGACCACTTGGCGAGCTGGTGCTGCACGACGGTCTTGCCCGAGCCGAAGGGGCCGGGAACGGCCGCAGTGCCGCCCTTGGCGATGGGGAAGAGCGTGTCGATGATGCGCTGGCCGGAGTTCATCGGGCGCGCGGGGACGTACTTTCTGGCGTAGGGTCTCTGGATACGGACGGGCCAGCGCTGGACCATGCTCAGCTCCTTCTCGCCCTTGTCGGTCTTGACCTTCGCCACGATCTCGTCGACCGTGTACTCGCCCTGCTCGACGACCCAGGTCACCTCGCCCTTCACGCCGTTGGGGACCATGATCTTGTGCAGGATCGCGCTGGTCTCCTGAACGGTGCCGAGCACGTCGCCGGGGCCGACCTGATCGCCGGGCTTGGCGACGGGGACGAACTCCCACTTCTTCTCACGGTTGAGGGCGGGCACGTCCATGCCCCTGGTGATGCAGTCGCCGCTGAGGGCGCGCATCTCGGGCAGGGGGCGCTGGATGCCGTCGTAAATATTGTCCAGCATGCCGGGTCCGAGCTCGACGGACAGCGGCATTCCGGTGGTCACGACCGACGCGCCGGGGCCGAGGCCGGAGGTCTCCTCATAGACCTGGATGGAGGCTCTGTCGCCGGTCATGTTCAGGATCTCGCCGATCAGATGCTGAGAGCCCACGCGCACAACGTCGGAGACGTTGGCGTCCGCCAGGCCCTCGGCCACGACAAGCGGGCCGGATACCTTGGTAATTGTTCCGCTCATTCTTTTCCTCCTTCCGCCCGCGTCCCGGAGAGGGCCGGGCGGGAATTTTTGATAAGCCGGGCGTTCAGTCGCCCAGGATGTTCGTGCCGACGGCGCGCTCGACGGCGGCCTTCAGCGCCTGCAAACCGAGACCGGAGGAGCCCTCGCGTCCCGGGATCACGATGATCGCGGGGCTCGGGACGTCCTTGAACTTGTCGATCTCGTTCTGGATCTGGGCGGCGAAGTTTTCCTCGATGTAGATGATGGCGTACTCGTCCTCGCTCTCGCGGGTGAGCCTGCGCAGGAGCTTCCCGGCCTCGGCCGGGCTCTCCGCGGCGAAGGCGTCGAGACCCAGGGCCTTGAAGCCCATGACGGTGTCCCTGCCTCCGATAACGGCGATTTTAAGCATACAGATCACGCAGCCTTTCCCGGATGGCCTGCGGCTTCACGCCCGCAAGCCTGCCCGTGAGGATCATTCTGACGGCCTGGATCTCCCCCTCGACCGCGGCGAGGTAGGCGCAGACGGCCTCGGGGCCGTAGCTCACCAGCTTGGCGCCGCGCAGGTACGCGTTCACCGCGTTGTCGCAGGCCTGCTCGAAGGCCGTCATGCTGCCGCCCGCGAGCACGTCCGCCCCAAGCGCGGCGGCCTTCTCCAGCTTCGTGGAGGCGTAGAGCGCGGCAAGGCTGTCCTTGTCCGCCGCCGCCGCGATGCGCTGGACGCCGACGCCGCCGCCCTCGATCAGAACGCCCGCCAGGAAGTCCTGATTCTTGCCCATGCGCAGGGTACGCACGGCGCTCTTGAGGTTGGCGCTGTCGGTCAGGATCTCGACGTAGCCGTTCAGGAAGGGGCTGCCGACCTTGTCGGCGACGGCGCGCAGCTCGTCAAAATACGCCTTGTCGAGCACGAAGTCGGACAGCTGGGGGTTGGCCGTGCGGGCCAGCACCGCCTTGGCCTCCGCCATCGCGCCGGCCAGGATCACCGGCAGGCGGGCGAGCCTGTCCTCGTTGTAGAGCTCCAGCAGCTTCCCGCCGGGGACGCGGCCGGAATCCGACAGCAGACGCCTGCAATCGCTGCCCATCGCCTCCGCCTTGAGGATGGCCTTGGCGTTGTGGTAGTCGTACTTGAGCTTGAACAGATCCACGAGCTCTTTGTCCGGGCAGAGCCCGTCGAGCTCGCCGAAGATCGCCGAGCGGCGCTCGGCGAGCGTCTGCTCCACTTCCCCGGCCTTCATCTGGGACATGTCGGGATAGCCGCAGTCCGTCAGGAGCTTGGCGGCGTCCTCAAAGGAGGCGGCGTCCAGCATGCGCTCCGCCCGCTCCCGGTTCAGGAGCCTCGGCTCCCTGGCGCGCAGCATGGCGGACAAGCACAGATACGCTTCTTTTTTCGTTGACAATTTCTTCCCTCCCTTGGGGATCTCAGCCGAAGAGAACGCCGGCGAGCTGGCTTGCCATCTCTTCGCGGCAGAGGTCGACCAGCAGCTCCGCCGTGCAGTTGGCCTCGATGCTCCCGCGGCGCAGGATCAGGCCGCCCTTGAAGTCGCCCGTCTCGTCCGCGAGCGTGAGCTTCCCGCCGCCGAGCCGCTCGTTCGCGGCCGCGGCGACCTTCTCGCCGACGGCGGCGCGGTCGCGCGCGTTGAGCACGATCTGCTCGTCGCCGGTCACGGAGGCCTGCGCGGCCAGACGCGCCAGCAGCGCCGCATACTGGTCCTCGGGCAGGTTCACGAGCTGCCCGACGGCCCTGTCAAAGCTCTCGGAGACCATGTCCTGCTTGAGCGCGAGGATGGCCTTGCGGCCCTCCATCTTCGCCAGGCGCTCCATGCTCTCGAGCCGGTCCTGATTGGCCTTGACCCCGGCGCGGATCTTCTCGGCGTAGGCGTCTTTGGCCTGCTGCTCGTACGCGGCGCGGATCTCGGCGCAACGCTGCTCGGCCTGCGCGAGGACCGCAGAGCTCTGCGCCTCGGCGTCCGCCCGGATATGTGCGATGATCTTTTCCGTGCCTTTCATAGCTTCTCCAATCCGGGTGCCGATCAGCCGAGGTTGATGGCGTTGAGCATCATGAAGGAGGCCAGCAGGGACAGAATGGCGTAGAACTCGACCGTGATGCAGAGGATCATGCCCTTGGACCAGTCGTCGGGCTGGCGACCTTGCCCTGGGCGATGGCGGACAGCAGACCGCCGAAGGCGATGGGAAGGCAGGCGGCCAGCACCTGCAGGCCCTGCTCGATGCTCATGCCGGGGACGAGCTTGTTGAAGGCGAGGAACCAGATAACGAAGCCGTACAGACCCTGGGTGCCGGGGATGACCTGCATGATCATCGCCTTGCCGAACTTGGAGGGATCCTCGGACACGAGGCCCGCGCCCGCCTCACCGGCGATGCCGGTGCCCTTGGCGGAGCCGATGCCCGCCATGAATGCCGCAAGACCCGCGCCCAGGATGCCCAGCGCGTAACCACCGAATGCGTTCAGAAAATCCATTTTTGTTTCCTCCTCAATATGTTGATTGAAATTGAGTAACTGTTGCTCCGCCCGCTCCCCCTTCGGGGAAAGACGGGCTTACTGCTGGGGATTGATATACTTCGTGCGGATGCACAGGGGCTCGAAGGGCTTGCCGCCGTCCTGATAGAACTTGCCGAAGAACTCGAGGCATTGCAGACGCAGGTCGTGCACAAAGCAGCCCAGCAGGTTCAGCGCGAAGTTCAGCGCGTGGCCGATCAGGAAGACGACGATGAAAATGAGGCCCGAAACGGGCGTCACGCCCTTGGCCGAGGGCATGGCCGCGATGGTGTTGAACACCTGGGCCACGACGCCGCCGGCCAGCATCAGCGCCATGATACGCGAGTAGCTCAGCACGTCGCCGAACCACCCCGTCAGGGTGCTGTAGAGGCAGGAGAACGGGGCCGTGACGATGCCGAAGCCCTTCGCGCCGCGCGTCGAGCCGATGAGCAGCATGGCCGCGCCGAGGATCATCACCCCGAGGCCGAGCTTCTTTAAAAGCTCCGCGTCCTTGAAGACCAGCATTTGCAGGCCGAACAGGACGCCGCCCAGGAGGATGATGAACTGCGAGCCCTCCTCGAGGATGGCGCCGGCCTTGTCGCCGTGCCGCAGCTTCTCGTGGAAGTTGACCGCCATGCCGACGTTCAGATGGATGACGCCGAGCACCATCGCGCCGTAGAGCACGGCGTTGGAGTCGCGCACCGGGCTGAACAGGGCGGGCAGCCCCTCCCAGGTCGAGCCGAACATGCCCGCGATCACCTTCGGCGCGTCGCCGAAGAGGCCGCCGGTCAGCGCGCCCATCACGAAGGTGGAGATGCCGCCGTAGAGCAGCAGCTGGCAGAACGAGAGCGTGCCCTCCCGGGGCTTGATCTTCTTCATGGCCACGAGGGCCGCGAGGATCATGATGACGCCGTAGCCCATGTCGGCCATCATCAGCCCGTAGAACAGGATGAAGAACGGGGCCATCAGGGGATTCGGGTCCACGCTGCCGTAGGCCGGGAGCGAGTACATGTTCGTCACCATGTTCAGGGCGTTGGTGAATTTGTTGTTTTTGAGCTTGACGGGGACCTTCGGGTACTCGTCCTCCGCGGGATCGAGGGCCTCCCAGGCGCAGCCGAAGCGCTCAAAGACCTCGGCCAGCTCGTCCTCGCGCTCGGCGGGGAACCAGCCCTCCATCGCCACGACGCTGTCCGTGCCGCAGAGCCGGTCCTCGGCCTCGGCCAGGGAGATCTTCACGCCCACCCGGTCGGCCGCGAGCTTCAGCTCGCTGCGGTGCACCGCGTCGTCCACGATGTACTGCGTGCAGTTTTCCTTCTCCGCCGCCAGCTCCTTGAGGCTCTGCTCGGCGTTGAGCAGGCATTCGCGCGCCGTGCCGTGCATCGACGTCAGCGGCGAGGGCGTGAAGCCGAAGGGCCGCAGCGCGTCCTGCATGGCGGGCAGCTGCCCCTTCATGCACACGAGCAGCACGTCGTGCTCCTTCTTGTCCGAGCGGACGGAAAAGAGCTCCGCCTCCTCGTCCACTTGAGCGATCGCGGCCTCCGCGTCCGCAAGCTGGATGCGTCCGGGCATCGTGCCCAGCAGCACGCCGCAGCGCTCGGTCCCCTCGAAGTCCAGCGGGAGATCGAGCCCGAGCCAGGGCTGCAGCGACTCGATCACCGAGCGCTGGCGGCTCTCCTCGGCGGCGATGCGCTTGATGCGCGCGTCGCTGCTCTCGATCGCCTCGGCCACCTTCAGCGCGCCCGTCAGACCCGTGTCGTCCAGCAGGACGCGGTCCTCCAGCTCGGGCTTGGCCGCCAGCAGCTTCGTCTTCTTCGGCGCGTAGACGTCCAGCAGCTCGACCGCGTGCACCAGCGCGGCGTGCTTCGACCGGAGCGCGGACACGTCCGTGCTCTCCCGGTGCAGCAGGCCCTCCAGCTCGGTGCCCTCGATCTCGCCCTCCAGCTCGGAGATCTCCACACAGCCGCGGCGGATCAGCTCCCGGAGCAGCTCCTCCTTCACATCGCGGACAGCGAGAAGGCGGAGCTTTTTCATTTGCATAATGGCCATCTCAGCTGTTCACTATCCTTTCCACTACAAGCGCCGCGGCCTGATCCAGCTTGCCGCCCGCTTTGGCCCGCAGCGCGGCCTTCTTGTTCTCCAGCTCCGCGGCATAGGCCTCGGCCTGCGCTCTGGCCTTGTCGTCGACCTGACGGGACAGCTCCGCGAGCTCCTCCGCGGCCTTCGCCGCGGCCGCTTCCACCGCGAGCTTCCCGGCATTCTCCGCGTCGGCCGCAAGCTGCCTGGCCCGCTGCTCGGCGCCGGCGACCATGGCCCTGGCCTCGGCCTCGGCCTGCGTGATGTTGCTGATCGCTTCAAATGACATTGGCACACCCCCCTTGATGTAATCGTGCCCGGCCCTTCCGGCCGGATGGGACCCCGCTTCCGCCGCAAAACGGCAAACGGGAAAAACGCCCCCACGGATTTCCTTCTCCATCGAGGCTGACTTTCTGCAAAGCAGTATACCATATTATAGTGGGATTCGGCAACATTGTCAATTTTTTATCTAACATTTTTTTGGTGAAGAATCCATCCGGGTTTTTCGGATATTTCCGTGTATTTTTCGTAAATAAGCGCGGATATCCTGCGCATTTCCGTTTTCGGCCGAAAGCGTTCTCCTGACTTTGTGCAAAAAAACTTCCCGTTTTCGGAGAGAAAACGGGAAGTGTTGTATCAAACGGGCGCGTCCAGCTCGATGGCGCTCTGGCGGCCGGTCGCCGCGTCGACGAAGACGCGCAGGTCCTCGCCGTCGGCGCCGGTGCAGACGAGCTCCCAGCAGGCGCGGCGGGTGCCGCCGGGGCTTTTGCGGATGACGCGGCGGTCGGAGACGGGCGTCACGTTCTCCGGCAGGGCCGCGAGCGCCGTCTCGCGGTCGGTCTCCCAGGAGACCCTGACCGGCTCGGCGTCGTAGTTCGTCGCGTCGAAGGCGTAGACCGAGCCGTCGTCCAGCGCCACCGACACCATGACGCCGTCGTCGGGGCGCAGGGCCCCGTCCTGCTCCGGGGCGTAGCGCAGCACCGCCAGCGCCCCGTTGTCCCCGGCGCTGTCGAGCTTGAGGCCGTCAAAGCCGTTGGCCGCGAGGAAGTCCTCGGCGATGGCCGGCGCCTGCTC
Source organism: Oscillospiraceae bacterium (assembly GCA_902802215.1). Classification (GTDB taxonomy): domain Bacteria; phylum Bacillota; class Clostridia; order Oscillospirales; family Oscillospiraceae; genus Limivicinus. Next base: position 11,184 of record CADCLH010000066.1, read on the forward strand.
CGCGTCGACCGTCGCCGCGCCGATCAGCCGCGACTGCGCCAGCCAGTCCAGACCCCGGCCGCTCACGCCGATCAGCAGGCCGCCCGCGCTGTAGCAGCGCCGTCCCTCCGGGCCCTCGGCGCAGCGCTCCTCCTTCAGCTCCCGCTCCTCGACCCCGGCGGCCTTCGCCGCTATCTCGCGGGTCTGCGCCTCGTTCAGCGTGCCGGGCGTCCTCTGCTCCCGCGGGCTGAAAACCCCCTCGTAGGCGAATTCCTCGGGCGCCTGAAAGCTGCCTTCGTAGTCCAGCAGCAGGGCCGAGAGCTTCGGCACGTCCTCCGCGCCGAGGTTTGTCAGCGGTCTTTCGCGCCGGTCCATCTCGGCGCTGCCCTCCAGAAGCATGGCCCGCAGCTCGGTCAGCCGCCCGGAGAGCGAGGCCGCCGCGGCGCTCAGCTCGGACAGGTGCCCCCGCGCCTCCCCGTCGATCGCGTCGCCCGCCTGCGCCACGAGGCTCATGGCGTAGTCGCCGCAGCGGTTGAGATAGCCCTGGGTCTGCTCGAGCTCCTGCGTGGCGAAGGGCAGGACCGAGATCGCCGTCTCCGCCGCTCTTGCGTCCGCGGCGGCCTGCGCGCAGAGGCTCCGGCCCAGCGCGTCGTCGGTGACGTAGGCCAGCTTTTTGAGCGTGAGGCTCAGATCCCCCGCGGCGGACGCCGCCTCCTCGAAGGCCCGCGCCGAGCCGTAGCCCGCCTCCCGCCGGTAAAAGCCGAGACGGTCCGAGGCCGTCCAGGCCAGCGCGCCGAGGCAGACCAGGGCCGCGGCCGCGTAGATGACCAGAAGTCGTTTGATTTTGACGGACATGAAAATCCCCCTTTTCGGATTAGGGTATCCAAAAAGGGGGAAATTATTTGTATCGAAATCACGCGAGCTTTTCGAGGCCCAGGCGCAGACGGCACAGGCACTCGTCCCGGCCGAGGATGCGGCAGATCTCCACCGCGCCGCCGGGCGTGACGGCCCTGCCGGCCGCCGCGATGCGGACCGGCCACATGACCTTGGCGTTCTTGACCGCGAGGCTTTCGGCCAGGCCGGTCATCACGCCGAGGATCGCCTCGTCCGTCCAGTCGGAGAGCCCCTCGAGCGCGGGGATCACGGCCTCGAGCATCTGCTTCGAGGAGGCGAGGTCGGACTTCGACTTCTTGTGGACGAAGAGCTCCGCGTCGTAGTCGGGCAGGGCGTCGAAGAAGTCGACCTTCTCCGGGATCTCGGTCAGGACCTCGGTGCGCTGCTGCAGCAGGGCGGCCACCGCGCTCACGTCGATCGCGGGGTTCTTCACCGTCTGGCGGATGTAGGGCCCGGCCGCCTGCGCGAAGGCCTCGGGGCTCATGGCGCGGATGTAGGCGGCGTTGAAGTAGCGCAGCTTTTCGATGTCGAAGATCGCGGGGGACTTGGAAATGCCGGAAATGTCAAAAATATCCCTGAGCTCGTCGAGCGTGAAGATCTCCTGCTCCCCTCTCGGGCTCCAGCCGAGCAGGGTCACGTAGTTGATGACGGCGTCGGTCAGGAAGCCCTGCGCGATCAGATCCTCGTAGGAGGGGTCGCCGTGGCGCTTGGACATCTTGCTGTGGGCGTCGCGCATGACCGGCGAGCAGTGGACGTATTTCGGGATCGGCCAGCCGAAGCCCTCGTACAGCAGGTTGTATTTCGGGGCGGAGGACAGGTACTCGCTGCCGCGCACGACGTGGGTGATGCCCATGAGGTGGTCGTCCACCACGTTTGCGAAGTTGTAGGTGGGCAGCCCGTCCCGCTTGAGCAGGACCTGATCGTCCAGCTCGGCGTTCTCGACCGTGATGTCCCCGAAGATCTCGTCGTGGAAGGTGGTCGTCCCCTCGTGGGGGATGCGCTGGCGGATGACGTAGGGCTCGCCCGCGGCGGCGCGGCGGTCGGACTCCTCCTGCGGGAGCGTACGGCAGGGGTCGTCGCCGCGGCCGAACTCGCCCGTGTCCTCCTCGGACGCGGTCTTCTCGCAGAAGCAGCGGTAGGCGTGGCCGCGGCTCATCAGCAGCTCGGCGTATTCCTTGTAGAGCCCGCGCCGCTCGGTCTGCACATAGGGGCCGACCGGGCCGCCGACGTCCGGGCCCTCGTCGTGGTCGAGATGACACTCGGCCAGGGTCTTGTAGATCACGTCCACCGCGCCCTCGACCAGACGGCCCTGGTCGGTATCCTCGATGCGCAGGATGAAGGTGCCCTGCGCGTGGCGGGCGATCAGCCAGGTGTAGAGCGCCGTGCGCAGGTTGCCGACGTGCATGTATCCCGTGGGAGAGGGGGCAAAGCGCGTGCGCACCTTCCCGGACGGGATGCGCGCCTCCATCTCCGCAAACCAAGTCAAGTCTTTCATAGTTCCTCCAAGAATGCGTTTAATGCGTTTTTCGTACCCTGTTATATTATTTTGCAAAATCCCTGTTGTCAAGTACAAGTTCTTTTGCTAAAATATGTAGAAGCGTTTTCCTGAATCTGATCGAAAGCAAGGGAAAAATCTATGGAAACCGAAAACAATGTGAAAAAAGTCATGCTCTCCGGCATCCAGCCCTCGGGCGACCTGCACCTCGGCAACTACCTCGGCGCGGTCAAGAACTGGGCGGCGCTCGCGGACGAGTTCGACTGCTTCTATTTCATGGCCGACCTGCACACCCTGACCGTCCGGCAGGACCCGAAGGAGTTCCGCCGCCGCGCCACCGCGCAGCTCGCCCAGTACATCGCCTGCGGCCTCGATCCGCAGAAGAACACCCTGTTTTTGCAGAGCCATGTGCACGAGCACGCGGAGCTCGGCTGGATCCTCAACTGCTACACCATGTTCGGCGAGCTCAGCCGCATGACCCAGTTCAAGGACAAGAGCGCCAAGAACGCCGAGAACATCAACGGCGGCCTGTTCACCTACCCCGCCCTCATGGCGGCGGACATCCTGCTGTATCAGGCGGACTATGTGCCCGTGGGCGAGGACCAGCGCCAGCACTGCGAGCTGACGCGCGACGTGGCCATCCGCTTCAACAACCTCTACGGCGAGACCTTCAAGGTGCCCGAGGCCTATATCCCCAAGGTGGGCGCGCGCATCATGTCCCTGTCCAACCCGACGAGCAAGATGTCCAAGTCCGATCCCGCCGGCTGCGTGTTCCTGATGGACACGCCCGAGGAGATCGCCCGCAAGTTCAAGCGCGCCGTCACCGACTCCGACACCGAGCGCTGCGTCCGCTTCGACCCGGAGAACAAGCCCGGCGTGTCGAACCTCATGAACATCTACGCCTCCGTCACCGGCAAAAGCTTTGACGAGATCGAGGCGGAGTTCGACGGCAAGGGCTACGGCGCCTTCAAGCCCGCCGTGGGCGACGCCGTCGCCGAGACCCTGCGCCCCATCCGCGAGGAGGCCGCGCGCATGATCGCCGACAAGGCCTATCTCAAGGACGTGTACACCGAGGGCGCGCAGAGGGCCAGCGCGGTCGCGCGCAGGACCCTGCGCAAGGTCTACAAGAAGATCGGTCTGGTGGAAAAGCCTTTCTGAGAAAAGAAAAAACTCCGGAGGATTTCGATGCTTCCAAATTTTGACCAATGGGTGATCCTCCTGATCGCCTTCGCCGCGGCGCTGGTGCTCTCCTACTTCATGACCCCGCCGGTCAAGGAGTTCGCCGAGCGCATCGGCGCGATGGACGTGCCGCGCGACGACCGCCGCGTCCACGACCACCCCATCCCCCGGATGGGGGGCCTCGCGATCGTGGTGGGCTTCGTGCTGGCGGTGCTGTTCTGCGTGCAGCCGGACGAGAAGATCTACGGCATCCTCATCGGCTCGCTCATCATCGCCTTCATGGGCGGACTCGACGACATCGTCACGCTCACGCCCTGGATCAAGTTCCTCGGCCAGATCCTCGCCGCCGTCGTCGTCGTGCGCAGCGGCCTTGTCATCGACGCGATCACCTGGTCCACCGAGCAGACCTATATCGAGATCAGCAACCTCAGCGGCGCCGTCATCACCATCTTCTGGATCGTCCTGTGCACCAACGCCGTCAACCTCATCGACGGGCTCGACGGTCTGGCCGTGGGCGTGTCCGCAATCAGCTCCTGCGTGCTGCTGATCGTGTCGCTGCTCGCGTCCGAGCTGTCCGTCTCGATCATCCTGGCCTCGCTGCTGGGCGCCTGCCTGGGCTTTCTGCCCTACAACCTCAACCCCGCCAAGATCTTCATGGGCGATGTGGGCTCGCAGTTTCTGGGCTTCGTGCTCAGTACGGTGTCGATCCTGGGCCTGTTCAAGCTGCAGGCGGTCATCACCTTCTTCCTGCCGCTGCTGGCTCTGGCGGTGCCTCTGGCCGACACGGTCTTCGCCGTGATCCGGCGCGTGCTGCACGGGCAGAGCCCCTTCCACGCCGACCGCGGCCACTTCCACCACCGGCTGCTGGCCACGGGACTGAGCCAGAAGCAGGCGGTCGCCGTGCTCTACGGCGTGTCCGCCATCGGCGGGCTGGTCGCCCTGATCATCGCCGGAAAGAGCCCCGCGCTGAAGATCCTGTGCCTGATCGCCATCTTCCTGGCCCTCGTGGGCATCGCGGTGATCGTATTCGTCCGCAACCCCCGCCGCGCCAGGGCGCGCAAGGAGCACGAGCAGGCCCTGCGCGAAGCGCAGGAAAGGGCCGCGCAGGAGGCTGCCGAGCCCCCGGCCGGCGACTACACCGAGCCCCCGGTCCCGTCGCCCGAGCCCGCGGAGCCCCCCGCGCAGGACTACGCCGGGAAGGAGCCCGAGGGAAAAGGCTGACCCCCCCATAATAGGTTCAAACGCCCGCCGTCCGGCGGGCGTTTCCATATTACATTTTACATTTTCTCGGGGGCGGTGACGCCGATGACCGAGAGGGAGACCGCGATCACGCGGCGCACGCAGTCGGCCAGCAGCAGCCGCGCCTCCAGCACCCCGGGCTCCGCGCCCTTGATGCGGCAGCTCGTGTAGAAGCGGTGGAAGCGGGCGGCCAGCTCCGTGACGTACTTGTTGACACGGCTGGGATCGTAATCCCGCGCGGCCAGACGGATCTCCTCCGGCAGGGCAGCGAGCTGCTTGACAAGCTCCCGCTCGGTCTCGTCGGTCAGCGCCGAGGCGTCGACCCCGTCGGCCTCCGGCACGGCGTGGCCCTCGGCCGCGAGCGCCGCGACCAGCGTGCAGATGCGCGCGTGGGCGTACTGGACGTAGTAGACCGGGTTCTCGTTGTCCTGGCGCTGGGCCAGCTCCAGATCGAAGAGCACCGGGGAATCGGCCCGGGAGTTGAAGAAGTAGCGCGCCGAGTCCACCGGGATGTCGTCGAGCAGGTTCGTCAGGCTGATCGCCTTGCCGGTGCGCTTGGACATGCGCACCTCCTTGCCGTCGCTCATCAGCTTCACGAGCTGCATCAGCACGATTTGCAGGCGGTGCTCCCCGTCGAGCCCCAGCGCGTCGAGCGCGCCCTTGAGCCGGGCCACATGGCCGTGGTGGTCGGCGCCCCAGACGTTGATCGCGAGGTCGAAGCCGCGCTTTTCCAGCTTGTTGCGGTGGTAGGCGATGTCGGAGGCGAAGTAGGTGTAGAAGCCGTTGGCACGCCTCAGCACGTCGTCCTTGAGGTCGAGACGGTCGATCTCCTCCTGCTTCTTCCCGGCGGCGAGCAGCTTGTCCGTCAGGATCTGCGCGGTTTTAAGCCAGAGCGCGCCGTCCTTCTCGTAGGTGAAGCCGCGCCGCGTGAGCTCTTCGATGGTGTCGGCCACCTGGCCGCTCTCGTGCAGGGAGCTCTCGAAGAACCACTCGTCATACTCCACCCCGTAGCGGCGCAGGTCGGCCTGCATCTTCGGGATGTTGCGGTCGAGGCCGAAGCGCGCCATGGCGGCGTGGCGCTCCGCCGTGTCCCTTTCGAGCCAGCCGTCGCCGCAGGCCTCACGGAAGGCCGCGGCAAGCTCCCGGATATCCTCGCCCTGATAGCCGTCGGCCGGGAATT
>CADCLH010000066.1:17179-29098 GCA_902802215.1 Oscillospiraceae bacterium
CCGGCGTCGTTGACGTAGAACTCACGCCAGACCTTCCAGCCCGCGCGGTCCATCACGCTCGCGAGCGCGTCGCCCAGAACGCCGCCGCGGGCGTTGCCCATGTGCATGGGCCCGGTCGGGTTGGCGGAGACGAACTCCACCATGAGCGTGCGCCCGTGCCCCTCGTCCACGCGGCCGTAGTCGAAGCCCTCACGGCAGACGCACCGGAGCACGTCCTGATACCACGAGGGTGCCAGACGGAAATTGATGAAGCCGGGTCCCGCGACCTCGACCGAGGCAAACCAGCTCCCCTCGAGCGCGAGGTTTTCGACCAGCGCCTCGGCGATCTTGCGCGGCGGCATGCGCAGAGCGCGCGCGCCCGCCATCGCGTGGTTTGCGGCAAAGTCGCCGTTTTGCGTGTCCTTGGGGATCTCCACCGAGCCCGTGAGCACCGCCCCCGCCGGGAGCTGCCCCTTCTCGGCCGCCTTCGCGCAGGCCTCCGCCAGCAGGGCGTTGACGCTGTCCTTCGCGGCCTGGATCATGTTAGCCATCTTTCGTGTTCTCCTGTATTTCTTACTGCGCGGCGTAGGTGCGCGGGGCCGTCTGCTCCCGCACGTTCAGGCGGAAGCGGTTGCGGCTGATGACCGCGTGCTCGAGACCGAGCACATAGTCGATCTCCATGTCGCCGCCGCGCTCGTCAAAGCGCTGGGTGATGCTGTGGGTGTCCATCTGCATGGTCGCCGTGCCGACCGGCGTGTCGTACTGAAACGCGCTGCGCTGGCCCGGCGTGAAGATCATGCGGCTCGTCACCAGCCCGTCGCGGTCGACCACGACCTTGTCCGGCAGCACCATCAGGCTGGTGCGCGTGCCCTCCATGCCCGTGACCTCCGATTCGAGGTAGGTCAGGCAGGCGACCTCCCCGTCGTAGGAGTACAGCCCGTCGGTGACGAAGTCCAGGCTGTCTTCCTCTTCTCCGAGCCCGGTGAGGCTGCGGATGGATATTACAACGTCTTTCATCATAAGCTCAGCTCCATGACCGGGACCCGCTCGGCGCGGACCGGTCCGATTTCCAGATAGCGGGAGGCGAAGGCGTCGAAGGGCGCCGGATCGCTGCTGATCACAAAGCGCGCGCCTCCCCCCTCGGCGCGGCCGTTGGTCATGCCGCGCGCCTTGAGGTGCTCCGCCAGAGCCGCGGCCCCGCAGTCCGCCGCGGACAGCAGCGGCACGTCCCCGAGCTCCGAGCGGATGGCGGCCTCGATCACGCCGTAGTGCGTGCAGCCGAGCAGCAGGGCCCCGAGCCGTTTTCCCCGCAGCGGCGCGAGCGAGCGCGAGACGGCCTCGCGCAGCACCGGGTCGTCCGGCTCGATGTGGCCAGCCTCGATCATCGGCGCAAACTCCGGGCAGGCCAGACCGACGATCTCCCGCCCCGGGCAGAGCGCGCGCAGCGGCAGGGTGAACTGGCCGCTTTCGATGCTGGCCGAGGTGGCGATCACGCCGAGCGGCGCGTCCCCCCCGACCGCGGCCATGGCCGCGACGGCGGGGTGCAGCACCCCGAAGGCCGGGACCGGGTACGTCTCCAGCTCCCGGTGCGCCGCGCTCGAGATCGTGCCGCAGGCCGAGAGGATCGCCTTGACCCCGAAGGAGGCGAGACAGTCCATGTCCTGCACCGCGATGGCGCGCAGCTCCCCCTGTGGGCGCGGGCCGTAAGGCATGCGCCCCGTGTCGGCGAAGAACACATAGTCCTCCCCCGGCAGCAGGCGCAGCAGCGCCTTGAGCCCCGTGAGGCCGCCGACGCCGGAGTCGAATATTCCGATGGGTCTGTCGTCCATGCCCGCTCCTGTTCCCGCTCTGTGACCGCTTTCCCGTAGTGGATTACTAATATAGCGCAAATCTCCCGCCGTGACAAGGAAAATTTGTGTGCTTTCCCTGTGGAATTGTATGGGCCGATATGGTATAATAGTAATGTTATCAATCGGCGGCAGGACCGCGGGGAGGGATCTCATGAACATCGAGCTGAGCGAAAAGGAATTCCGGCGGCTGCTGGATCTGGTCTATGTCGGCAACTGGGTCCTCAACTCCGCGCGCGGCGACGACCGCTTCGAGGATTACGACCAGCTGCAGGAGAAGATGTTCTCCCTCGCGCCTCAGCACGGGATGAACTCCCTCGTGCAGCGCTGGTACGGGCACGTCTTCCCGTCCCAGGCCTACGAGGACGGCGGCATCCACGAGGCCATCGCCGACTATGAGGACGCGGTGTTCTACGACATCCTCGCCGAGGAGCTCGCCCGCCGCGATCTCGGGCTCGAGAGTGAGGAACCGGAGGACTATACCGAGCTGTCCGCCCGGATGGAGGAGTACCTCTCCGAGTTCGACAAGAACGGCCTGAACACGATACATGTCGATTTATAAGGAGCAAAGAAAGCAAATTGCATGACGAACTGACCAGACAGGATATCAAAAAAATGCGCGAGGAGCTCGACTACCGTCGAAACGAGCTCATGCCCGAGCTCATCGAGGAGGTCAAGCGCACCCGCGCCTTCGGCGATCTGAGCGAGAATTTCGAGTACAAGGCCGCCAAGCAGGCCCAGAACAAAAACCGCAGCCGCATCCGCTATCTCGAGGGGATGATCAAGTCCGCCCGCATCATCGACGAGCGCTCGGCCGACGACGAGGTCGGCCTGTTCGACAAGGTGGAGATCTACATCCCCGAGGACGAGGAGACCCAGGTCATCCAGGTGGTCACCACCGTGCGCACCGATCCGCGCAAGGGCCTGATCAGCCGCGAGTCGCCCTTCGGCAAGTCCGTGCTGGGGCGCAGGGTCGGCGACGTCATCACCGTGCACGTCAGCGATTCCTACAGCTACGAGGCGGAGATCCGGTCCATCACCAAGGGCAGGGACGACGGCTCGGTCCCGCTGATGGGGTATTAAGTCGCCTCAAAGGCCAATAGCCTTTGAGGCGATTCTTTTGCACCCCGCCGCGCGCACTCGCTTGCGGGAGACGCTCGCACACTTGCGGGGCGAGAAGTGTTTTTTGCGAGGTACACGCCCCCGCAAAAAACATTTTTGAAAGATTTCGCCTGCGCGAAATAGTTCTCTGTTTTACCCCAGCATCGCGCAGAGGGCGTCCGCGGCGGCGTCCAGGTCGTCGCTGGAAACGACGGCGTCGCAGAAGGACGCGGCCTGCCTTTGCAGCGCGGCCTGCTCCATGCGCACCGAGACCTCGAGGGCGCTGCGCCCCGCGGCCTCCCAGCGCGCGCGCAGCAGGGCGTCGTCAGACGGGGCGACATAGACGCACACGGCCTCGGGCATGTTCGCCTTGAGCTGGGCGGCCCGGTCCACCGGCAGGTTCAGCAGCACGTTCTTCCCCGCGTCGAGCTGCTCCATGACCCGGCGGCGCGAGGTGCCGTAGTCGTTGCCCGCGAACTCCGTCGCCTCCAGCAGATCGCCCGACTCCTTCAGGGCGTTCCAGCCCTCCAGATCGTAAAACCAGAAGCCGACGCCGTCCGTCTCCCCGGCCTTCGGCTTGCGCGCGGTCACCGGCGTGGCCGACGCCGTGTCGGAGCGCAGCGCGAACACCCGCGTCACGATCTCGCCCAGACCGGCCCCGGACGGGCCGCAGACCACCAAGAGCTTCTTTTCCATTGTGCCGCCTCCTGCCGCTTGTTTTTTTAAACAGTATAGAGGAAACCCGTCCGTTTTGCAAGGGCCCGCCTGCGCTTGCGCCGCGGCGGGATCTGTGGTAAGATACTCCCGATCTCAACGAAAGACGGTCCTCCCCATGTTTCAAGGCTTCAGCGAAAAAACCGGCGCGTTCCTCTGGGAGCTCGCCTTCCACAACGAGCGGCCCTGGTTCCTCCGGCACAAGCAGGAGTTCGAGGACGAGGTCAACGCCCCGTTCCGCGCCCTCGCCGCCGACAGCTTCGCGCTCTTCTCCGCGAAATATCCGGACTTCGAGGGCCGGGTCCACATCTCGCGCATCTACCGCGACGCGCGGCGGCTCTTCGGCCGGGGGCCCTACAAGGACCACCTCTGGTTCTCGATCAAGCCCGCCCAGGTCCTGCACGAGGGGCCGGACTTCTGGTTTTTGCTCGAGCCCGCGCAGGTCAGCTTCGGCATGGGCTTTTTCATGCCGAGCCCCGCGCAGATGGAGACCTTCCGCCGCGCCGTCGACGCCAACCCCGCGCGCTTCCGCCGCCTCGCCGCGGAGGTCGACCGCCTGGGCTGGCATCTGGACGGCGAGGAGTACAAGCGGCCCAAGGGCAGCCACGACGACCCGCTGATCGACGCCTGGTACAACCGCCGCTGGCTGGGCGTGGAGAAACGCTTCGATCTCGGCGGCGACGCCTTCACCGCCGCGCTGCCGGGCATCCTCTGCGACGCCTGGTCGGAGCTGATGGAGATGCACCGCTTTCTGATGGAAGTGTATCTCGCCTGTCCGGGCGAGAGAGAGAAATAAGCTTGAAAACCCCTCAGTCATGCGGCAGGCCGCATGACAGCTCCCCTTTCAGGGGAGCCGAAAAACCGTGAAAGGAGCTCTGCCCATGTCCGCGCCCCGCGCCGCGATCCTCATGCCCGCGTACAACGCCGCGGCCTATGTTGAAAACACCGTGCGCAGCATCCTGCGGCAGAGCTTTGACGATCTGCTGCTGATCGCCGTGGACGACGGCTCGACCGACGAGACGCCCGCGATCTTAGCGCGTCTGGCCGCGGAGGACCCGCGCCTGCGGGTGCTCACGGCCGAAAACGGCGGCCCCGCCAACGCGCGCAATCTCGCCCTCGACGCCGTGCCCGCGGGGACGGAGTACCTGATGTTCTCCGACGCCGACGACGAGTACGCCCCCGATGCGCTCCGCCATGCGCTCGAGCGGGGCGGCGGCGCCGATCTCGTGCTGATGGGCTTTTCCATCCGCGAGAGCGACGGCACGACGCGCCTGTATTCCGAGCCCGAGGCGCACCTGACCCCGGAGACCCTCGGCGCGTCGCTCGGGCGGCTGTACAAGGCGAATCTGCTCAACCAGGTCTGGGGCAAGCTCTTCCGCGCCTCGCTGGTGCTGGAGAACGGCCTGCGCTTCGAGGACTACCGCTGGGGCGAGGACCGGCTGTTCCTCTACGACTGTCTCGAGCGCGCGCAGTCTGTGGCCGTGCTGCCCGAGTGCGCCTACACCTACATCATGCACCCCGGCGAGAGCCTCATCACCCGCTGGAACCCGAAGAAGCTCGAGGCCAGCGTCCGCGCCGACGAGCGCATGGAGGCCCTGTGCCGCCGTTTCGGGATCACGGATGAGCGGGACTTTCGCTACATGTTCATGAAGAACGTCTTCTCCTGTCTGACGACGCTCTACGCCCCGAGCTGCACGCTCACGCGGGCCGAAAAGCGCGAAGAGATCCACCGCGTGATCACAAATGAGCGGGTGCGCGCGCGCAGCCGCGGCGTGTTCGGCGGCCTTGCGGTGCGCTTTCTCTGCGCGGTGGTGCGCAGCGGCAGCGTGACGCTCAACGCGCTGGTGTTCCGGCTGGTGGCCTTCGTCGGCGCCGCCGCCCCGAAGCTCTTCACCGCGATCAAGCACCGAAAGTAGAAACGATCCGAAACAAAAAACCTCCGCTTCGTGATGAAGCGGAGGTTTTTGTCGCTCGAGCTTGGCCTTGAGCTCCTCGGCGTCTTCCTTGGAGATGCCTTCCTTGATCTTGGCGGGGACGCCCTCGACCAGGCCCTTCGCCTCGGCGAGGCCCAGGCCGGTGATGGCGCGGACTTCCTTGATGACCTTGATCTTCTCGGAACCGAAGCTGGTCATCACGACGTCGAACTCGGTCTTCTCCTCGACGACGGGGCCGGCAGCGACAGCGGGGCCGGCGGCGACGGCGGCGGCGGAAACGCCGAAGGTGTCCTCCAGCGCGTGAACGAGCTCACTGAGCTCCAGGACGGAAAGGCCCTTGATCTCTTCGATCATGGCAGCGATTTTTTCACTCATTGATAGTTCCTCCATTAAGTATTTTTGTGTTGTCGAAGCTTATTCGGCGGCGGGCGCTTCGACGGAGCCGCCCTTCTGCTCGAGGATCTGGCCGAGGCAGACGGCAAGGCCGGTGATGGGCGCGATCATGGTGCCCAGGACCTTGGAATACAGCGCGTCCTTGGAACCGAGCGTGGACATCTCTTCGATCTCGGCGTCGCTGAGGACCTTGCCCTCCATGAAAGCGGCCTTGACGTTGAAACGCTCGCCCAGCTTCTTGCTGTAGTCGTTGATGATCCGGAAAGGCGCGATGGGATCGTGCTCGGCGGTGGCCAGAGAGGTGGTGCCGTTGAGGACGTGATCGAGCTCGTTCATCCCCAGCTTGTCCAGCGCCTTCCTGGTCAGGGTGTTCTTGACGACCGTGTACTCCACGGACTCCTTGCGCAGCTCGGCACGCAGAGCGGTGTCCTCGGCCACGGTGATGCCGCGGTAGTCGACAAGGACGCCTGCGCCCGCGTTCTGGATGCGCTTGGCGAGAGCCTCGACGATCGCCTGCTTTTCGCTGAGAACCTTTGCGTTAGGCATGTGTGTTTTTCACCTCCACACGTTTGATCCGCGCTCAAAAAGAAAATCCCCGCGGCCGACAGGACGCAGAGACACATAAACAATCCATGAAAATTGTCGATGTCCTCGGCAGGATTTACGGGCAAAGCCCACCTGCTGTCTTCGGAGCGCTCTGACAATATACCAGAGCGCCCCGGGAATGTCAAGGATTTTTTGCGAAAAGCCGGGAGTCTGTCGTGAAGTCTGTTCCTGTTGACAATTCCTGTCGGTTTTTGTAGATTACAGGGCCCGAAAGGGCAAGGCGTTGCCGAGTGAAAAAAGGCGGTTCCGCCACACCACCCGAAAGGGGGTGTCGTCATGCCGATTCCATTGACCTTTCATGTCCTTTGCTGGACTGTCACGATCCGTGTAACAAGCAGAAACCGCCACTCTGCCAAGTGACGGTTTCTAAGACAACTTAGATCGATACTGGGCGGAGCCGCTTTTGGCAACGCCTTTTTTCATGCTTATTATAGCAAGCGGGGCAAGAGCTGTCAAGATGATCCTGCTTTGCCGCTCCGCCGCTTTCACTTCACGCTCGTCAAGATCTCGCCGTAGGAGGGGTAGGGCCACCAGCGGGCGGCGCAGCGGGTCTCCGCCTCGTCGACGACGGCGCGCAGGCTCTCCATCGCGGGCAGGACCCGGTCGCAGTAGTAGCGCGCGGCGGCCAGCGTGTCCTTCTGGGTCTTGACGCCCTCCATGGCCTTCTCCAGCGCGCGGCCGTGGATCGCCGCCGAGGCCGACAGGTCGCTGAGCTTCTGGATGACCGCGCTCTCGTAGCTCACGTCCACGGGGAGCATCGCGCGCTTGGCGTTGGCCGAGGCCGCCAGCTCTCCCGTAAACGCGGAGATCGCCGGCAGGATGTCCTTCCACAGCATGTCGAGCATGGTCAGCGCCTCGATGCGCACGACCTTGCAGTAGCTGTCGAGCTTGATCTCGTAGCGGGCGTGCAGCTCCGGCCCGGTGTAGACCCGGTGGCGCGCGAAGAGCTCCACGTTCTTCGGCGCGATGTAGCAGGGCACGCAGTCGGGCGTGGCGGGGAAATTCAGCAGCCCGCGCTTTTCGGCCTCCGCGACCCACGCGGCGTCGTAGCCGTTGCCGTTGAAAATGACGCGGCGGTGCCTGCGGACGACCTCGCGGATGAGCTCGTGCAGGTCCGCGTCGAAATCCTCCGCACACTCGAGCCGGTCGGCGTACTGGCGCAGCGACTCGGCCACGGCGGTGTTGAGCACGACGTTCGGGCCGGAGATCGACTGCGAGGAGCCGAGCATGCGGAACTCGAACTTGTTGCCCGTGAAGGCAAACGGCGAGGTGCGGTTGCGGTCGGTGGTGTCCTTGGGAAACTTCGGCAGCGCGTGCACGCCGACCTTGAACTGCTCCTTTTCCCGTCCGCCGTAGGCGGTGCCGCTCTCGATCGCGTCGAGGATAGCCTCGAGCTCCGCGCCGAGGTAGATGGAGACGATGGCCGGGGGCGCCTCGGCCCCGCCGAGGCGGTGGTCGTTGCCCGCCGAGGCCACGCAGATGCGCAGCATGTCCTGATAGTCGTCGACCGCCTGGATCACCGCGCACAGAAACAGCAGAAACTGCGCGTTCTCCGCCGGGGTGTCGCCCGGCTCGAAGAGGTTGACGCCGGTGCTGGTGGTGATGGACCAGTTGTTGTGCTTGCCCGAACCGTTGACGCCCGCGAAGGGCTTCTCGTGCAGCAGGCACACCATGCCGTGCTTTCTCGCGATGCGCTGCATCAGCTCCATCGTGAGCTGGTTGTGGTCGGCGGCGATGTTGGTGGTGGTGTAGATCGGCGCCAGCTCGTGCTGGGCGGGGGCGGTCTCGTTGTGCTCGGTCTTGGCCATGACGCCGAGCTTCCACAGCTCCTCGTCCAGCTCCTTCATGAACTCCTGCACCCGCGGCTTGATGGCGCCGAAGTAGTGGTCGTCCAGCTCCTGGCCCTTGGGGGGCTTCGCGCCGAAGAGGGTGCGGCCCGTATACTGAAGGTCGCGCCGCCGGTCGTAGACCGCGCGGTCGATGAGGAAATACTCCTGCTCGGGGCCGACGGTGGTGCGCACGGAGGTGACGCCCTCGTTGCCGAAGAGCTTCAGCACGCGCAGGCCCTCCCGGTTGATGGCCTCCATCGAGCGCAGCAGCGGCGTCTTCTTGTCCAGCGCCTCGCCGCCGTAGGAGCAGAAGGCCGTGGGGATGCACAGCACCCCGTCCTTGATGAAGGCGTAGGAGGTCGGGTCCCAGGTGGTGTAGCCCCGGGCCTCGAAGGTGGCGCGCAGGCCGCCCGAGGGCAGGGAGCTCGCGTCCGGCTCGCCCTGGATCAGCTCCTTGCCGGAGAACTCCATGATGACCTTGCCGCCGTCGACCGGCGCGATGAAGCTGTCGTGCTTCTCGGCGGTGATGCCCGTCATGGGCTGGAACCAGTGCGTGAAATGCGTGGCGCCCTTCTCGATGGCCCAGTCCTTCATGGCGTTGGCCACGATGGTGGCCGCGGCGCTGTCGAGACGCACGCCCTCGTTCATGGAGCGCTGGACCTGGCGGAACACGTCCTTCGGCAGGCGCGAGCGCATGACCGAGTCGTTGAATACCATGGAACCGAAGCTGTCCGTGACCGTGTTCATAAGCAATCCTCACATTTCCCTGATTCCTGAAAACGGCCGGCGGAAGCGTCGTGCCCCCGCCGGTCGCCAGTATCAGAATTATAGGGTGCGCGGCCCGATTTGTCAACGCCTTACAGGCGCCGCGTCTCCGCCGGAGTTTTTTCATCGTTCTTTCGTCCGGACTCTTGCCGCTGAGGGGAAAGAATGCTACAATGAAGCTGCATAAAAAGGAGAGCTTGCCTATGGACTACAAAGAAGCCCTCGCCTACATCGGCGGGGTGGCGTTTTTCGGCTCGAAGCCGGGGCTGACGCGCATCCGCGAGCTGCTGGAAAGGCTCGGCGATCCGCAGAAGCAGTTGCGTTTTATCCACATCGCGGGCACCAACGGCAAGGGCAGCTGCGCGGCCATGACGGCCTCGATCCTCAAGGCCGCGGGCTATAAAACGGGGCTGTACACCTCGCCCTACCTCTACCGCTTCAACGAGCGCATGCAGATTAACGGCCGTCAGATCGAGGACGAGGCACTGGCGGAAATTGTTTCCCGGGTCAAGCCCGCCGCCGAGGCCATGGCCGACCACCCGACGGAGTTTGAGCTGATGACGGCGGCGGCTCTGCTCTGGTACGCGCAGGAGAAGTGCGACGTCGTGGTGCTCGAGGTCGGGCTCGGCGGCCGCTTCGACGCGACCAACATCATCGACGCGCCCGAGGCCGCGGTCATCATGAACATCGGTCTGGACCACACGGCGGTGCTCGGGGACACCCTGGAGCAGATCGCCTTCGAGAAGGCGGGCATCATCAAGCCGGGGACGGACGCGGTGCTCTTCGAGCAGGGTGAGGAAGCGACCGGGGTCGTCCGCCGCCGCTGCGAGGAGCTGGGCGTGCCCCTGCACATCGCGGACTTCTCGCAGCTCGTCAGCGAGTTCGACTCGCTCTACGGCCAGAGCTTCACCTACCGCGGCCTGCCCTACGCCCTCCCGCTGCTCGGCGCGCACCAGCTCAAAAACGCCGCCGTGGTGCTGGAGCTGGTCGAGGTCCTGCGCGAAAAGGGCTGGAAGCTCGAGCAGGGCGACGTAGAGCACGGCCTCTACGCGGTGAGCTGGCCGGGCCGCTTTGAGCTCTTGTCGGACGAGCCTTATTTCGTCGTCGACGGCGGCCACAACCCCCAGTGCGCCGAGACCGTGCGGGACAATCTCCTGCGCTATTTCCCGGACAAGCGGCGCATCCTGCTGCTCGGCGTCCTGAGGGACAAGGACTACCCCGGCCTGACGGCGATCCTCGACGCGGCGGCGGACGAGTATGTCTGCATCACGCCCGCGAGCGCGCGGGCCCTCCCGGCGGAGGAGCTGGCGGAGCATCTGAAGCGTTACGGCAAGCCCGTCACGGTCTGCGGCAGCATCCGCGACGGCGTGACCGAGGCGCTGAGGCGCTCGGACGAAGACAGCGTGGTCTGCGCGGTCGGCTCGCTCTACTCCGTGGGCGAGATCCGCGCCTGCTTCGAGAGGTACTGAGATGCGCGCGATGGCGATCGACTACGGCGACCGGCGCATCGGCCTTGCGGTTTCGGATCTGCTCGGCATGCTCGCGGGCGAGGCCTGGACCATGGAGGAGTGGGACATGGAGCGCGCGGCGAAGCGCATCGCGCAGGAGGCGAAGGCCCGGGACGTCGGCACGCTGGTGCTCGGCCTGCCGAAGAACATGGACGGGACCGAGGGGCCGCGCGCGGAGAAAAGCCGCGCCTTTGCGGAGCTTCTGAAACGCGAGAGCGGACTGCCCGTCGTCCTCTGGGACGAGCGGCGCAGCAGCATCGAGGCCCACGCCATCCTGCACGCGGGCGGCAAACGGGAAAAGCAGCACCGCAAAACGGTGGACGCCGTGGCCGCCAGTCTGATCCTCGAGGGCTGGCTCGGGAAGACATAGTCGTTTCTTTTAAAAAATACAGAAATACAGGGAGGGCATTCGTATGGAACAGGGACTCAGCAACATCAAATCGTTGACCGGCAACCTCGCGCTCGACACCGTCGTCTCCGGACTTCTGACGCTGATCGTCTGCTATATCGCGATCCGCATCGTCAAGGCCGTCTTGGGCAAGGCGCTGGGCAAGGCAAGCAAGCTTGACACCCCGGTCAAGAACCTCATCACCAAGGCGGTCACCGCCCTGCTCTGGGCCGTGACGATCATCATCGTGGCCGGCGCCTTCGGCATCAACGCGACCTCGCTGGTCGCCCTGCTGAGCGTCGTCGGTCTCGCTCTGTCCATGTCGGTGCAGGGCCTGCTGGGGAATTTCTTCTCCGGCATCATGCTGCTGATCGGCAAGCCCACGGTCAAGAACTACAGCCGCGAGCCGCTGCGCCGCGTCGACATGACCTTCTGCACCTCCTACGACGCGTCCACCGAGGACGCGAAGAAGGCCATCCTCGAAGCGATCGCCAAGGACGAACGCATCCTCGCCGACCCCGCGCCCTTCGTGCGGCTGGGCGCTTTCAAGGACAGCGTCGTGGAGTACATCGTGCGCGTCTGGTGCAAAAACGCGGACTACTGGGACGTGCACTTCGACCTCAACGAAAATGTGCGCGAGAGCTTTGCGGCAAACGGCGTCGCCATGAGCTACGAGCACATCAACGTGCATATGATCGAGAAGTAAGCAAAACCGTCCCGCATCCATCATCCCGGCGGCGGACCGCCCCGGATAAGAAAAGGAGAGAACACCATGAAAACAAGCAAGAAACTGTTTGCCGTCCTGCTCGCGCTCTGCCTGTTCCTCAGTCTGAGCGTCCCCGCCTTCGCCGTCAG
>CADCLH010000067.1 GCA_902802215.1 Oscillospiraceae bacterium
ATGGAGCAGGGTACGGGAGTCGAACCCGCCTAGCCAGCTTGGGAAGCTGGAGTAATACCGATATACCAACCCTGCGTGCTTACGCAGTATACCACAGCCCCATCGAAAATGCAAGCAGAAAAGGAAGCGCAAAAGCGCTTCCTTTTCTGCAAGTGTTCTTTTTCCTCATCCCACGATCCGGCGGGCCTCGAAGCCGCGCTGTCCGTAATGACCGTTGAGATCGGTGATCACGACGCCGGTGGCGGAGTTCTGCGCATGGACGAACATGCCGTCGCCGATGTAGATGCCGACGTGTCCGATGTAGCTGGAGCCGGAGTAGAAGCAGAGGATATCGCCCGGCTGCAGGGCGTCGGCGCTGACCGCGACGCCGTTGCGCGCCTGATCCTGCGCCACGCGGTTGAGCGTGTAGCCGAACTGGCTGTACACGTAGTACACCAGGCCGGAGCAGTCGAAGCCGGTGCTCGGGTCCTTGCCGCCCCAGCAGTAATCGTAGCCGAGGAACTGCAACGCGTACTGTGCGATCTGCTGGCCCTTTTCGTAGCTGCTGCCGCTGAGCTCCGGCGTCTGATTCTGGGGCTGTTCGGAGCCGGGGGCGGCGTAGGCGCTGCCTGTGACGGTGCTTCCCTCGATCTGGAGGCTGCCCTCCCGGACGAACTGGCTGTAGACATAGCCGGACTGGCCTTCATAGATCACCGCGGTCCACTCGCCGAAGCAGGCGGTGATGCTCACGCGGTTGCCGTAGAAGAGCTCCGTGATGATCCCCGCGGACATGGACGCGCCGTCACGCATGCGCACGTTGTTGCCCGCGATGTAGCCTTCGACGGCTTCCGAGCTCGCCGGGCCGACAGGCGCGGGGGCTGGCGTGGGCTGCGGCGTGCTGCTCGGCTCCGCGTAGCTGCTGCCCGTCGGCATGGGGGCGGTCGCCTCGTGGGTCGCGGTGACCTCCACATAAGCGCCGTGCACGTAGCCGAACTGTCCGTCGATCAGGCAGGCCGTCCAGCCGTCGGCCTCGCCGACGATCTGGAGCTGCTGACCGTAGTCATAGGCGTCGATGATCTGATAATTGGTTCCCGGGCCTGTGCGGAAGCGCACATAGTTGCCCGCGATATAGCCCTCGCCGATGACCGACGCGGCAGGCGCGGCCGCCTGTGCGGCGGGCGCCGCTGCGGGCGCCTGGGTCGGCGCTGCGGTCGGGGTCGGGGTCGGGGTTGAGGCGCTGCCGCCCTCGTCCGGCGCTTCCTGCTGTTCGCGCGCCCAGGCGGGGATGCCGTCGTCCGGCTCCTCCTGCTGTACCGGCGCCGGTGTGGGCGCGGGCGTCGGCGCGGGCGTCGGAGACGGAGCCGCCTGCGCCGCGCCGTCGGGCACGCCGAAGGTGAGGTAATCGGCGAATATGTAGCCGCTGCGCCCGTCGATGGAGCAGCCCGCCCAGGCGCCCTCGAGGCTGTACACGGTCAGCGTCTTGCCGCGGTTGTACTCTCCGAGCACCGAGTAGTCGGAGCCCGGCCCGCTGCGGAAGCGGACGTACATGGCGTTGACCCAGGCCGGATCGCCCTCGTCCGTGGGATCGGGCGTCACGAACTCCTGCTGCGGTTCGCCCAGGATGTTCAGGAACTGTGCGGACATGAAGCCCGGCTGCCCGTCGACCTCCACCGCGTACCAGGTATCGTCGGACTGATCCGTCACCGTGACGCTGGTGCCCCACGGCAGACAGTCGAGGATGCGGTAGTTGGTGCCGGGGCCTTCGCGCAGATTGACGTCAGAGCCCGCCACGACGGCGGTCTCCGCCCGGGCCGGGACGCTCATCATCAACGCCATGAGCAGCGCCGCGCCGAGCGTCCGAAAAATCTTTCTGTGCATGAAAACAGATCCTTTGTGTTTACTGAAACCGCTTACCTGGCGGCAAGCGCCCTTTCCAGCCAGACAGCGGCCACGTCGATGGCGCTGTAGAGGCTGTCCTTTTCCGTCTTCTTCACGATCCGGTCCCGGGACTTGATGCCGGAATCCGTCAGCTGCAGCTGGATCGACACCTTGGTCGCGACGTCGAGATCGCCGACCTTCTTGGTGTCCAGGATCTGCATCATAATGATGTACTTGTCGGCAAAGCTGCCGTAATA
The DNA here is from genome assembly GCA_902802215.1 of Oscillospiraceae bacterium. Taxonomy (GTDB): domain Bacteria; phylum Bacillota; class Clostridia; order Oscillospirales; family Oscillospiraceae; genus Limivicinus. Next base: position 2,115 of record CADCLH010000067.1, read on the forward strand.
GATGATGTTGTCCTTCCGCTGCAGGGGATGTCCCTTATACTCCAAAACCTTAGCCAATGAAAGCGCCTCCCTTAACTGTAATCGAATTGTAACGCAAAATAACTGATTTGTCAATTCCAAATGCGCCCATGGGAAAAACTGCCGCTTTTTCTTACGAATGCGGCGATCCCCGCGCCCGAAGAATCAGGCGTAGGGATCGGTGTTGCCGGCCCAGCCTTCGTTGCCGCCGTAGTATTCGCGGTCGTTGTAGACCGGGGTGTCATAGACGCCGAAGATGCCGGTGTTGCCGCCGAGCTGCGGATAGGGGAAGGATTTCCAGCCCAGCCCCTCGTGGACGGGCGCCATGACCTTGCGCCAGATTTGAGAGGCGGGGTTGCCGCCGACGTGGATGATCTCCGGGGTGTCGTAGCCGGTCCAGACCGCCGCCACATAATAGGGCGTGCAGCCGACGAACCAGCGGTCCTTGTAGTCGCCGGAGGTGCCGGTCTTGCCGGCCACCGGGACGGTCCAGAGCGCGGCCTCGGTGCCGGTGCCGTGTTCGACGCCGTTCTGCATCATATAGGTCATGACGTAGGCGGTGTTGGGCTTGAAGGCCTGGATGGTGTTGGGCACGTTGTCGATGACGACGTTGCCCTCCTTGTCGCTGACCATCGAATAGCTGCGCCCGTAGGTGAAGATGCCGTCGTTGACGAAGGCGCAGTAGGCCTGACACATCTCGCGCACGGTGATGCCGTTGGTGAGCTGCCCGAGCGCCATCGGCGCGTAGTCGCAGTCGGCGGGCACGAGGCTGGTCACGCCGAGGCGCGTCGTCAGGTAGTCGTAGGAGGTCTGCGGGCCCATGGGCAGCTTGTCGACGATCTGCGCGGCCACGGTGTTGAGCGAGTACTGCAAGGCCGTGTAGATGCTGACGAGGCCGAAGTTCTGGCCGCCGTCGTTCTGCGGGAACCAGCTCGTGCCGCGCAGGGAGATGTCGTTCTCGTCGAGCACCAGCGTATCGGGCGTAATGAGGCCGAGGTCCACCGCCGGGCCGTAGGAGGCGATGGGCTTGATGGACGAGCCGGGCGAGCGGTAGGTGCCGGTCGCGCGGTTGAGGCCGAAGTTGATGACCTTCTCCCCGACGCCGCCGGAGATGCCGAGGATGCGCCCGTCATAGGGGTCCATGACGACGATGGCGCTCTGGAGCTGCTGCTCGCTGCGGGTGTAGGGGATGGCGTCGAGGTTGGTGTAGATCTGGTCGATGCAGGCCTGCACGCCGGTGTCGAGGCAGCAGTAGATCTGATAGCCGCCGTTGTAGAGCAGGGTCTTGGCGGTATCGCGGCCGATGCCCTTGAGCTTCATCAGATCGTTGATGACGTCGTCGATGACCATCTCCGTGTAATAGGACATGATCTCCTGGGTGTACTCCTCCCCGGGGGTACGGGTGAAGGCGAGCTCCTCGCTCTTGGCCTGCTCGTACTGAGCGTGGTCGATGTAGCCCTGATCGTACATCTCCCAGAGTATGGTCTCCTGCCGTTTTTTATTGTTCTCCTCGTTGTAGAAGGGGTCGTAGTAGGTGGGCAGGTTGGTGATGCCGACGATGGCGGCGCACTCGGCCATGGAGAGGTCCTTGACGTCCTTGCCGAAGTAGGTCTGCGCGGCGGTCTGCACGCCCCAGCAGCCCTCTCCGAAGTAGACGGCGTTGAGGTACCACTCCATGATCTCCCGCTTGTCGTACTTCTTTTCGAGCTCGAGCGCGCCGAAGATCTCGGTGAGCTTGCGCTGGATGGTGATCTCGTTTTCGCCGGTGAGGTTTTTGATAAGCTGCTGGGTGATGGTGGAGCCGCCGTAGCTGGTCTGCATGCGGGCGAACATCTCCACGAAGGCGCCCGCGGTGCGGTACCAGTCGACGCCCTTGTGGTTATAGAAGCGCTTGTCCTCGATGGCGACGAGGGCCTTTTCCATATACCAGGGGATCTCGTCGTAATCGACCCAGACGCGTTTTTCCTTGCCGGAGAGGTTGGCGAGCTCGCGCCACTCGCCCGAGGCGTCCTGATACCAGACGGTGCTCGACTCGTTGAGCTTGAAGTCCTCGAGCGACAGATCGAGGTTCGGCGTGAGGCAGGTCTTGACATAGTAGGCGAACACGCAGGCGAACATCATGCCCGACACGAGCAGGATCAGCAGGACGGTGCCGATGATCTTGAACACGGCGCCGACGGTGCCCGCGGCGGTATCGCCGACGAAATTCAGCGCTCTGCCGAAGATGTGCAGCCCCTTGCGCACGCGCATTGCGGCGGGGGACGGTTCGCCTCGGGGCGTTTTTTTCGGGTTGTTTTTCTTCATGGGAGCAGCCGACACCTCCTTCCGGGCGCAGCGACGCCGCGCATACTCTCCTTATTTTAAGCCTATACAAAGTGATATTATACCACAGCTGCCGGAAAACCGGTAGAGGAAATGTAAATTTTTTCGTCCCTGCCCGCAAAGCGCCGCCTGCGCGGTATAGATTTCCTTCCCGGTGGAATACTGGCAATACAGAATCACACGAAGGGAGAGGGAAAGATGAAGCTCAAGTCGGCGCTGCTGCTGTGTCTGATGGCGGCGGCGGTCCTGGCGGTGGGCGGCGCGTGGCGGAGCCTGCACCGCACGGGCGCGCCCGCGCTGCCGGAGGAGATCGCCGCGCGCTTTGCGGGGCGGGAGGAGTCCGCGGCGTACTATCTGCGCGACGACGAGGGCCGCGTGGCGGTGTACGAGGGCCGCCGCGGCCGCGAGAAACTGGCGGTGACGGCGATCGAGACGGCGAATCTGCGTCTGACGGACCGCACGCTGCTGCGCCGCGGGATCCCGGTGACGGACGCGGACGAGCTTTTGCGTCTGCTGGAGGATCTCGGGTCGTGAAACACTTGATTTCTCGCTTTTTTTGGTTTACAATAAGAGCAGAAAGCCAAGGGGAGGTTGCAGCGATGAGCGAGGAATACGGCAGCGACTTTATCACCATTGTGGACGACGACGGCGCGGAGTTCGAGCTTGAGGTGCTCGACACGATGGACTACAAGGGACAGACCTATACGGCCTTCCTGCCCGCGAACATGGATGAGAACGACCCCGACTACGGCATCGTCATTTTGCGTTCGGTGTTCGACGAAAACGGGGACGAGCTGTTTGAGTCCATTGACGACGAGGCCGAGCTTCAGGACGTGTACGAGCATTTCGCGGTCCTCCTGTTTGACGAGGACGAGGAGGAATAAGTTTCCCCCACCGCCGCATACGCTGAAAACGAGTCCTGCTGTGTGCGTGTTGTCCGTAAGGACTTGCGGCCCATAAAACCCACATCTCTCATAAGGGATGCCGATTTGAATCTGCGGATTGCAGGCCTCCCGGCTCCGGCCGGACGTTGGAAGCAGTGAAACAGAACTTAGGCGACCCACCTGCTCTTTTGTGCAGGTTGTTACTGGGCCGGCACGGCATAAGCGGGATCTTCCCCCGGGCAACCGGGGGAAGTTTTTTAATTTCGAGGGCAAAGCCTTCCGCTTTGCCCTCGATTTTTTGCAGGCCGCTGCATGCACTCGCTTGTGGGGGACGCTCGCACACTGGCGGCCTGAGAAGTGTTTTTTGTCAGGCGCATGTCCTGACAAAAAACGATTGAAATCGCCGCCTCCGGCGGCCCTGCCTTCCCCTTGAGGGAAAGGTGCCCGCAGGGCGGATGAGGTGTCACCGCCCCTTGCTCCCCGCCCTCCCCCTCTGCACGTCATTGCGAGGAGCGAAGCGACGTGGCAATCCGTTTTCTTTAACCGATTTGCAAACCGTTACCTGCGTATTGCGCCCCCCTATCTTTCTTTTCGGTGCTTGCCCGAAAAGAAAGACAGCGCCGCGCCCGGTGTAAGAAAGAAAAGGGCGCCGAGTGCGGCTGACGCTGTGACAGGCGGTAAGCCGGGTGCCCGCAACTATCCGACGTTTTTCTTTGTCCGGCGAGGGTTTCGGACGGACCTCTGTCAGAGAAAAACACGCCGAACCAAGTAACACAGTGCAAGACGTTACCGCCTGCACCATGCAGCGCCAAGCGAAGCGTCTCCGCGCGGAAACAGGGGCGACAGCCTTTTCCACGATTGCACCAGATATTAAGGCAAAGTCGGATATCCGCGGGGGACCGGCCCAACAATTGCCAGCTGAAAACCCGCGTGGAAGCGCCCTTTTCTCTTTGGAGTCCAAGAACCGTTTCTCTTTTCGGGCAAGTACCGAAAAGAGAAATGGGTCTTGATTTGCGCAGCTTACCGCCTGCATACAGGACACGGAAAACGGATTGCCGCGCCGGTGTGCGCGCAGCCGCGCAATGACTGGCGGGTATGCTGTCGGGCGGTCCGCAATCCCCATAACAAAAACACCGGACCAGCGTCCGGTGTTTTTGTTATGTCAACTATATTATGTCATTTTACCCGACAGAAGCCGACGGGGCGGATCTGCATCACATGGCAGCTTCCCGCGCCGAAGACGGCCTCGACGCCCGCGCGGAACGCGTCGAGCAGCTCGTCCGGGACGAAGGCCTGGACGGTGCCGCCGAAGCCGCCGCCGTGGATGCGGAAGGCGCCGCGCCCGCCAAGCAGGCGCTCGCACAGGGCGAGGGCGACGCCCGCGGCCTGGTTGACGGCGCTGCCGCAGACGACGACGTTTTGCAGATACAGCCAGGACGAGCGCCCGGACTCCCGCACGAGGGCGAGGAAGCGGTCGAAGTCGCCCTGCGAGAGGGCGGCGGTCATGGCGTCGACGCGGCGGTTGTCGTTGTAGATATGGACCGCCCGCAGCAGGGCGCGGTCGCCGGCCTTTTCGCGCACCTCGGGAAGACGCGCGTAGAACTCCTCCTCCGGGACCTCGCGCAGCACCTTTTTGCCGAACACGGCGCTGACGGCCCCGAGCTCCGCGGGGATGGCCGCGTACTCGCCGGTAAGGCTCGCGTGGTCGGACTTGACGTCGATCATGCACAGGCTGTGCTTCGCGGAGGCGAAGTCGAAGTGCACGGGGGTGACGACGGGGGCGGCGGGGTTTTCAAAGTCGATGGCGATGATGCCGCCCCAGGCGGAGGCCATCTGATCCATGAGGCCGCAGGGCTTGCCGAAGAAGACGTTTTCGGCCTTCTGCCCCATGATCGCGAGGTCGGTGGCGTTGAGGCTGTCGCCGCAGAACAGCGAGTTGAGCACCGCGCCGATCAGGACCTCGAAGGCCGCCGAGGAGGACAGGCCGCTGCCCTGCGGCACGTCGGAGCAGACGCAGGCGTCGAAGCCGCCGATCGGAAAGCCGCGTCCGGCGCACTGGGCGCACATGCCGCGCACCAGCGCGGCGGTGGTCCCCTTCTCGCTCTCCACGGGCTCGAGCTTATCCAGGCGGAGCTCCATCATCGGATAGCCCTCGGATTGGATGCGCACGAGGTCGCTGCCGTTTAAAGCGGCGGCGGCGAGCATATCGGCGTCCACCGAGCCCGCCAGCACCTTCCCGTGCTGATGGTCGGTGTGGTTGCCGCCGATCTCGGTCCGGCCGGGCGCGGACCAGATCCCGGCCTCCTCCGTTTTGAAAAGGCTGCGGAAAGCTGCGCTCAGTTCATCCGTTCTCTTGCTCATGTCGACGTCCTCCGTCCGTTATTTCTGCCTTCAGCATACCGCGAAGGTGCTGTGCTTGTCAACCGAAAAGCGCGCGGCCTCCCATTCGGGAAGCCGCGTGCGTTATGTCTGATCGGGGTGTCTGCGCTCCCAGCGGCGTCTGCCGCGGACGCGCACGGCCTCCTCCACGCGCTCGCGCGCGTCCGGCAGGATCTCGTGCCGGAGCCTGAGCTGTCCGCGCCGGGTCAGCCGGAGGGCCCAGACCAGCAGCAGCGCCGCGGGGAGGAAGCCGAGCACGAACGCCGCCGCAAGGAAGCGGGCGGCCCGGTCCTCGACGGCGCGCGCCGCGTTTTCCCACGCGGGGTAGACGGCAAAGCCGGTGCGCATGGCGCGCCCGCTGCTGTCCTTGAGCAGCGCCCAGAGCCGCGCGGTCTCGAAGCGTCCGCTGTTTTCCAGCAGTTCCGCGCTTTTGAGCGGGAACTTTTCCTGCGCCGCCGTGCGCGCGAAGCCCCGGACGGGATCGGCCATCACGAGCTCGTAGCAGGTAAAGCCGGCTTTCTCGGGGAACAGGCGCTCGAAGGCGTCGTAGCTCATATAGACGCGCATGGCGTCGCCGTCGGCGCGGCGGGAGAAGCGGTCGGAGGCGTGCTCGTAGACGCCCGCGACGACGAAGGGCTTGTCTCCGATGGAGAAGCTCATGCCCGACAGCTCGGTCCCTCCGAACAGGAGCCAGGCCGTCTCCCTGTCGAGCAGGACGCGGTCGTCCATCACGTCGTCCGGCTGGAGGTAGTTGCCGCTGAGCAGCCGCAGCGGGTGGAAGTCGAAGAACCAGCCGCCGACGGCGACGACCTGCACCTCGCCGCTGCGCCGTCCGTTCTGGACCTTGACGGTATCGCTCGTGCTCCAGGCGTCGTGCAGCAGGCCGGGGTTGTTCTCCGGCTCGAGCGAGGCCTCCTTGAGCTTTTTGAGCATCTCCGTCCGGAAGGCGTAGAGCTGATCGCGCGTGAGCTTCTGATCGCGCGCCATGAAGAAGGAGAGCTGGTCGAAGTCCAGCTCGCCCTCGCCCTGCCAGCGCTCGGCGGCGTGCTGATCCGGCAGCAGGTTTTTCAGCGCGTGCAGGCGCCACAGGCAGACGAGGCAGCCCAGCGCCAGCGCCGCGGCGATCAGCGGCAGCAGCAGTTTTTTGATCCTCTCGCGCATATCAGTCGCTGTCCGCGAGGCGGACCATGTCGCCGCTCTTGATGGGCGCGGAGCTCGTGGTGATGACATAGTCGCCGTTGGAGAGGTCCCCGACCACGGCGGAGTTGTTGTCGTCGTTGGCCCTGACCTCGACGCTGACGCGCCGGGCGGTATAGCGGTTGCCGAGCGGTGAGCTCTTGACCGCCACGGCCAGCACGAAGCTGCCGTTCGAGTCGCTCTTGACGGCGGAGTTGGGGACCACGAGGTCGTAGTTTGCGCTCTTCTGTCCGACCGAGATCGACAGCTCCGAGCCGGCGACCACGTCGCCGGTCAGATCGAAGACCAGCACCTTGCCGCCCTGGGGGTTTTTGGGGTCGGTGCGGATGGTGGTCAGCGTGGCGACGACGCTGTTGCCCCAGTAGTAGTTGCTGAC
>CADCLH010000068.1:0-9236 GCA_902802215.1 Oscillospiraceae bacterium
AACTGGCAGTATTCCCGATAGGTCATCACGCTGCCGCCGATGCGGTGGTTGATAAAGGTGACGTCATAGCCCCGCGCCTCGGCAGCGATCTTGAAGGCGTTCAGGATCGCGGCAAAAAAGGGATGCGTCAGACCCTTGGCGCTCTCGTCCATGAACAGAACGCCGAGACTGTGGGTCCGGCGGGACGCCTCATATCCGAGCTCCTTCGCGGCGGTGCGGATCTTATCGCGGGTCTCCTCGCCGATCTCCTCCCGGCTGTCGCTGAGCACCCGGTCGACGATCCCGGGAGAAACGCCGCACTGGCGGGCAATGTCAAGAATCGTGGCTGACATGACAGTTCCTCCGCTTCCAGTTTGTTTAGCGTCAGTATAGCATGATGGTTTCAAAAATGCAACGAGCTGGTGACAAATCATTGTGGTATCATGCGTGAAAAAGCGCGCGCCGGTCTCTGGTCTGAGGCCGGCGCGCGGGCGTATTCCGCCGATCAGCGGAAGTTCTCCTCCCATTTGAGGAAATCCCCGATCAGCAGGGGCTTGGCGTAGTAATAGCCCTGGAAGCTCTCCACATGGTACTGCTTCAGGATATCCCGCATCCCCTCCGTCTCGATGCCCTCGACGCAGACCTTCGCGCCGAAGAGGAAGGCGAGGTCCGCGATGGTCCGGATGAGCTGCCGGTCGATCTCGTTGGCCTCGATCCTCCGGACGAAGCTGCGGTCGATCTTGATGATGTCGAACGGGATCTCCCTGAGGATGCCGACGGACGAAAAGCCGGTCCCGAAATCGTCCAGCGCGACCAGAACGCCCCTGGACTTGATCTCGGACAGCACGTTCTTCAGCAGCTCCATATCCAGCAGCCTGCACCGTTCCGTCACCTCGAAGCAGAGATGCTCCGGCGGGTATTCCAGCTCGCCCAGGATACGCAGCACCATATCCACAAAGTCAGGCTTCTCCAGCTGCGTGTACGACAGATTGACGTTGACGATGAAGCCGGGGTCCTGCCGCAGGATCTTCTTCGCCGCGAGGATGGATTCCCGGATGATCCACTCCCCGAGCTCGGGGAACAGCGGGTCCGACTCCAGAAGCGGGAGGAACTGATCCGGCGGGACCATGCCGTAGACGTCGTTCTTCCAGCGAAGCAGCGCCTCCGCCCCGATCAGCTTTTCCGTCTTCGCTTCCACCACCGGCTGATAGAGCAGATAGAAGCCCTCATAGCCGCGCATGATCGAGGCGCGGATCGCGTGCAGCTTTTCCAGTCTCTGCTGGTTCTCCCGGTTCAGATCGTTCCGGAACTCCACCAGACTCCCCTGCTGGCGGAGCTTGGATTCCTCGTTGGCAAAGTTCAGGCAGGCGTAGACCGTCTGGGAGTCGACGTCGAAATGATCCACCCGCAGCGCGCCGCCGTGCAGATCGAGCAGGAGCTTCCTGCCGTCCACCTCGAACGCCTCGTGGAGAAACGCGCGGAAAGCATCGTACTTTTCCCGCAGTTGGTCGACCGTGAGCGTGTTGCTGATCACCGCGAACTTGGTCCCGTCGATCCGGTAGATGCGCCCCTTGTTCCCCGTCACCTCATACGCCTTTCGGGCATAGCGCTGAAGCACGAGGTTGCCGAACTGGTAGCCGTACATCTCGTTGATCTCGGAGAACCTGCTGATGCCGAACAGCATCACGCTGAATTCCGCTTTCCGCCTCAGGCAGCCGTCCAGGTCTTCAAAGAAGCCGTACTGGTTCCTCAGCCCGGTCAGCGCGTCGACATGTCCCTGCACGCCGTGATTGCGTATGGTGCCGGCGAAATAGTCCGGTTCGCCGGAGGGGTCCCGGATGACGATGCCGCGGCAGGTGCACACCTCGTATTCTCCCGTGACGCGCCTGGCCCGGTACTGCATGTCGTGGCCGCCGGCGTTTCCGGAGAAGATCTCGTCGATGCCCTTGTGATAGGCGGCCCGGTCCTCGGGATGGATGCAGTTCTCCCAGATATCGCCCGCGCCGTACATGTACTCGGCCGGAAGGCCGAACGTGTCCACCGCGTTCTTCGACCAGCGGGAAAAATCGTATTTCATGTCGCAGAGGAACACATAGGTCCCGTCCGAGACCGTCTCGAACGCCCTGTACAGCATCTCCAGCATGACACGCCGGTCCTCGCTGATGGCCCGGATCACCGCCTTGTCCTTGAGGGTGCGGGTCTCCTGAAGAAGCTTCTCCCGCTTCAGACGCGTCTTGTCCTCATACATCTGGCTGTCGGCGCGGTTGAACACGTCCTCGACGCGGCGGTCCTTGACCCGCTGGAACTCCGCAAGTCCGGAGGCGATCACGGGTCCTTCGCCGAGGCGGATGTTCTCCTCCACCTGCCTGCGCAGGACGGAGATCAGGCTCACGCGTTCCGCGAAGTCCTGCCCTTTCAACACCACGACGAACTCATCCCCGCCGACGCGGAACACGGGGCTGTGATGGAAGATGCGGCAGACCAGCCTGCAGGCGGCCTTGATATAGTCGTCCCCCGCCTTGTGGCCCTCGGTGTCGTTGATCATCTTCAGGCCGTTGATGTCGCAGAATACGATGCCGAAGGGCTCGCCCCCCTCTACCACCAGCTTCTGCAAATCCTTTTCCGCCTCGTGATAGGCCGTCTTGTTCTTGGTGCCGGTCAGCTCGTCGCGCCGGGCCATCTCATTTGCCGTGGAGAGAGCTTTCAGATGCTCCTTCTCCCTGCGCACGTCCTCTTCCCGGTTCTCGACGCAGATGATGAAATGGCTTTGATCGGAGGAATAGGTCACCGTCATGCGCGTGTACTGCGTTTTCCCGCCGTCCAGGAGCATGCGGTAATCCTCGCTCAGCTGCCGCCTGCCCTCGAGCTGGGAGATCAGGTTGTCCTTGTCGAGGAAGAGACGGATCCTGTCCCTGTCCTCGGCATGGACGAAGCGCTCGGCGTTTCTCCAGCAGGCCGCGAAGAAGTCCTCCCCCTCCTCCTGGATCTTCAGCTCGCCGGACTTCCTCTTTGCGGACAGCTCGGCGTATTGCGTGCTTTCACAGTCGATGTAATAGATCAGATCGTAGTGGGACGCCAGCGTCTCGGCGATCTGCGTAAACGTGACGTTCTTCTTCCGGTCCTCCTTCTGCGCCAGCTTCGCCTGCACCTCGTCGTCGATGTTCTTGATGCACACGATGATGTGCTTTTTGTCTCTGGCCATGATCTCCGTATGCCGGATGTGCCGGACCTGGCCGTTCACGACCAGCCGCCAGGAGAGCGAGAACGACTTGCGGTCCTTCAGGTTGTCCAGCATCACGTCCTTATAGTGCAGACGCCTGGCCTTCTTCTGATCCTCGGGGTGGACGTATTTCCGGATGCTTCTCCGGCTCTCGGCGAAGAAGTCGTTCCCGGTCGCCGGGACGTTCAGTCTCTTGTACTCGTCCGTCGAAGAGATCTCCAGATATGTGCTGGTCGCAAGGTCGATGTAGTACAGCGTGTCGTACTGCTCGGCAAGGCTCTCGGTGATCTGGTCGTAGATCTCCTTCTGCCGCTCGATCTCCTTCTCGTTCTCTCTCCGCCGGTGCAGCGCGTCAATGTTCTTGACGCCGAGCACAAAATAATCCGTATTGTCGTCCAGACCGCGGATCAGCCGGAGAGAATGCCAGGTCGGCACGCCGTTGAGCATCAGCCGGTATTCGATGCGCTGCATCGTCCCCTTCTTCATGTCACCGAGAAGCTTCTCCTTCTGGATATCGTACACGAAAAAGTGCTGGTCCTCGGGATAGATCACCTTTTTGCAGTCCCGGATGATATCCCTGAAAAAGTCGTCGCCGCCCTGCTCGAGATTGAGGGAGCGAAACTCCGGGTCCACGGAATACCAGTAGTACTCGTTCGTCACCGCGTTGACATAGTAGATGCTGGTATAATCCGCCAGCAGCGCCTCGGCGATCTTGCTGAATATCGTTTCCTGAATTGTCATAGGCCACCTCACAAAATCCTCCGGCGTCGTCCGGCGTTTCGGGTCAAATCGGCAATACGGCTATTTTATTCTGATTCTATCAAATCCGTCCATCCGGGGCAAGACAAAAATGATCGTTTTGTCAAAAAAGAAAAAACGAAGCGCCCGCGTACCGGCCCCGGATCCCGGGTCGGCGCGCGGGCGCACGCTGCGGAGAACTCAATATTGGAAGCTGCCCTCGAAGACGACGCTCGCGCCGCCGGTGAGCAGGACGCGCTCGTCGGTACAGTTGACCGTGAGCTCGCCGCCGAGAAGGCTGACCGTGATGTCGCTCCCCTTGTCGCACAGGCCGATTTCGCAGGCGGCCGCCGCCGCGGCGCAGGCGCCCGTGCCGCAGGAGAGGGTCTCGCCGCTGCCGCGCTCCCAGACCCGCATGCGCAGGGTGTGCCGGTTCACGACGCGCACGAACTCGGTGTTGACCCGCTCGGGGAACATGGCGGCGTGCTCGAACTGCGGGCCGATGCTCTCGAGATCGAGAGCGTCGATCTTGTCGCAGAAGACCACGCAGTGCGGGTTGCCGACGTTGACGCAGGTGACGCGCCAGCTCCGCCCGCCGATGACGACGGGCGCGTCGACGACGGTCTCCCCGTCAAAGACCGCGGGGATCTCGGCCGTCTTCAGGGAGGCCCTGCCCATGTCCACCTCCACGGAGCTGACAAGGCCGTCGCGCAGGAACAGGCGCAGGGACTTGACGCCGCTGCCGGTCTCCACGCGCATCTCCTCCTTCGGGACGATGCCGCGGTCGTAGACGTATTTCGCCACGCAGCGGATGTTGTTGCCGGCCATCTTCCCCTCGCTGCCGTCGCGGTTGAAGGAGCGCATCTTGACGTCGGCAATTTCGGAGCGCTCGATGAGCACGATGCCGTCACTGCCGACGCCGGTGTGCGCCCGGCAGAGATTCACGCACAGGGACTCGGGGCAGGTGATCGCGCCGTCGAAGTTTTCGATGAAGATGTAGTCGTTGCCGCAGTCCTGCATCTTGGTGAAGCGGACGGTCTGCCGCTTCGATCGCATGGCGTTGATGTCCACAAGCTCGGTGCTGCTCTCGTGGAAGCGGCTGGCGATGATCTCGGCCAGCGCGCCCGCCGTGTCGAGCGAGGTGAGGCAGGGCACGCCGCGCTGCATGGCCCGGCGGTGCAGGGCGATGTAGTCGCCCATCGTGCCGTCCTTGACCGCGCCGGTATAGACGATGTACCGGAGCGCGCCGCTGTCCAGCAGCGCTTCGATCTCGCCGCTCTCCCCGGCGTTGGGGACGGCCTCGACCGGGATGCCGAGCGAGGCGATGGCGTCCGCCGTGTCCCGGGTGGCGTAGAGCTTGAGCCCCAGGTCAAAGAAGCGCCGCGCGAGGGAGAGGATCTCCTGACTGTCCTCGTTCTCGACGCTCAGCAGCACGCCCTGCCGGTCCCCGCAGTCCGCCGGGAGGGTAAAGCCCGCCGCGGTCAGGCCCTTGAACAGCGCCTCCGCCAGCGTCCTGCCCAGTCCGAGCACCTCGCCGGTGGATTTCATCTCGGGGCCGAGGATGGAGTTTGCGTCGGAGAGCTTTTCAAAGGAGAAGACCGGCACCTTGACCGCATAGTAGGGCGGCGTGCGCCACAGGCCCGTCCCCCAGCCGAGGTCCCGGAGCTTCGCGCCCAGCATGATCCGGGAGGCGAGATCCACCATCGGCACGTTCGTGACCTTGCTGATGTAGGGCACGGTGCGGGAGGCGCGGGGGTTGACCTCGATGACGTAGAGCTCGTCCTGCCAGATGAGGTACTGGATGTTCACGAGGCCCTTTGTCCCGAGGGCGAGGGCCAGCTTCTCCGACACCTCCGCGATGCGGCGCAGGAACTTGTCGCTGAGGTTCCAGGGCGGGTAGACGGCGATGGAGTCGCCGCTGTGGACGCCGGCCCGCTCGACATGCTCCATGATGCCGGGGATCAGCACGTCCTCCCCGTCGGAGATCACGTCCACCTCCAGCTCCGTGCCGGGCATGTACTTGTCCACCAGCACGGGGTTTTCGATGCCCTGGGCGAGGATGCCGCGCATGTAGGCTTCGGTGCTCGCGCGGTCGCGGGAGATGCACATGTTCTGCCCGCCGATGACGTAGCTCGGGCGCAGCAGCACGGGGTAGCCCAGCTCTTCGGCGGCGTCGAGCGCCTCGTCGAGCGTGAGCACGCCCTTCCCCTTCGGGCGGCGGATGCCGAAGCGCTCGAGCAGGGCGTCGAAGCGGGCCCGGTCCTCGGCGGTGTCGATGCTGTCGGCGGAGGTGCCGAGGATGCGCACGCCCTTTTTGTCCAGAAACTCCGTGAGCTTGATGGCCGTCTGCCCGCCGAAGGCCACGACTACGCCCACGGGCTTTTCCAGCTGCACGATGTTCCAGACGTCCTCCCGGCACAGGGGCTCGAAGTAGAGCCGGTCCGCCGTGTCGTAGTCGGTGGAGACGGTCTCGGGGTTGTTGTTGACGATGACCACGTCATAGCCCAGCTCGCGCAGGGTCCAGACGCAGTGCACCGAGGAATAGTCGAACTCGATGCCCTGGCCGATGCGGATCGGGCCGGAGCCCAGCACCACCACCACGGGCCTGCCGGAGCGCGGGAAAAGACGGCTCTCGCACTCAAGGTCGAAGCCGGAATAGAAATAGGGGGTCTCGGCCTCGAACTCGGCGGCGCAGGTGTCGACCATCTTGTAGCTCATCGCAAGGCCGGGGACGCTTTCCACCCCGCAGAGCCTGCACAGCGCCTCGTCCGTATAGCCGAGGCGTTTGGCTTTTTTATAGTCCTCGTCCGTGAGGCTCCCGCCCCGCAGCCGCTCCTCGAACGCCGCGAGGCCGTGCAGCTTCCACAGGAACCAGCGGTCGATCTTGGTGATTTCATGGATCTCGTCCACGCCGACGCCGGCCTTCAGCGCCTCAAAGACCGTGAAGATGCGCCGGTCGTCCTGCGCGGCGAGCCGTTCGGCGAGGGGCGCGTCGGACAGGGGCGGGGCGTTGAGCGTGTCAAGCCCCAGCTCCGCGCCGCGCACGGCCTTCATCAGAGCCATCTCGAAGGAGGAGGCGATGGCCATGACCTCGCCCGTGGCCTTCATCTGGGTGCCGAGCCTCCGGCTCGCCCCGTGGAACTTCTCAAACGGCCACTTGGGGAACTTCACCACCACATAGTCGATCGTCGGCTCGAAGCAGGCGCAGGTCTTGCCCGTGATGTCGTTTTTGATCTCGTCGAGGGTGTAGCCCAGGGCGATGCGCGCGGACATCTTGGCGATGGGGTAGCCGGTCGCCTTCGAGGCCAGGGCCGAGGAGCGCGAGACGCGGGGGTTGACCTCGATGACGGCGTACTCGAAGCTGTCCGGATTGAGCGCGAACTGCACGTTGCAGCCGCCCTCGATGCCGATGGCGGTCACAATGTTCAGCGCCGCCGAGCGCAGCATCTGGTACTCCCTGTCCGCGAGCGTCAGCGCCGGGGCCACGACGATGGAATCGCCGGTGTGGATGCCGACCGGGTCCACGTTCTCCATGGAGCAGACCGCGATCACGTTCCCGGCGGCGTCGCGCATGGTCTCGAACTCGATCTCCTTCCAGCCGGAGACGCACTTCTCCACGAGGATCTGCGTGATGGGCGACAGGTCCAGACCCTGCCGCGCGATCTGCCCGAGCTCGTCCGCGTTCGCGGCGATGCCGCCGCCCGTGCCGCCCAGCGTGTAGGCCGGGCGCACGATGACCGGGTAGCCGATCCGCTCCGCGATCGCAAGCGCCGTTTCGACGTCCTCCGCCGTGGCCGAGGGGATGACGGGCTGGCCCATCTCCGCCAGCGTCTCGCGAAAGCGCTCCCGGTCCTCGGCCCGCTCGATGGCGTCGATGCCGGAGCCGAGCAGCTTCACGCCGTATTTTTCCAGCGTCCCGTCCTTTGTCAGCTGCATGGCGAGCGTCAGACCCGTCTGCCCGCCGAGTCCGGCGAGCAGGCCGTCCGGACGCTCGAGCGCGATGATGCGGCGCAGGGTCTCCGCCGTCAGGGGTTCGAGGTAGATCGCGTCCGCGAGGTGCTTGTCGGTCATGATGGTGGCGGGGTTGGAGTTGACCAGCACCGTGCGCACGCCCTCCTCCCGGAGCACGCGGCAGGCCTGCGCCCCGGCGTAGTCGAACTCCGCCGCCTGGCCGATCACGATGGGGCCGGAGCCGATGACCAGCACCTTCCGGATATTCGGATTCTTAGGCATCGTCCCCGCCTCCCATCATGCCGACAAAGCGGTCGAACAGAAAGCCCGTGTCGTGCGGGCCCGCGCTGGCCTCGGGGTGAAACTGCACCGTGAAGCAGCGCAGGGCGGGGTAGTCCAGGCCCTCGCAGCTGAGGTCGTTTGCGTTGACGCAGCGAAGCTGTCCGACAAAAGCGACGCTCTCAGCCAGCACCGCGTAGCCGTGGTTCTGGCTGGTGATGAAGCAGCGCCCGGTTTTCAGGTCCTTCACCGGCTGGTTGGCCCCGCGGTGGCCGTACTTGAGCTTGACGGTCTCCCCGCCGAGGGCCAGCGCCGCGAGCTGGTGTCCCAGACAGATGCCGAAGACCGGCAGCCTGCCCATGAGCTTTTTGAGCTGGGCGATCTCGAAGACGTTCTCCTTCGGGTCGCCGGGCCCGTTGGAGAGCATGAGCCCGTCGGGGCGCAGGGCCAGCACGTCCTCCGCCGCGGTGTCGTGCGGCAGGACCGTCACGCGGCAGCCGCGTTCGGTCAGGCTCTCCACAATATGGTGCTTGGCGCCGTAGTCCAGCAGGGCCACATGAAAGCGCTCCTCCCCCGCGGCGGGGACAGTGTATGCCTCTTTGCAGCTCGCCTCGCGCACGCCGGAGCGCACCGCGTAGGACCGCAAGGCCGTAAGCTCCGCCGGTTTTTCGTCGCAGATGAGCGCGTTCATGACGCCCTCCTCGCGGAGGATGCGGGTGAGGGCGCGGGTATCCACGCCGCAGATGCCGGGGACGCCGCGCTCCTTCAGAAAGGCGTCCAGCGGGTATTCGCTGCGGAAGTTGGACGGAGCGGCGCAGAGCTCGCGCACCACGTAGCCGCGGGCAAGGCAGCGCCCCTCGAAGTCCGCCGGGATGACTCCGTAATTGCCGATCAGGGGGAAGGTTTGCAGGATGATCTGACCCGCGTAGCTCGGGTCGGTCAGGGTCTCGAGATAGCCGGTCATGCCGGTGGTGAACACCAGCTCGCCGAGTCCGTCCCCCTCTGCGCCGATGCGGACGCCCTCGAAAGCGCGTCCGTCGGATAGTACAAGATAAGCCTTTTTCATCGT